>JARBTN010000037.1 GCA_029240195.1 Chlamydiales bacterium
AACTTAGTGCTCTCTCTCCATGCACCAAATCAACACCTGCGCAAGAAGATCATCCCCACCGCTCGCGAATACGAACTCTCGGATATCTTGTCCGCGATGGATGACTACGCGGCCAAAACAAAGCGAGATATCACCTTCGAATACACGCTCTTGGCGGGCATCAACGACCAGCCCGAGCATGCCGAAGAGCTCGTCTCACTCGTCAAACGCCGTCAGTGCACCGTCAATTTAATCCCCTACAACCCAATCCCCGGCATGCTCTTTAAACGGCCCGAAAAAGATGCCATCCAGCGCTTTCGCGCCGTTCTCTACGCCAACGACATCAACCACACCTGCCGCTACACCAAAGGGGACGACATTGCCGCCGCCTGCGGCCAGCTGGCTCTCGCCCCCACAGCTTAAAGAGCGAGCAGCCAAAAAAACGGCTCCTTCAAGGGAGCCGAGGGTCTTTGGCAGAGGTCAAAAATAGGCTCTATTCGCCTCTTTCATCCCAAAGAGAGGCGGACCCCAGGTTCTCAATGCGATGCAAGGCCAGCTCTATATCCAACTTGAGCGCCTTTGCCAGCGCCTCAAAATTTTTTTCAGCTTCCTGGCAGGCCGCCAAAGGTTCCAAAGGGAGAGGAACCGCCTCCCGGTACTCGTCGCCTGCCACCTCTTGATAATCTTGAATGCATAATGATAAGCAGGCCTTTGCATTGGCTAAATCCGCTTCTCGATCTACCAAGTCCTTGATCAGAGGAGGGCAATCGCCTTCTAAAAAGCAGCTCTTCAACCGGGTCAATTTATCGCCCATCTCCTCGCAAAAAATGCCTGCTTGCAATCCCTTCTCCTTGAAAGACTTTAGCAGCCATTCGAGGAAATCGCTGTGCAAAATTGCCAGGGAAAAACTATGCATGGCGTTGATTTTCTCCAAAAGCAACGCATGGCTCTTGATCTTGATTGCTCGCTCTGCTAAGTTGTTAGAAGCATTTAATAGGAGACAGGCCTCATGACTCCAGCCATAGATAGCCGCGCTCTCTTCAAATTTCTGGCAAAAAGTCCGACTCACTTTCTTGATTGATTTAAGGATCGAATAGCCCAACTGTTCATAATCGGGAAATTGATCGCGCGAGCGCCGCTTCAAAATAGCCCACCGCCGCTCCATAGCTTCAACTTCTTGAAAGTCAGCGCGTTCCGATGCCTCATAAAATAGTAACATCGTATCTTGAGATACGCTTGGGTAAGATACGGTTGAGTATTGGTCAGGTGCATCCATGGTATTGCCTCTTAGCTTGTTTGGTTAAAAAACCGCTCTCTTATAACACAAAAATTATTTTTTTAAAGCAAACCAATTGGCCGCGGCCAACTTCGCGGAAGCTGAAGTGTGCAGGAGAAGGAGAAATTTGAGCGTTACTTTTAATTCCAAGAGTTATAGGCTATCTTTGCAAGTACTTGTTTTATAGCCAACAATCTCTAATTTGAAGAGGTGAACGCATGACAAGACCTTTAAACCAACCCCACCCAGAATCGATTCAACAGGCAGATGAGCAAGCAGCTAAGCTCGTCACTGAAACAGATGCGCTCTATCCCCGCATTCTCTACCTTCTTGAGAAAACCAAAGACTTAGCCAAAGAACAGCAAGCGACTGACGATGAGCCGAGCGCTCAGCTCAAACTTTTGCTGCAAGCTGAAGAAAGCTGGAATGAGCTTTTAGCCGACATAGAACGGCTTAGAACAATGCAAGAGACCTTGCTTGAGATGCGCAAAAAAAGCCTTTCTGCCAATTACCTAGACTCTGTTGTCAAAGCACTTGGCGCTGTTTTGAGCTTTCTCGACGATATCCTGCCCGCCATCGAAGAAGCGAAAGCTCGCCATCAAAAACTGATGGATCATGGGCTAGGCGTTCTTCACTACAGCCTTTCTCCTCTGAATCAGGGCATGGCCAATGCCAACCAAGAGCTACAAGGTGGAGCCAAGGACAGCGCTTATTTAGAAAAGCTCAAGCAGATGAGGCCGCTTTTACATGCCACAACCAAAATCATCAATAAGCGCTTAACACTGAATAAAGAAGATGCCATTTTAAATGAGCTGCGCGCGCAATTGGAAATGTGCAATCGCTTGCTGAGATAGAGAAAGGGCGCCTTACTTTTTTATATATGAAGGCGCCCCCATTTAAAAGGGAGGGCAGTTTAATAGGACCAACGCTTTGGGCCAAGCCACCTGATTTTCAGAGATAGCCTCTCCACTCAATTGCCCCTTCATCTCCTCTAAAGAGGCAAAAAAGCGCAAACGGCCTCCCCTTTCAAATCCCCCTTTAAAGATGTTAGTGAAGACCAGCTGCACTGGCAGCGCATTTGAAGAGACATTGATTGCGTAGCAACGCTCCTGCCAGCTTTCAGGCTCGCCTTTGGCAAAGATCACTTGCGCCCGTTGAAAGACAACGTTCAATACGCAATCTAAAACGCGCACTTGCAAAGAGCCTTCTAAGCTATCTGTCTTAAGCCAGCTTCGATAAACATTCTCCACTTCGGATATCTCAAATACCTTAGCATCAAAAGATTGCATGCTATTCATTTTGGATTCCCCCCTAGTATTTTCAATGTGGGGGAAATTAGCATGCCTTTTCTTAAATTGAAAAGGGAAAAATTACCGGCTCTTTAAACGTCTGGCAAAACGGTATTTTAAAGATCCCGAGCCATTCCAGGCCGGGTCATTTAAGTGGCTGATTCTCAAATAGGGCTTGTTTTCATTCACTGAAGCATGGATAAACTCCCCGCCGCCAAGACAAAGACCAACATGACAGACTCGTTGCGGGTCTTGCCCAAAAAAGATCAAATCGCCCTTTTCAATCTGCTCCAAAGGCACCTCTCGAAACCCATCCCAATGCAGCTGATGATTGCTGTTCCTTGGCAATTGAATGCCCATTTGGCGGTAGACCATCTGCACAAATCCCGAGCAGTCATAGCCAAAGCTTGATCGGCCGCCCCTTTTTTATCCAACCTTTATAGTCATCGCTGCTTCGAATATTGCCCAGCTCTGCTCCAGGTCCAGTTTGTTCTTCTAAACACTGCACTTTTTCTGGATAGAAGAGATCCCATTTCACTTTTGACTTTTCACCCGGCTCTTTGCGCAATGCTTGCGATCGAGCCTCTCTTCCCATTAAAGGGAGAAGTCGGCGACGCAGCGAAAGCCCACCGTTGGATAACAGTGGACGGGATCACAGGCGTTGCGCAAAGAGGCGCGGCAGGCTGAGGCATCGTAGAGCCAGCAGCCGCCTCGCACCACCTGATAGCCATTGCCAAAATGGGGATTGTTTTTTTGATGGCCCGGATAGGCTTCATAAAGAGAGCTCGTCCACTCCCATACGTTGCCGGCCATGTCGTAGAGGCCAAATCCATTTGCCTGATAGGCCATGACAGGCGAGGTGGAGTCGCTAGAAAAATTAGCTTGAGAGGCGCTTAGGGAATCCCCTGTCGGATAAGCACTCTCTTTTTGCCCGCCGCGGGCGGCATATTCCCACTCCTCTTCTGTAGGCAGGCGCTTTTCGGCCCAAGCGACATAAGCTAAGCAGTCGACATAGGCCACCTGCGTGACAGGATGGCGCTGCATATCGCCGGGCAGAGCGCGCCCTTGGGGATTTTTCCAAGACAGGCCTGGCGTGAAGCGCCAGAGCCCATCGACCCAAAGAGGGGCGCCGCCCTCCTTCTCAGCCAAAGTCTGGTACCCTGTCTCTGACACAAACTGCTGGAATTGGGCGATGGTCACCAGATGGCGATCGATATAGAACCCTTCTGTCTGGCAAAGGTGCTGGGGCGATGCGTCATCGCCGCAGTCGGCGCTGCCGACCAAAAAGTCAGATTTTGGCAAGTAGACCATGCCCTTTGGAGTGAGTGAGCCTCTCTCGCGGCTGAAAGGGGAAGCACTCTCTTTAGAATCGTCTTTGCTCTCTAAAGCATCGGCCAACGGATCTTCAATTAGAGGAGAGATTTCCTCCCTTAAAAACTCCAGCGCTTCGAAAGCCGAAGAAAAACGGCTCCTTGGGCTGAGCGCTCGGTTGATGAACAGATCCCACACGGGATCGATCTCTAAAGAATCTGAAAGGGCAGGGTAGCGCCCGACAGGCAGCTTGCCGCTTAGCATCTCATAGGCGAGCATCCCTAAAGAGAAGACATCTGAGTCGGGCGTCTTGCGCACGCCAATGTCGAGAGGGTCGCGGTAGTGATAGGCCGAATAGATCGATTGCAAGGCCTCTTTGATCGAATAGTCAATGCGATATTCAGAGCCTTGCAAGGTTTCTTGCCATACTTTAAAACCGGTAGAGATCACCTCTGAGGAGATGAGGCCGTAGGGCTGAAAGTCAGAGACCTTCACCGCAAAGGGCGCCTTTTGCCAAGGAGTATCCTGATGGCAGATGAGCACGTTCTCCGGCTTGAGGTTGCCGTGGACTAATCCTTGATGAGAAGCATCGACAAAAGAGAGGGCATCGGTCAGCGCCAGCAAAATCTGCTCGATGACATGATAGGCAAGAAACGGAGAAAGGCGTTCTTGCTGGTGCTGCTTGAGATAGTCGCGCAAATGAAGGGGCGCACCAGGCTGCCCTAGTCCTAAGTCTTTGGCAATGAAATAAAAGTCTTGGACGCGCCCGCTCGCCAGCGGTTGATCGATATAGGGGCTGCTCAACCGAGAAAGGAGGCTGGTCTCAATCTGCAAGCTCTGCAGCCACTCGAGAGGCAAGCTCTTTGGGATTTTAAAGATCTTGAGCGCCACCTCTTGGCCCTGCGCGTTTTTGGCTTGATAAGTGGTCGCCAGAGGGCCTCTGCCGATGGCATCTACAATTTCATAGTCGGCGATGAGATCGCCGCGCTCAAATTCTGCAAGAAGACAGCGCATTACCTTTTCCTAAATAGGGACCGCTTGAGGCGATCGATCTGTAAAACATAAGATAGGGCCGCAAAAAAACCAAAGTAATGAAAAATCAGCTGCGCCGTCTCTAAAAAATGGCTGAAGCGGCGGCGCAAATTGCGGGGTCTATCTAGATGATCCACCAAGATATGGGTCGAACGGGAGAATGTCAAAGGAGTTTTTTGTAAAATCCGGCAGATGAGGTCAAAGCCGGCACGCTTGAGGCAGGAATTGGGAAATTGGCCGATGGCAAAGAAGAAATCGCGGCGCAGCCAAAGGGACTGCAGGCGGGCGGGCTCTTCTCCCCTCTTGGCCAGTTGGACTGACAGCGCTTCGCTGACAATCTGCACTTCCCGGCCGGGGGACCTCAGCAAGCAGCCGCTATAGAGAAGATCGGGGTATTCCTCCCCTTTCTCCAATGCTGCCAAATGCATCATCTGCTCTAGCGCATGAGGATGGAGGTAGCTATCTCCGGGGAAAAGAAAGTTGAGGTAGGTGCCCTTGGCCAGGACGCTGCCTCGGTTGAGGCGGTCGAAGAGGTTTCTTTGCGGAGAGACATAGATTTTGACCGCGGCAAAAGCTTTGCTTTTGATAAATTCTAGCGTACGGTCTTCGCTGCCGCCATCGATGACGATCACCTCTAAAGAGGGGTAATATTGCTGCATCAAGCTATCGATAGTGATATCGATCCCCTCAGCTGAATTGTAGGTGGGGATGATGACCGATAGAGAAGGCAAAGAAAGGTCGCTGTTAGAATATTCCATAGGGCAAACTCGGCAGGGCGCAAAATACCTGGAAAGGGAGGGGCTCCCCTCCCAGGAAAAGATGAACAAGCGCTTAGCATACAAGAAAGGAGCGCTTGCTGTCTTCTCTTTTTACTTCCCTTGCTGCCCTCCGGCAAGTCCAGCGATGCTGCCGCCGGCAGATTGCGCGCGGGAGATGGCGCTCTCCATCTGGGTGAATTTGCGCAGCAGCGAATTCTCTTTTGACTTTAAACGGCCCTCCAAGCGCTTGACATGATCATCAATGCGCTCCATCCCCCCCTTCAAGCTGGCAATTTTGATGTCGTCGATATTTCGCTTGGTCGTTTGAAAATAGCTGATTTTTGTCTGGGCGTCGATCCAGGTATAGAGTCTTCCGGCAATCCCCTGCGATGCCTTATTGTTGGCATCGACACGCGTAAATAGCGTTTTGACCAGCGATAAATTTGAAGAGAGCATGTTGTCGAGCAAGCCTTCATCAAGCACGCCTAATATCCCATCCACTCCAGATACGGAGTCGGTGCGCACGCCAACGCCAATATCATCTAAAGTGCGCGTCACCACGCGAATCGAGGCGCCCCCTGCCACAGCTTGAGTTAAAGCGGGGGTAATCATCACAGTCGATGCGTTGGCGGCGACGGAGGCGGAATTTTGCAGCTTATAGACGGTGGTGTCGCCATCGATGACAAAAGAATCGCCAGCTTGCAGTGATCCTACCGCCGAGGCAAAGCCGGTGATGCTCAAGCTCGTCGCCCCAAGCAGAGCGGGAGCTTGAGCTGTCAGCGTGCTCTTCCAAATGGAGCCGCCCAAGCAGACGCCGCTTGTCGTAGACTGCCTCAAGCTGCTAAATAGCTCTTTAAGCAAACTGTCGGAATGGAACAGACCAAATTGATCTTCATCGCTCAATTTAGCCGTTCTTGTGCGGTTAATCAAATCGCGCGTTTCATTGTATGAGTTGACAAAGGTTTTAATGGTCTCCTTAATTCCTTTGGTGTCATTGACCACCTCGACCATCGATGTGCCGGGGTTGAGCAGATTCAAGGTCATTCCAGGGATGGCATCGGTCACAGTGTTCGAGCTGTGGGTCATGGCGATGTTGTTGATCAAAAAGACGGCATCGCCGGAGTTTTGCGCGGCGTTGACAAAATCGCCGCTGCCATCGAGAATGCCAAATTGCGTCTTTAAAATGTCATTGGGGTCATCGGTGGCCAAAGTGAAGGGGTGGGCGCCGTTGACAGTTCCCTCAATCGCATAGTCGGCGCCGGTCTGCGACTGCAAAACCAGCCGCCTGTCGATGACGATGGCCGTAATCTCATCACCTGCCGCATAGGGGGCGTTGTTGATCTGCTGGGTAATTTCCGATAGCGTCTGCCCGGCGGTCAAGGAAATGGTCGTGCCATTTAAATGGATGGTGCCGCTTGTGGGCAACGTATAGTTCACTGCGAGCTGCGCCCCGTAGGCGACAGCGGGAGCTGCGAGCGTGACGACGCTCATGCTGTAAGTGGCGGGGATGGCGGCGCTCGATACAGTCGCTGTGACCACCTGCGGATCGCCGATCACTGTTGTTTTATTGTCAAAAAGGGTATATCCTGTGGTGCCGTCGCTCTTTAATTTGGTCACTGACTGAGCCAGGGTCTTCAGCTGTTGCGAGATATCGCCCCAAGTCTGAATCTTAGCCGATTCGATTTCTTTATCTTCTTTCAGCTTATCGATCTGCTGCCGATCGACTGCCAGCAGCTGTTCGACAATTGCTTCAGTATCCATGCCGGAAGTCAGTCCTGTCAGCCTGACTTTTCCCGGCTTTGACGCATAAGATGAGACTGCAGAGCCCATGAATAAAACCGCCTGATTGAAATGATGGAAAGTCTTCAGAGAGAGGATACCCCCCTCCTCTTTTGACTTCATGCGGATCATAATTAAAAATCTTTTTTTGCAAAGTTCTTTCGGTATGGCTTATTTTACAAAAGACAGCTTAGAAAATCTCAGACAGCGCGTCGACCTTTTGGCTGCGGCGCTCATGGCGATGCCATCTCTTTTTTGATGAATTACTTAAAATTATCTTTTCAAGATGCTGTCGAGACATTGGCCGAGCGATTTCATGTCGCGCTGGAAATTGCCGAGAAAGAAGATGATGAGATCGATAAAGGGCGCTTAAAGCAGGCCCTAGAGAGCGCTAATTCTTTTTTTCAATCGATGCTGCTGCACACCAAAGAAGGGCAGCAAGCCCTCTCTTACCTCTATAGCCGGGGCTGCGATTTAGATTTTATCCGCCTTTTCGGCATCGGCTTGGCGCCAAAGACGCCCAAAATGCTTAGGGCCTACCTGCACCATTTAAAGTTTAGCGATGCCATCTTGCAACAAGCGGGATTGATCACGCCAAGCGGCGATGCGCGCTACCGCGATTTTTTTATCGACCGCATCACCTTCCCCATCCGCAATGGCATGGGCACCTTGATCGGCTTTTCAGCGCGCAAATACAAAGAAGAGACGATGGGCGGCAAATACATCAACACCTCTGAGACGCCCCTCTTTAAAAAATCTAAAATCCTCTTTGGCCTCAACTTCTGTCGCCGCAAAATTGCCAAAGAGCGGCAGGTGATCTTGGTGGAGGGGCAGCTCGACGCCCTGCGCATGATCGCCTCGGGCTATGCCATCACTGTCGCCGCCCAAGGGACCGCATTTGGCGAAGGGCACCTGCATGAGCTCACCAATTTGGGAGTCAAAAAGGCCTTCTTAGCCTTCGATGGCGACAGCGCGGGGCGTGAAGCCACCGATAAAGTCGGTCACCTTTTACAAAAGGCCAGCATCGATGTCTTGGTCCTCCCCCTCTCCAAAGGGCAAGATCCAGACAGCATCTTGCTGCAAAAAGGGCCGCCTGAGATGGAACGCCTCCTCTCAGAGAGCACAGACTACCTCTCCTTTTTAGTCGGGCACTTAAGCGTAGAGACGGGCATGAGCCCGGCCGGCAAAAATGAGCTAGCCCAGCAAATCTTAAAGAGAATGGAAGAATGGGATGACCCGGTGATGGCCTTTGAAAGCCGCAAAAAACTGGCCCAGCTGCTGCATCTGCCAGAGGCCATCTTTCAAAAAGACGCCTCCCCTCCAAGCCATATTCAAAAGACATTGCGCCTAAATTTCTTAAACCAGCAAGAGCTCGACGGCGACCGCATCTTGGAAACTGACCTGCTCCGCTGGCTGTTCACCTTGGGTCCCCATCGAAAAGAAGTGGTCTCCATCTGCCAGCTCAATCTCCAGCCAAGCGACTTCCATAGCGCCATCTGCCGCCATGTCTTTATTGCCTTCATGGAAGAGTATGCGCTGGGCAAGCCGCTCGATCTTCTGGCCCTCTTGTTGAAAGTCGACAGCGAACAAGGCCAGCACCTCTTTCAAGAGATCTATAAAAAGAAAATTAAAAAAGAGCGCTGGCAGCCGCTGCTCATCGAGACCATTCAGAAGATGCTCGACCGCAATTGGATGCAGGAGAGGGAGTTGATCAAGACAAAGATACATAGCGGGCAATGCTCAGAAGATGAGCTGTTTTCCCTGCTCAAGCAATTTGACGCCATCAAAAAAGAAAAGCCTGTGGTGAAAAACCAGGAGCTGATCGGTGAGCCCTGATTACTCTAAAGAGGAGCTGCTGGCCCTTTTAAAAGAGCGCCCCATCCTGTTTTATGATGGAGACTGCCTCTTTTGCCAAAGGGCACTCAGCCTCATCGGCCACCAAAAGGCATTCTCTGATCTCTACTTTGCCCCTTTAAAAGGGAAGACGGCGCACATGTTGCTCGATGACGCGCACCGGCAAGCCGACAGCCTTGTCCTCTTAGAAGAGCAAAGCGGAACGCTCATTTACTCGTTGTATAGCCGGGCCATCTTGCGCCTCTTGGCAAAGAGAAGAGGGCTTTTTTGGCTCAAGCCCCTACAAGCCTTTGCCTGGGCAGTAGATCCGCTCTACCGCCTCTTTGCCCGCAACCGGCGCAAAATCGCCATCGCTTGCCCCATCCGCCCGATTCCGCCAGAGCGCCTTCTCCCCTGATCGGTTTGAGCTAGCAGCAAGCCTTTTAAGAGCTGCAACCCTTTCCCAAGCTGTAACCGACGCGCGAATTCCATTTTTGAGCGTGGACGAGGTTTAAAAAGGCGCCATGGCGCGGATCCTCAATTTGAGTCGACCCCTCATCGGAAGCCATGACGTAGCTTTGATCAGAGGAGAGGGCCGGCTTTTGAGAGGGCCTCTTTTCTCTTTGGAGGGATGACAGCTTCTCTCTAAGCTCACCTCTTTCCTCTATAGAAATCGATTTATCTTCTTTAAATGCGCGATGAAAAAGAGTGCGTTGGTCTGGATCGTAAGCATAGGTGAGCTCGCCGCGATAAGCTTCGCCTTTCCAAAGGAGCTCGCAGTAAATCTGACATTTGATGCGGCTTTTTACGGCAGTGTTCCCGAAAGAATCTAACTTTTCGAGTGTTTTTGCTTTTTTGCCATAGCGGTCGACGATGCGGTCGGCCGCGCGCGCAAAGGCATGGATAAAAGAGATCCACTCTTTTGTCTCCTCGAAAATGCCTTTATCCTTATAGTCTGGGTCTAAGAAGGGATCGCGCCCAGGTTTTGGATGGAGCCAGCGGGTGACGCGCTCGCTTAAGTTGCAGTCAAAGGGCGAGTTTTGAAATAGAGGGGTTTGCTGAAGCGACTCTTGAGTCTTCTTGAAGAGTTGGATCAGCTCGGCATAGTTTAAAGGAGCTGCGGCGGGCTGAATGTTTTCTTTATCCAGTTCTTTAGCTAGTTCTTTAGCCGGGAGATCTGATGGCAAAGCGCTTTTTAGCTCGGCGGCCTCTAAGCTCTTAGTTTTCCCTTTGCGCTGGATAAACTCTTCTAGCCTAGCCACATCTTCGTCGACAAATTGCTGATGATAGACAAATTGATGAAGGTCTAGCGGCAGATAGTCTTTAGGTTGGGGCAACACTTGCCAGTTGTAGCTTTTCACCGGCAGCTTTTGCGCGGATTTAAGTTTTCCCCGCTTCCAACTTTCATGTAGGCGCAAGAGCTCATAAGCCTTGGCGTAGTCGGCGTAATTTTGTGAGTAGCGTTTGTTGAATTGCAAAACTGCCTGCTCTAGCAATTCTTTCACCTTCTTTTTGATCTTTTCCAGCCGCACGACGCTCCTAGCGCTATCGTTATAGGAGACCTCTGTTCCCGGCTCTGTATCTAGAGAAGAGATTTTTTTCAGCTCGGGGTAAATGTTTTGAATCTGGCGCTGAAACTGCTGCAGCTGTCTGGCAAGCTTGGCATATTGAGGATTGAGAATGTGATTTTTGGCCAGGCAATCGGCAGTGATAAAGTTGTCTAGCTTTGCAAAATCAAATAACGTTTGCAACCCTTTCGATTGTTCGTTTTGATAGTATCTGAATGCTTGGCTGGCTCGGCTTTTAAGGAATTGGAGATAGGCATCTTTTATGCGCTTGAGCCTCGGCCTCTTATCGGCCGCTAAAATGGCGGCGGCCGCTCTTGCCCTTAACTGCGCTGGGCTCAGTTCCAAGCAATCTTCACTAAAGTCAAAAATGTCAGCAACCTGTTGCCACTGATCTTCATCCAATTCCTCATCTAAATCTTGGCCATACATGTCGGGCAGATAATAGTGCGGGTGAGAGCCTGCGATGAAACGGGCATGGTGCTCAATCTTGATTTCGTAGTCTTGGGTCAACGTCTTATCGCAAGCTAAGGTAAGGAGCTCTAGCTCTACCTTTTGCATCTCTTGAATCAAAGCGGCTCTCTCACCAAATTTTAGGGCGATAAAAAGGCGCACCTCTTCTGCTTCTTCCGCAGTCAATTGATGCGGCTTTCGATTTAAAAGTTCAGCTAGCGATATCTTTCCCTGATCGAGCAAAGCCTTGACCGGCATCTCTTGTCGGTCTAATAGGAGATGGTCATAAAAATAAAAAGCGGGCATCAGGTCTTGCAAACTCTTATCGCCTTTTAAATATTTTATTTTGAATCGCTTGTTTAACAAGGATCGAAAGCGCGGATAATCGGCGGCAACGGTCGCGATGTTGGCTTCTAAAAGAGAGAGGGCGCGATCGACAATTTCAAGGATAAACGATGCGCGGTTCACAGCCTGCTGCCTTGTATGAACCACCTCTAAATTGGAGTTAAAGTAAAGACGCTTATCTTTTTCCTCGTCTGTTCTGCGGTGCAGTTGAAAGAGAAGCTTTTTAAAATCTGACGCTCTCTCTTGTGGATTGCGATTAGGGGGCGTAAAATTGGCTGATGTATAAGTAATACAGGTCATGAGCATTCTTCCACTATTTAAATTTAAAGAAGGGGAAGCAGTCTAATTGTTTTCAATTTAAATAACAATTAATTGCGATCTGCAAACCAATTAAAAATTAAAATAGATAGTTTTTAATACTCATGAACTGTGAACCTATAAAAGCTTCCCCTGCTTACCAAGTGGCTGTCGGGGGCATGGAGCAGAGGATGGCCTCTGGATTGCCGCCGGAAAGGAAGCCAAAGCGGGTGCCCCGATCGTAGATGAGATTGAACTCCACGTAGTGGGCGCGCAAGCTGTTTTGTATCTCTTTATCCTGAGAGGCATAGGGAGTGCTAATCCGTTTTTCATAGATGGGGATGATGGCGGGTAAAAAGGAGGCGCCGATGGCCTGCCATAGGGGAAAATGGCGGTCAAAGTCGGCGGCATCGAGGTGGTCGAAGAAAAGGCCGCCCTCGCCGCGCTCTTTTTGGCGGTGGGGGATGTAAAAATACTCTTTGGCCTGTTTGGCAAAAGATGGATAGAGCTCTTCGCCAAAGGGGTCGAGCGCTTCCTTTGCCGTTTGGTGAAAATGTACCCGGTCTTCTTCTACTTTAAAACCCATGGGCGTCAAATCATAGCCGCCGCCAAACCAAGCGCCCTCTTCAGTCTGGATGTAGCGCAAGTTCATATGCACAGTTGGGGCATGGGGGTTTTGCATATGGGTGATCAAGCTGACGCCGGTGGCAAAAAAGGGGCCCTTCCCATCGCCCATCGGGAAGCTGTCGCCCTGGATGGCGGAGAAGTTGACAGCAGCCTTTTCAAACGTAGAGCCTTTTAAAAGGGCAATCTCTCCACCGCCGCTGCCCTTTTGATAGTTCCAAGGCTTTCTTGTAAAAGAGGCCGTGTCGAGCTTTGTAAAGGCCCCTATGATCTCCTCTCTAAGCTCTTTGAGATAAGCGATGGCGCGTTCTTGCTGCGTCTTCAGACTTGATTTGGCATCGATGGGCATCTTCGATCTCCCCTGTTTAAAGGCTATTCTAATCGCATTGACATAAAAACAATCAACAGATAAAATAGCTTTTTTTCATTTTAAAAAAGGCTTTGTTCTTCAGCGATCCTTTTTCCCCTCTCTTTGCTGCGAACTTCTAAAAAATCCTTCTTTTTTAATTTTTTCTATTTTTTTTGCCTTTAAATTTAGATCACCTCCAGGGAGGATCTCCGCATCTTATGAACTCTCAAGACTCGACAACGGAAAGCGGATGGAAGAGCGAGATGGGCTACATTTGGTCGATTCTCGGCTCAGCTGTCGGTTTTGCCAATGTGCTCAGCTTTAGCTCCCAGTGCTATAAAAATGGCGGCGGCGCTTTTCTCATTCCTTTGCTGATTGCTTATCTCTCGCTCGGCGTGCCGATGCTCATCTTAGAAGCGCTCATTGGGCAACGCTACCAATTGCCTATCGTCTCTGCCTGTGGCAGAGCGGCCAACGCACCGGGCCGGGTCATCGGCTGGATGTCGACGCTCTCTTGCCTCACCATCGGTGGCTTTTACGCTGTCTTGACAGCGTATGCAATTTGCTATAGCTACTACGCTCTGACAAGCCAAATCCCAGCGGATACAGCCTCCTTCTTTAAAGCCTCCTTTTTAAAAGATAGCGGCTCTTTGGCCGTATGGGGAGACTTCTCTTGGCCCGTCTTCATCGGCACCTGCGGCGTCGCAGCCTTTACGGCGATCATCCTCTGCCGCCAGATTCAAAACGGCATTGAAAAGATTTGCAGCATCTTCATGCCCTTGCTCACGCTAATCATCGCCCTCTTTGCCCTCTTCACGACCTTCATTCCCGGCGCTTTTTATGGCATCTCCCATTTTCTGACGCCCGATTTTGCCCGCCTCAAAGACCCCTCGCTTTGGCGCGATGTCTTTGGGCATCTCTTTTTCAGCCAATCTTTGGGGCTCGGCATCATCACAGGCTATTCGCGCTATGCAAAAGAACAGATCAACATTCGGCGTGCCATGCTGTGGGTGGCCGGCGGCGACTTCATCATCTCCTTTTTAGCGGGGTGGGTGGTCTTTGCCAGCATCGGCGCCATGAGCACCATGCAAAACGTGCCCTTTGACAGCCTGGTCAAAACAGATTCCATCTTTGAAATGGGCTTCATCATCTTCCCTCAAGTCATTGCCCTATCAGGCCCGCTCTTCAGCCCGTTTTTAGGAGCGATCTTCTTCTTTTCCGTCTTCATCGCCGGCATCACCGGGGTCTTTTCTATCACAGAGGCAGTCGTCGGCAATTTAGAGAGCGAATTTAATATGAAGCGGCAAAAAGCTGTCTTTTTGACAGCCTTTCTCGCCCTTCTCATCTCGATCTTCTTTTCGATGGGCAATGGCCAGCATTTGCTTGGCGCCCTGGCGCCGATGGTGCTTGGCATCAATATGCTGATCGCGGCCGCTTTTGAATTGATCGTCTTCATCTTTTTATCTAAAGAGATGCGCCGCGCTTTTCAAGAGGCGCTGGAGATTGAGTCGGAGACAACCGTCTACCTCTTTGCGTCGGGAGTGCTCTTTTTCATTAGCGTCATCTTGTGCGGCGTCGCCCTGCAAGAGATGCAAGAGGAGAGGCTCTCTCTCATCGTGCGCTGGGGCTGGCTGCTGGCAGCCTTCCTCATCGCCTCTCTTTTGGCTTGGAAGACAAAAAGGAAAACCGCTTAAAAAAAGAGCGCTCTTAGAAATTTCTAAGGGCGCTCTTTTTATATAGGGCCAATCTCTAACAGCTAAAAACATCATTTCAGGGTCATTTCATGCAAGCGACAGGCACTCTCACGTCTAGCCAGGCTTTCGATGGAAGGCAAGGTAAGCCCAATCTCTTCCCCCATTCTCACCCTATCATCGACCAGCTGCCGCTAGGCTTTAGCTTGCCAGAGGGCACAGTGACTACATTTGGAGAGGAGATTTTCTTTCAAAAACTGAAACTTGCTAAGACAGCAAAAGCTATTTTGGCCTCTTTGCAAGAGTTTTTAGAGTTTGGAGGGGCTTCGGAGTTTTACCTCTACTTTAAGAGCCAATGCCAGTGGTATACATGCCTTGAGGCCAAAAACCCTTTAATCCTCCTCTTTAAATCGACCTTGAGCCAAAGGGCCGATTTTTTCCATGGCCTACAGCCATCTGACTTTTTGAAGCTCCTCAGCGGCAGCCAAAATAAGGTCCGGCCCCATCCCAATCACTTCACCTATCTTTTCCAGACCCCAAACCGCATTGAAAAGGTGCTCGATCCCTGGTCTACCTGGCTAGCGCTCTGCCGGCAAAATCCCAATTGGATCGATCCTTTTTGCCGGGCCATCGAAGAACTTGATTTTCTCCCTCCCAAATTCAACCAAGTGGGCCATTTTCCAAAACCTTTAGCCTGCAATAGCAGCTTGATTGACGACGGAGCTTATTTTCCTCTTTTAAAATACCTCTTTTTGCTGGCCACTTTCGCCCAGGAAAATTTAGAAGGCGCCCTGAAAATACGCAATAGCTTGATTAAAAAGGCGCGCTTAAATGGCGATGATTGGCCATCTCTCGTGCAGCAGAATTTGCAGCAGATGATTATCTTTTATGAAAAATATACCCATGCGAGGCAAAGAAATTTCTCCATCGCCCAAAAAATCGCCACCATTTTTAAAGAGCGCTCCTTTTTAGAACTTAAGCAAGAGTCGAACGCCCTTTCTTTTAAAAGCTCAGATCAACCATCTCTATTAGAACTGGCCTTTGCCGCAAGTCGCCTCTTTCAAAAAGATTACTTCACTTCAATGCTATCAGAAGACATTTCTTGGTATCTAGCTGCCATTAAAAAGCCTAATCTAGCCAGCCTCAAGCTGCTGGCTTTGATTCTTAAGCATTTGCAAGACCCTGAAAGAGAAGAATTTCTTTACTATGAAAGGCAGCTCTTTTTTGTGAATCGAATGAAACAGGCCTCTTTAAAAAAAGGGGAAAAATTTCCTTTTCGGATGGAGCTTTTGCGCCAAATTATGTTGAAGCTCGATATTGGAAGAGATCTGTTTGCCTTTTATGATCAAGGAGCGGCCTCTTTTTTGCAGACATGCTTCATCTCAGGCAATTTGCCCACTGACCATCCCCTCGTCCAAGCTGCTTTAGAAGAGGCGCCCGGCTTTCTACCCCAGCCTGAAAAAGAGCCCCCTCCACTGCCGTTTGAAGACACCCCCCTCGATTGTCCTGGAAAGGACGCTCAGCAGCAGACAAACCTCTCTCCTGGCCCCCAAAGGCGGCTATGCGGCAAGCGCCCCCATAGCTGATGGCTTTTTTTATTTTTAGGAGAAGGCTGCCCCCTTAAAATCGTTAAAGCTATTGATGGATGGGAGCGTTAGCCATCCATAGATGAGGAAGAGAGCTTATGCTCTATGGCCAATAGGCAAAGCTGTTCTTTAAGCTGGCTCAAGGCTACCTCCGCCTGTGCGTTTTCCTTTAAAGATGTCGCCTGCCTTGTCAGCTCGAAAAGGGCAGGGATTGTCATAGAGCATTGCTCAAAGAGCTCATGCTTTTGAGAGAGCTCGTCGATATTCTCTTTGATAAACGTTATGGCGTATTGACAACACTTGATGACGATTCTTCGGGCATAGGACTCAAAGCCGCGCTTTTCCATAATTTGTCCAAGCATCTGCAAGTAGTGGAGGAGGGCGCGATCTTTGTCTTTGGCAAAAAAAGCGTGGAATATAGAGGGCAATAATTGGGCATTGAAATCGGCGAGGTGCTCGCTTTGGATGAGATGGAAGAGGAGTTTCAGCGAGTCAAAGGCTTCATGGGGAAATTGAGGGGTGAGGAGGGGATGCGCGCTGGAAAAATTTATGGCATCGATGAGCATTTCTAGAGCATGATCGCTTAGAGCTTGGCAGTCCTCTTCGGAGCCATTCAGCGCAGGCTCTAGCAAAATCAGGAGTTGATCCATGACCATCTCAAAGATGCCGAAAAGTAGCTCGGGAACGTGCTGGTCTTTGAGCTCGGCGTAAAAGGATCGAAAGTGGATTGGGAATACCTCATATATACACGCCCTCTTAGTCGGCCCACCGAATTGACAAGGGATAAAAATGGGGCGCCTTTGATTGAGCTGATCGACGATCTCATCAAAATTAAACGTTAAGACCGGAACGAATAATGTTTGGAAAAGGAGGTCTGAAGAGAGGGCGGTTTTTTGCTCGATGGCTTTTTGTAGATATTGGTGGATGAAGATGAAGCAAAAATTGATCTTCTTCATATGCCTCCGCATGTCATGGGCGGTGCTCATGGGCTCGCTGTATGTCTGCAGATAGGTCTCAATGGCAAGCCTCGTGGCTTCTAGCTCAGTCAAGGGGTCCCAGCTGGGCAGCTCCAGGGGCAGGTTGCTGCTGATGGCCCGAGAAAAAGTTTCGAGGGAAGAGGCGCCCTGATTTCGCCTTTTAGAGAGGAGATAAAAGACTTTAGTTTGTAACAGCGTCAAAGGCGGCGTGGCCTTCAGCTGGCAAACTCTTTTGACGGTCAGCTCCTTTTCTAATATGAGCAAAGCCTGGTCCGCTTCCGGGCCGGCTCTCTTGATGACCAGGGGAAATAGGATTTCAAGGACGCAAAAAGGGGCTAAAGAGGTGTCTGTGTCGGATTGGGCAGAGGCCAGCAATTTAGAGATGATCTCGATACAAGTGGGCATCATCTCTACGGGCAGTTGTCTAAAGAAAGCGCGGTATAGAGCCAGCTGATCACATCTAGGGAGGCTAGATAAGGCATCTTGCAAGTCAAAGATGACAGTATGGGCAATTCGCTGCCAAAGCGAGAGATTTAGAAGGCCTAAAGCACCTGAAAAACCTGAGCCAAATGCCTGCAGGTGTTCGGTAAAAAAGGTGAGAAAAGAGCGAATTTCATCCTCTAAGAGGTTGGGGCTGGCCTCTTTTAGGCGGCTCACCCCCGCTTTTAAAAGCTCGGCGCCGACCGCCTGCAGCGCGCTCTTCTCTTGCTTGGAAAAGAGGAAGAGGAGTTTTTGCATGTAGATCTGCTGCAGGGCCTCTTTGACAAAGGAGCTGTCGCAATCTAGCTCCCTCTGCAAGGTCTCGATGAAGAGCTCTGAAAGGGGCGGATGCCTTTTTTTGAGCCTAGGCCAAACTGATGAGAGGTAAGCGAGCAGGGATTTCTTTTTTAAGTGCTGCAATTTTTGTTCGCGATAGCAATCGAGCTCTTGGAGAAAAGAAGTGAGGGTGGCGGGGTTGCCCTCTTTGACCAATGCCATCGATAGCTTGATGAGAGCTAGCAAGATGGCATTGGACCAGGGAGGGGGCACTTGCTTAAGTTGCTCTAAAATATGGTTTAAAGCCGCCGCATTGATAGAGCATGGCGAAGAATCGGCAATCCATTGAATTGCCTCTGGCAGACCTTGCTCTGTCAAACCATGCGCGATGAGGTCTAATTTAAGGCCGTAAGCTTCTTTACGGTGCACTTTGATGCGGGGCAAAAGCTCATTTGCCTGCATAAAAAGGAGCGGTGACGGCTCTTTTTCCTGCTGAGAGGCGATGAGGAGATTGCGGAAAATTTTTAAAAGGAAGAGCTCTTGCCCGGCTGTCGCCAAAAGGGGCGCCAAGGCTTTAAAGAATAGCTTTGAGGGCAGTAGCAAGAAAGAAAGGCTCTTTAAAAGGGGCAAAGAAGCGCCTTCTTGCTGCAGCAGCCTTTGCCAGAGAGGGAAAAAGCTGACCTCTTCTCTTAAATGGCGATGCTCAAAAGAGAGCTGGTCGATCAGCTCTGGCAGATTGTTTGGGCAATCTCGCTCGGCTTTAACAAGCAGCTGCAGCCAAATGGCGAGCTTCCCCTCCCCTTCCAAAGACTCTGGCCATGGCCCTTTCAACATCTCTCGATAAAAGGAGAGGGCCTTTGAGCGCAGCGGCTCTTTTTGCTGCAGCGCCTCTTGCAAGAGCGAAATGAACCCAGGCGAGCCTTGAAATAGAGCGGCCAGGGCATGGGCATTTTCAATCCTCCCTTGCCAAAGCCATTTCGATAAGACGGGCCCCAAGGCAGAGATTAAAGAGAGCTGCTTCTTCAGCGGCTGCTCCATCCATGACTTTAAAGAATGGAGCCAATCCAGCTGCCAATCGGATAGATTACTTTGCAGCAAGGTGAGCGTGGTCTTCTTAAACAGCTCCTCGTCGCCGATTTCAATGAGCTGCAGAGCTTTGAGGGGCTGCTGCTCAGCCAAGCATTGGCGAAGGATCTCTCTTTTAAGCTGCGGATGATTGCGGCTGAGCTCTCTCAATGAGGCCGCGGCGATTTGCCCTTGAGAAGAGGCTTGCAGCAGGAGGCGAATGAATAGAGGGCGATCTTGCAGGCGATGTAATAAAAGAGAAAAGAGCTTTTCGAAGGAGAAATCCTTTGGAAAGAGCGCCTCTACGAGAAAAGCGGCCCCCCTCCTTTCAAATAGAGGAATGAGCTGCTGATAGAGAACGTCTGTGCATCCCCCTTGCCAATCCTCTTTTCTAGCGGCCCAAAATAGTTGCCAAACTTGCCAAACTTCCTCTTCATCGAGCTGATGGCCAATTTTTTGCAAGAGAGCTAGCCCCTTTTCATCATCCAGGCCAGGCAGCGCTTTGAGCAGAGCGAGGCCGAGGGGCTTGCTGGGGTTTTTCTGCCACTCTTTGAGCACTCGATTGACGAGAGATTGGTCTCTTGTTTTCAAAAGTGAGCATTGCCAAAATAGAGTGAACTCTTCTAACGAAGCGCTGGCATGGGGCAAAGGTAGGCAAGAGAAGGAAATTGCTTCAGCTGAGAGGCCGCGGCTTTTTTGGTACCACAGCTCTATACAGGCGAGAAGCGACTTTGGATCCGCGCTTCTTTGCAGCGCCTCTGGAGCTAAATCCAGCCATTTTGCCTGAAGAGGGAGGCGATAGCCCCTTGCCGCCAAAATAGCCCCTTGCAAGAAGGCTAAAGAATGAGCAAAAGGCTTTTTAATTTGCAGCAGTGCTTCAATGCTCCCTTGCAGCAGCTCTGCCTTTAGCGTCAGGGGCCCCTCTTGGGAAGAAGTGGAAAGGGCGCCTCTTTTGAGCGGGTTTTTAAAAAGAAGCGCCGAGATGGACTCTATGAAAGGAAAAACCTGCTCGAACTTCTTTAAAAAAGCGCCCTCTTCGAGCTGAGCCGGCAATATAATAAAGCTCTCATGGCTAAAGCGCCATTGCCAGCAGGGTTTTCCGCGGTGCCGCCGCAAGGAAATGCCGCTCTTTTCAAAATGGCTGCCGATAAAAAGGAGCCATTTCAACGCGCTGAAAAACTGCTCCTGAGAGAGTGTTTTAAAATGGCTAAATAGAAGGCTAGGAACCGGATCCAAGGCAAATCTTCTAAAAGAAAACTCCAAAAATTGCACAGAGAGCTTTTTTAAGCGCTCCCCTTCAGCTGAGCTCAAAGCTTCTCTTCCCTCTACCTCCGTTAAATCGTGAAGAGACTGGAGCGTCTTTGCCAGGTAGGGGGCGCCTATTGGCAAGTGATCTCGCGTCGTCTTATGTAAGCTTTTGGCAATCTGCCCAGCGCGGTCGCCGCCCAGGGAGATCTGCCCCGCTAAAAAGAGGGAGCAGAGGCTTTCGCTAATGCCCTCTCTCCAAACAATGTGGCCCGAGGCCAGCATGTTAAAGTAAAGAGGAAGGGCAAGCAAGTCGTAATCTCCCCTCGCCCAGTTCAACAGCCCCAAAGAGCGGTCAAAGAGCGCTTGCCCAGCTCCTTTGACGGGCAAATTTGCCTTTTGGTCAGAGCTTAAGCGAAGGGCTGGTAGAGAGATTTCTTCCAATTCAAAATCGAGGGCCACCCCATTTCTAAAAAATAGGCTTTGGTGGGAAAGCTCTTTCACCAAAAGCAGGTCGAGCTCGATGACCCTTCCCTCTGGGCTGCAAAATTGCAGTTGAGACAGGGTATACTGGCTATTTAACGTGTGAGGGCTGTTATTGGCGTGAATTTGCTTGCTCTTCAGCATCTGGCCGGTATGCTGTTGGTAGATGGAGCTGATGGCCATTAAAAAAGGCTCGAATAACTCAGCGACATTCTGCCCCCTTTCACTTTTGAGATAGGCTCTCACATCTAGATCGCGCGGCTCTTTAGGAACATAAGAGGTGGCAAGCCCAGCCTCTTTGGCAAAGGCATCGAAATACGATTTTCCTAATATCCAAGGCACAGCGCTGCCCACACATTGCCAGGAGAGGCGCACCTGAAATAGCGCTTGCAGAGCGCAGCTGATTTCCTGAAAAAAAGAGAAGATGCCCCCTTGAAGAAGGGAGCTCTTCTTGCCGGAGGGAGTGAGAAGGTGCATGGGCATATGAAAGAGGGCAAAAAAGCGCTGCTCGATCTCTTCAGTCAAGGGAGGCTCGGGCAACGGGTGTATCAGCATCCCCTCTTCATCACAAAGTCCTTGCTCGATGGCTTGGCAAAGGGCCCGATCGGCTTCATTCTCTCTTGGATGAAAGGGCTCTCCCTCCTTTTTTTGAGGCGAGGCCCATGCTTGGTCTACGCTCGGCCAGCTTGAAAAGTTCTGAACAGGGGACGTGGGTTCCATCTAGATAAAACGCTTTTTTTATATCGATATAAATTCAATTTTAAAAAAAATAATCGACCTATATTATTGCCAATTATTTTAGCTGACAAGCGGTATTTGATGAGAGACATTTGCCTTAAAAAAAGATCTTTAACCTTTAGGGAACCTAAGCCCATCCTTGGCCCTATAAAGCCATTGCAGATCCCTTAAGTCCCGCGCCTCTTTAAAAGAGCCCTATAAGGGATGATGCAGAGCAGCTGAGGGAAAAACTTCTAAAGTGAAGGATTTTTCTGTGGATTTGTCGCCGCAAGAAACCTGGGCAAATGGCTCAAAAAGTCCTCTCATTAATAAAACGAGTCCGATGAAAAGTTAAACGAGCCATTTCTTAGCTTCAAAGAAAATAGGTGGCTTGCCTCAAGATGGGAGAGAAAGCTTAAGTATTGGAAAGGTTTTTTAAATTTTGGATTGATTGGATTCCGGACAAAAGAATTACTGGATTAAGTTGATGTAAAATCAATTGCCCTTCTAAAGCTTCCACCCATGTCAAGCTTTAGGAGGGCATTTTGATGTCATAAACGGATGGCAAAAATCAGAAAAATCAGATAAACCATGCAAGGCGGAAAATTAGCTTTAATCGACGGCTAATCGAATCTTTTCCCCGCCTCCCTGCTTTTCCTGCATCTTTCCATCTGCTCCGCGCTGCAATAAGGGAAGCTCTTCTCCCTTCATAAGCCTCTGCACACGCTCTAGATAAAAGTCTCTATTGTCATTTCTCAGGCGGTCCATTCCTAAAAAGAGATGCTCTAAATATTTGCAGCCATGTGTCCAAGTGTTAATATCCCCTATATAACGTTGAAAAAGGGTCTCCACATATTCGACGGTTTGGCCACCCTCATTGATCATATATTTGAAGGCTATGAAAGGACGTTGACAGCTATCAAGCCCTCTCATTACAGGGGCGCTCATCATGTCTGGTTCAATAAAATCGATGTAGTCAGTAAAATCTCCCAGCCCTTTGAGTTCTAAGACTGGCAACTGTTGCACATTTAGCAATCCACCTAAAGCTTTCAAGATGGCTGGCTGGCGAATCTTCACCTCATCGATTGCGTTTAAAAATTGGTCGATTTGCTCAGGCTGATAATCAACTTCTCCGCCAGTTTTTTTAAAGAGTAGCTTAACTTTAGAAGCTAATTTTTTAGCATTCTGCTTTAAAGAGCTTGTCTCTACCTGCGCCTGCCAAAGTGTGTTGACCGCTGCAACTTGCGGAATGTCTTTTGGCTCTAGAAAAGAGAGAATATATTCTTTGACTTCTGCTGGCAAAGCGCCTTGATGAATCTCTAGTTCAGATAAGAGGTTATGATCTTTGGCTTCTGCTGGCAAAGCGCCTTGATCAATCTCTAGTTCAGATAAGAGCCGATTCGAATACACCGAATAGATCTGCTCAGCTTCAGCAGGATCCGTCACGAACCTATTGATAGCATCGATAGCGTCTTCTGACTCAGTTTTAAAGTCGTGCAATAGAGAATGGATCACCTTTGGGCGCTCAAATTCAACAGCAGCGATCAGCAATTTTCCTACACTTTCAGGATTGCCCGGTATTTTTAAAGACAGACCTTCAAATAGCTCGATCGGAGCGATAGCTGCAGCAATCGACCAAACTGAAGGCCACTTTCTTTCCATTAGCTGCTGATTCACCTCTTTATTTGAAGGAACGCTAAATTTTTGGATAGCACCTACAAGCAAGGGGATAAATTTCTTTTCTTGTGTAGAGAGTTTTTTTTCTTGATGGAGCTTTAAAATTGCCTGCACCGCACATTGCTTAGTGCTTTTTTCTACAACTTCTTCATGGATCAACTGAGCTAAAGCAGCGCCCGTTTTAGCTGCTTTGATTCTTGCTTTGCTGATGCCCGTGCGCTGAGATAAGCTATTGATATTGACATGAATTTCTTTAAAATCATCGCCTATTTTAACTTCCAAAGGCTTAAAAAGGAGCTTTTTTTCTATAAAATTA
Source organism: Chlamydiales bacterium (assembly GCA_029240195.1). GTDB lineage: Bacteria > Chlamydiota > Chlamydiia > Chlamydiales > JARBTN01 > JARBTN01. Next base: position 23,404 of record JARBTN010000037.1, read on the forward strand.
ACTTTCTTCTTAGCTGCAATTTGCAGCTGCTCTCCAAATCCTTCGATTGCAATGCGGCTGACATCTTTTCCTGTTTTAAACGTGGGAACTTGTCGCGAAAGATCCAATTTATTGGCTGCATAATGGTCAATAAATTTAGCTGCAATAAAATTATTCATAGAACACCATTTAAAAATCATCAGTTAATAATTTATTATCGGATAATCTTAGCAATAAATAAGCTTTTATTTATCTATCTGGTATTTTTGCATAATTTTAAGGAATTATCCCAGCAATAAAGAAATACACTGCTTGAGATAAAATCATTGCATACACTCAACCAGGAGGGAAAGTTTAAGCGGCTTGTCTCAAGATAGGAGAGGAAGCTTAAGTATTGGAAAAGTTTTTTAAATTTTGGATTGATTGGATTCTGGACAAAAAAAATACTGGGGGTAGGTTCATGGAGCCGCTGTATTTTTGGCATATAAATCAAAGGCTGCAATTTTATAGCGCCAAGGGAAGAGAGCAGCTTCTTCGGCATAGGCAATGCCGACGCGAGGCAGCTCTTGAAGAGGAGGGATGGCCAGCTGGTGATCTTCAACCCATATTTTAGAAGATACAAGCGATTGCCCATAAAAAGAGGCATCGATGCCCAAAGCCTCGGATAAAGTCGCCGGGCCGTCGGCCAATCCCTTGAGAGAGGTTTTTTTGCGCCGCCGCATCATCTCTTCAATGCCAAGGTGGGGCTTGATCCCGCGGATCAAGACTGCATGGGGCACGCCTTGCTCAGCTGTCACAATATTAAATAGCCAATGGAGCCCATAGCAGCGATAGACATAGGCCACTCCCCCCGGTGCATACATCACCTCCGTCCGCTTGGTGCGGCGCATGAGATAAGCGTGGCTGGCTTTATCGCCAGCTCCAGCATACGCCTCGGTCTCGGTAATGTAGCCGGCAGTGACCACGCCGCCGATAGAGGTGAACAGGCATTTGCCAATCAGCTCTTTGGCGATGAAGTGAACATCGCTTGAGCGATAGAAATTCTCATTTAAGGAAGGCATCTTTGAATCAGTCTCTATTTTATGACAAGTGAACCCACAAGTTTTGCCCGATTTAGCAAATGCGCCGTAAACAACCTCCCCTTGCGCATCTTTTAAAAAGCGCAAAGGGAATCGGGCAAAAAAAATGGCTGACTTATAACCTAAGGGTTTGAAGAGGCGAATTTCTTCAAATGCAATAACTGGACTCTTAAAATCCAAAAGATCACAGGTTAAGCCATGCCTTTATTATGCAAGATGCAATATTTCTTTAGAACCAACTTGTATAATCACCGTCGATTGACAAGGACTTAAGAGTTAAAGTCACTAGTGCCCGACCAACTTAATTTTGAGGTGTAAAACTGATGCGACAAAGCCGAGTGCTGAAGCAACGTTGGTCATTGAGATTGTAATAAATAGAAACGCCGACTAAAATACAGTTTTCTATTTTTTTTAAAACTGCTGTTTAGACTTTAAAGTTTTTAGCTCCCGCGTCTTAAGCTTTTCCTAGGGTGACAATGAGATTTATTTATCATATATTCCTTCTTCTCTCTTTAGTTAGTTCCAGCGGCTGGGCTTCTGAAAATGATCCTGCTAGCAATGATTTGATTCGCTATCGAGTAACGCGCAGTGATTATGTGTTCTCCACAGTCTTTAATATGGAGACAGACAAGGGGTTGATTGGAAGCGTTGTAAAAAGCAGTTTCCATTTGAAGACGAATTACGACTCTTACGACCGCTCAGGCTTATACGAGGGCAGAGGAATTTATCGGTTAGTTAGCTTGGGGCTTTTTTACAGTTGGGCTACGGAGATCGATATCTATAACCTTGAAGATGAAAAAATTGGGATGATCGATGGTCAAATATGGACGACAGGACCTGCTAAATTCAGCTTTTATGACGCCTCTGACCAATGCGTTGCCATCGCCTATTTAGATAAAAATCGCTTAGGATTTACTCTAGTCGACCCCAATTATCCATCCTTCACGATTGCTCGCCTAACCCGCAACTTCATCCGGGATACGGTTGATAACTGGGACGTGGTGATCTATCACCCCGATCTCATCCCTGCAGAGCTAGTCAAAATATTTGCCACTTTTGCCTGTGATACACAAAATAAATTCAAACCTGACCTCTAAGCCTTCTATAAATTAATTTAGGGGAGCTCTGCAAGCAAGTTGGCTATTTCTCTTTGGCTCTCGAGCTCCCTCTATAACACCTAAAGTCTCAATAGACAACAATCTTTCTCTCACCTGCGCGGGCGCTCTGAGTTTGGGATAACCCAAGGCTGGAAAGGCTATTTTCCAAGCGCCTTGATGGCTTCCTCAAAGCTCTCTTCCTCTCTTTTGACCAATCGGGAATCCCTCCCACCAAACGTCAAGTAAGTTAAACCATTTGAACCATCAATATAAGCAAGCCCAATAGCCGGATAATTCAAATCATTCTTATTGTGATCTTTGAAGAAGAAGTTAAGGCGAATATTTTTCAATGTGAAGGGCACATCGGATAGGCAAGGAATTAAATCCTTTTTTTCATTGATATGATTCAAAAAAATCTTAACCGAATCCACCATTAACAGACGAATTTCTTCTTTTTCAAGTTTTCGATATATGTTAAAGTTTAAATCCAAAACGTGTAATTTCCCCCCAGGCATCAGAATGGGTGTCTCAGACGATTTGAGATCATATTTTTTTTCTAAGTAAGAGATACATTCTCGTAGTACATCAGCCACTTGGTTTTGTCTTAGAGCTTGCTCTTTAGCCAAAGCCTCTATACGCGCCCTACTATTTTTGACAGAGGGGATGGGGTTTTCGAGCGCCTTGATGGCATCTTCAAAAGTTTCCTCTTCGTCAGTAACTGTACGAAGAAAATCATCAACGTCTAGCGTTTCATAACTTAAAATACCCGGTTCATCTATACTGGCTCTTCCAAAAGCAGGATGATTTAGGGTGACGCCATTTTTATGGCTAAAAAAAAGATTGACTTGGATGTTTTTGACAGTAAAGGGCACATCAGACATACATAATTTTAATTCTTCTTTAGAATTTATAATTTTCAAAAAGTCTTGAGTCGATTCTACTAATAAGGCTCGAATTTCTTCTTTTTCAAGCTCCCTGTATACATCAAAGCTCAAACCCAGGAAAAACAAATTACCTCCTGGCATGCCAATGCCGCTTCCAACGGCTCTAAGGTTATATTTTTTTTCTAAAAGGTCAGTACTTTCCCGCAGCACTTCGCCTACCCAAACTAATTTCTTATCAACAGGTTCGCTTTGGCAAGGAAGGCAAGCCATAAATGGCATTATAGCTAGCAGAAACTGAAAAAAAATTTCCTTCATATTTCTCTTCCTCCACTTTTTAAGTACTTTTCTAAATGTTTTCTTAAAAAACGTTGATAAGCCAGGCTTTGAAATGTGTGGTCAATGCCTGATATCGAAGGAACTGACTCTAAAGTGTAAATCGCAGCTTTAGCTACCTCTAACACCGGTGACATCAGAGTAAGGAATGGGGCCCCCAGCAGAATTTTGCTCGATAGTGGACAACTTTATGACATGTGTTACGATCGATATAAGCCTCCGGAGCTATTGCTACAATCATAATCCTCTGCCGCAAACGCTCTGAATAATCAACAAGAGCATTTCTACCATGAACAGTGGCTAAATGACCTCGTTGATGGTGGGTGGGCATTTATTTCAAGCCACAGGGACAATGTAATGCTCCCCTTTCAATGCGCAAAATCGAATATAAATGAGCTCCGTATTCAGGCCTGCCACCAGATCTTCAGACGGGGTCTAACGCCAAACTCTACCCGTCCTCTTCTCTGCTTACTAAGGTATTACCTCCTCCATCGGAATCTTTTTGGGCAGGCGAAGGCGATTTCTCAAGCGCCTTAATGGCATCTTCAAAGCTCTCTTCTTCTCTTTTGACCGATCGGGAATTTTTCCCATCAAACATTAAGTAAGTTAAACCATTTGAGCCATCGATACAAGCAAGCCCAATAGCCGGATAATTCAAATCCTTCTTATTGCGATCTTTGAAGAAGAAATTAAGGCGAATATTTTTTAATGTGAAGGGCACATCGGATAGGCAAGGAGTTAAATCCTTTTTTTCATTGATATGATTTAAAAAAGCTTTAACCGAATCCACCATTAACACGCGAATTTCTTCTTTCTCAAGTTTTCGATATACGTTAAAGTTTAAATTCAAAAAATGTAATTTCCCTCCGGGCATCAGAATGGGTGTCTCAGACGATTTGAGATCATATTTCTTTTCCAAAT
>JARBTN010000038.1 GCA_029240195.1 Chlamydiales bacterium
GTCATCGTCAAAGCAGACATCAGCGTCTACCCGCCGCGCGGCAACTACCAGCTAATATGCCGCGAGATGAATCTGATTGGCGTGGGCAAGCTGTTGTTGGAGCTCGAAAAGCTCAAACAAAAGCTTTGGCAAAAGGGCTACTTTGCCCCTGAGCGCAAGAGAGCTATCCCTAAATTTGCCAAGCGCATCGGCGTGGTGACAAGCCCAACCGGCGCTGTCATCCGCGATATTATCAATATATTGACTAGGCGCTTCAAAGGGTTTTCCCTCCTGCTCAATCCCGTGAAAGTGCAAGGGGAGGGAGCGGCTCAGGAAATTGCCAGAGCCATCGAGGACTTCAATCGCTTCAATCTCGTCGACGTCATCATCTGCGGCAGAGGCGGAGGAAGCATCGAAGATTTGTGGGCCTTTAACGAAGAAATTGTCGCCGACGCCATCTTTAAAAGCCGCATCCCCATCATCTCGGCCGTCGGCCATGAAACCGACACTTGCATTGCCGACTGGGTTGCCGACCTGCGCGCTCCGACTCCTTCAGCGGCGGCGGAATTGGTGTCGCATGAAAAGAGTCAAAAGCTCAAAGAGCTTTCTACCTTGGAAGAGCGCCTTTTTGAACGGATGGACTATAAAATTCGGCAGCGGAAATTGCAATTGCAATCGATAGAGAGATTGCCTGTATTGAGCTCTTCTTATTCCCTATTTAGCACGCCTTTGCAAAAAATCGATGAGTGGCGCCTTCTCTTTGATTTAAAAGTCAAAGAGGCGCTCAAACATCGCCTGTATGAAATTTCGCTGCGAAAAGAACAAGTCAACGCCCTCCAGCCCATCCGCCGCATCCAAAACTCTATAAGCCAGCTTTGCCAATTGCAAAAAGGGATCGATCAGGCCCTACTTCAAAAGCGCCAAAAAAAAGGGTGGCTGCTCAAAAGCCAACAAGCCTCTTTGCTGCAAATCATGCGCCGAAAATCCTCTTTAATGAAGCAGTTTGACGCGCAGCAACTCAGGCAAAAGCTTGACCATCTCCTGCAACGTCTCTTACAAGATAAGAGGGGCAAAAAGGAACAGGTGACAGCTCTTCTCGCCTCCCTCGACCCCAAAAATGTCTTAAAGAAAGGGTATAGCATTATTTTTGCCGAAAAAGATTCTAAAGTGGTAAGCTCTGTGGCACAATTTTCCAGCGGCCAGTCCTTGCGCATCCTCTTACAAGATGGCGAGGCCAAGGTTCAAGTTGCTGACGTACACATCAAAAAATGAGATGCAAGATGACAGACAAGAACCCAGAACTCTCCTTCGAATCCGCCTTTGACCGACTCGAGTCGATTTTAGAATCCCTCAACTCTGAAACTGTCAGTTTAGACGACTCGATCAAGCTTTATGAAGAAGCTGACCATTTAATCCGCCTTTGCAACAAACGCTTGAGCGATGCCCAGCAAAAAGTGGAGGTGCTGATTAAAAACCGCAATCAGGAGCTCTCTTTAGATAGCGACGGCCTTCCTTTGACCCAAGATTTTGCCCCTTAAACCCTTTATCTTCTTTTAAAAAAAGAGCGCTCTGTTTAAAAAGGCAATACATAACGGCTTTCCCTGCTCCTTACGCTCTTTTAAGCTGGGCTACAGCTTCAAATCTTTGACGACAGCCATAGCTTGCGCTGTTGCCATTCAGCAGAAACCATAGTAGAGTGATCCAAACGCATGAATGACCCTCTTTTAGCTCGCATCTCTTCTCCTGAAGATTTGAAAGCCCTCTCTTTAAACGAGCTCAACGGACTTGCCCAAGAAGCGAGGCAGCGCATCATTCAAGTGATGGCCAAAAATGGCGGCCACTTGGCTTCCAACCTCGGCACCGTCGAATTGACCATCGCTCTGCACAAAGTATTTCACTCTCCGGAAGACAAATTCGTATGGGACGTTGGGCATCAGACCTACACCCATAAATTGCTGACAGGCCGGCAAGCGCGCTTCGACACCATCCGCAAATACCACGGGCTCTGCGGATTTAGCCATCCCGATGAGTCGCCCCATGACCACTTCCACGCCGGACACGCCGGCACCGCTCTCTCGCTCGCTTTGGGGATGGCCAAAAGGCGCGACCTGCTCAAAGAGCCCGAGTTCATCATCTCCGTCATCGGCGATGCCACTTTAACGTGCGGCACGGCTTTAGAGGCCATGAACAACATCCCCCAGGGCCTGAAGCGCTTCATCGTCATCTTAAATGACAACCAGATGTCCATTTCCAAAAACGTCGGAGCTATCACCCATATCTTAAGCCGCATGCTCAGCAACCCGACGACGCATAAGCTCTACCAAGAAATCGACCATCTCCTCTCCAAAATCCCCGCCCTCGGCGAATCGCTCTCCAAGCAGGGCAAGAAATTGACCGAGTCGCTGAAAAACTTAGTCAGCCCGGCCTCCTTTTTTGAGCACTACGGCCTCTCTTACATTGGCCCAATCGATGGCCACGACATCAAAAAAGTGATCGACACCTTAGAAGGGGTCAAAGACTCTGAGTGGCCGGTCTTAATCCACGTCGCCACAGAAAAAGGGCGGGGCATGGCCGAGGCTAGCAAAGACCCCACCACCTACCACGGCGCCCGCCCCTTCAATCCCAGCACGGGCAAGCTGCTGCCAAATCCCAGCGTGCATCCGACATTTCCCAAATTATTTGGGCAGTTCATCGCTGAAATGGGCAATGCCGATGAGAAGCTTGTGGCCATCACGCCGGCCATGAGCGCCGGTTCATGCTTAGATACCTTCATGAGAGAGCATCCTGAGCGCTGCATCGATGTCGGCATGGCCGAATCGCATTCCGTTACCTTTGCGGGAGGGCTCGCCCATAGCAAAGAGCTGAAAGTGCTTGTCAGCATCTACTCCACCTTTTTGCAACGGGGCCTCGACAATGTATTCCACGACATCTGCCTGCAGCAAATTCCTGTCGTCTTTGCCATCGACCGCAGCGGGCTTGCCGGAGGCGATGGGGCGACGCATAACGGCATCTATGACATCTCATTTTTACGATCGATGCCGAATATGGTCATCGCCCAGCCCCGAAACGGCGATATCTTGAAACAGCTCTTAAACTCCGCCTTTTCCTACCAAGCGCCGACAGCCATCCGCTACCCGAACTTGGCCACCACCTATGAAGAGACGCCCCTTTTGCCGCGGGCCTTGGGGCAGGGGGACTTGCTCTTTCAAGGAAAGGACCTGCTCCTCATCGGGCTCGGCCATATGGCCAATGTGGCGATGGAGGTGCGCGAGCTGTTAAAAGAAAAAGGCATCTTGGCCACTGTCATCGACCCCGTCTTTGTCAAACCGCTCGATGAAGCCCTGCTCTTGCCCCTCTTTAAAGAGCACTCTTGCCTAGTCACCATGGAAGAACATAGCTTAGCTGGGGGCCTTGGGTCGGCCATCAACACACTTGTCGCCAAAGGCCACTGGCCGCTCCATGTGTTAAACTTAGGCATTCCGGAAAGCTTCATCGAACAGGGCAGCCACGCTGAATTGATGCAAGAAATTGGCCTGACAGCGCCGCAAATTGCAGAAAAAATCTTGCAAACGTTTGCCTTTTGTAAAGACATGGCGGCGTCCTCAATATGATCATCGCCCTCTTCCCCAATCCTGAAAAAATCGCCGCTCTCCATATCGCCAAAGAGATTGCCGCCTTTCTCAGCGATAAAAAAATCACCATCGTCGCCGATGAAGAGCATGCCGGCGAGTTGAATGCCGCCACCATTCGCAGCGTGCCCAAAGAGAGGATCTCTTTTCGCATTTCACTCGGCGGCGACGGCACCATCTTGCGCATGGTGCACTGCTACCCAGAGATCGACGCCCCCATCTTAGGGATTAACCAAGGGAGCCTTGGCTTCATGGCCGATATCAAGATTTCTGAAATCTTTACGGCCCTGGAAAGTCTTCTCTCTGGCAACTACCAAGTGCAACAGCGCCTGATGATGGAGGGGGTCAATGTCGAAACCCAGCAGCGCGGATTTGCCGTCAACGAAATCGTCACCCACCGCGCCAGCATTCCCAGCCTGATCGACTTGAGCATCCATGTCGATGAGCAATACCTCAACACTTTTTCAGCAGACGGGATCATTGTCGCCACCCCCAATGGCTCGACAGCCTATTCCCTAGCCGCTGGGGGCCCGATCCTCACTCCGGAGCTCGATGCCTTTGTCATCACGCCGATCAGCCCCCACACCATCTCCAACCGGCCCATCGTCCTCTCGCCTCAAAAAAAGATCGATCTCAAATACCTCAGCGCCTATGCTCCGGTAGAAATCTCTTTCGATGGGCTATTCAATATCCCTCTTAAAAAAGGGGAAACGCTGCGCATCACCTGCTCCAAAAAACGCTTTCCCCTCGTCTCTTTCCCAAACCACGATTTCTTTCATACGCTGCGCTCCAAGCTGGGCTGGTCCGGAAAACTGCGCTAAATATAATTGTTGCCCTATTTGATCCTTGATATGTTATATGCCAGATCCAAGCGGCGGTCCAGCCGGCCGCGCCTCTTCGCCCCTCTTTCTGTTCCCTAAATCGGCCGCTTTCTTATTGTTTTTAAAATAAAAACATGATAGAATAGTTTGCAGTTAATAAATAAAAATTAGATCTATTTCAAATATTACCCGATCGAATTTTTACTGCTTTTTTAAATCTATTTAAATGACTCCCTCAACCAGGAGATGCAGGTCATGAACATATCCGGTTTTCCCGACAGCTCAGGATTCACAGGGCTTTCTCTCCAGCTTCCAGAGCTGAGCATCAGCCCGAGCCAAAGCCCAAGGGAAAAAGCTAAAAAGCATAAGCGCTACTCCACTCTCCCCTCCTTGCCTGCATTTTTCAAAAAATCTGAGTCCAAAATTGAGCCACCCAAACGCGATCTGTCCAACATGAAGGCCTCGAAGAGCGGCTCTATCCTATATGCTTCATCGCTGGAAATTAAATTTAGAACTCCTCCGGCTAAAAATCCCGACTCCCCCATCTGCACCTCTCAAGAGGTAGCGACCAAGTGGACGATTGCTAAAAAGAAGAACAGATCTCTTAGCTCCCAAAATATCAAGGGGAGCTTCAATCAAATCAACGCCAAAGGGTTGCTAACTCTTTACAACCTAAAGACCGCCGCGGCCTCTAGCCAAGAGAGCCAATTTGTCATCGACATCGGCCAAGGGACTTACATCCATAAATGGGAGCGAGAGCGCCTGAGATTTTCCCTGGAGAAAAATGCCCCTGAAAAGGCGGTCTACCTCCCCTTTCCCGAGAGCAAAGGTCAAAAGGCGCTTCACCTCAACTGCCTCCCCAATACACGGCTGTCCCATCAGCGGCTGCGCGCCCTCATGGCTAGCATTCACTTAGCCATTGAGCCCGCCCTATTTTTGCGCTTGACTGCCAAAGCCTTGAAAAGCCCTGAATTGCCGGCGCCAAATAAAGTTGCCCTCCTCTATGCGGTCAGCATTTGGCTCGACCTCAACGGGCCGGCTGCCTGTGAAGTTCCTGCAGTTAAAATGGCATTTAAGAAAGTCGCCTCTTTAGCTCAAGAAGACTTGAGCATTGGCGCCTATTGGCAAAATGCGCTCCAAGAGCAGATGCAAGCTGAATGGGAAAAGGCGCCGCTAGGCATCCCCTTTTCGCTCTTAAATGATGAACTGCCTGTAGGCGCCTCCCCCTTTTTCACCCGCTCTGAAAAAGAGAGCCTCAAAAAAGCGCCCCTTTTGGCCGCTAAGATCCACAGTATGATGGTTCAAATGCTCAAGACCATTCCCTTGGCCGAATTTTTTCCACCCCAATGCGGCCAAATTCAGCCAAGCTTCAACTCCTTCACCCAACTATTTGGCGCCATCTCTTATTCGGCTCGCTATGAGATTGCAAAAATTGACCTATCCGCAAAAGGGGGCAAAGAAGCGGTTCGCCATTCAGCTTACCTGGTGCGCTTGGTTCAGAAGAAATTATTGGAGATGAACAATATGTGCGCCGCCGCAGCCTTAGAGGGTGTGTTTAGCGACAGCGCCGTCCTCAACCAAATGAGCCGCGCGGGCAAATTCAAGGATAGATACATAGATCTGGCCAAAGAAGCCGAGCAGCTCCTCAATCCCGAGAAGGACTATACAAAACTAAAAAAACACATGGCAAAAAAAGGGGGGGCGTTCTTTCCCCATCTACCTATGCAGCGCGGGCATCTCAACCGCTTGACGTCGAAAGAATGCACCGAAGAGGCTTCAAAAGACAAAGCCTTGCTCGAGCACAATATGCTCGAGTCGGGATCGATCATCGACTCCTTACAGCAATATAGAAAAGGGCAACCTGAGCAAATGATCGACCGGGCCATCTGGAGCTACCTCCAACACTTTGCCACCGAAGATGCCTATGAAGAGCGGCTGGCTCAACTCACATAGCATGGCCTTCCCTAAAGTTTCGCACTTTTTATAGGCGAGCTTGATTTGGAAGGGGCTGCCTAGCCCCTTCCAAACCATCCCCGGCCAAAGGCAAGCCTTTGGAATCCAAGTTCTATATTCCGCTTCCTAATTGCCTATCGCTAAAGCGAAAAGCAATGAGGAAGCGGCTTAATTTCAAGCTGCTTTAATAGGGTCAGTTATATTTGCTAACACTCATAGATTGGAGGCTAAAAGGCAGAGGCTTCAATCCTTATGCGTCAGCATATGGATTAAAGCCTCTGCTTTAGAAAAAAAGGGTTCAAAGGGAGCACGCTCCATCCTATTACCCACATCTTGTAACTAGTTTAGCCTTTATAAGTTATTTAGAAAAAAAAACTTCCGAGGGTCATCCCGAAAGGGATCCTTCTTTCTCCTGCCAAGGCAACGCAAGTTGCCTTGACAACTGAAAGCCTTTTTCTTTAAACCTTCTGATAGCGCTAGCTATCAGTGGTTTAAGGAAAAAGGCTTATCGTCTATCTAAAAAAAACAGGGATTGCAAAGGGGCCACGCCCTTTTGCCAGAGAGGGGTGCAAGGGGAGAGGCAGCGCCTTTCCCCTTTCTTTCCGCTCAAATTGTGGGTAATAGGATGGAGCACGCTCCCTTTGGGTCTTTTCTTTAGAAAGTGCGAAACCTCAAAAAGGGGCCACCTAGCCCCTCTCCTCTCATGAGCCCCCTCACCTACTGCCTAGATACGGCATCTATGGAGCTGCCGTTGCCAGAAAAGCGCTGTTCAATCACGCCCCACTTTAATTTATTGAAGAAGGTTTGCAGATATTTTTGCCGATCGAGGCCAAATTGGGGCAAGTAGGCATGCTCTTCCACATCCAACACTAAGAGCGGCACGGTGCCGACCAACGCCACTTGGTTTTGCGCGTCGAGCCAGATGTTAAAGACCTGGGACTCAATTGGGTCGTAGCCGGCGACGACCCAACCAGATTCTGCAGAAGCCGATAGTCGCATGAAATCTTTTTTCCAGCTTTCAAATGACCCAAAAGAGGTGCTGAGCATCTGATAAAGAGCCCCCTCCATGTTTAATTTCTCCTCACCGCCGAGCTGGTCAAAGAATAATTCGTGCAGGCGCATGCCATTCCATTCAGAAGCCATCTGCCTCTTTAATAGGACATAGGAGAATCCCTCTGCCTGTCCGCCCATTCTCAAAGCAGCCAGCTGAGCAATGGAGCGATTCAAACTCTTGACATGCTGCTCATAGATCTTGAGATGCATCTCAATCAAGTCCTTGCTCAACTCTTTGATTTTAAATAACCCCCTATAATCTTTTACGGCGTATTCAATCGGCTTGACTTTTAGAGTGGGTGCACGGACTTCGGCCGGCTTTACCTCGCTGCCCGCTAGCACCTTAGGAAATTGACACCCGATGAGTACAAGTAGTAAAGCGATCTGTTTTGACATCTGGCACACTCCTTGATTGACCTAAAATTTCTTATCCGCTTAGCTTATATTTAATCTTTTTTTTAATCACAACTTGAATTTACATTGACTGTTGCAGGTCAAACACATCCAAAAAATATCAGAGGAGAAGTTTCATGGCTTTAATTCCGCTACGCCCTTTACTTGACTACGCAGCAGCCAAAAAGTTTGGCCTGGCCGCCTTCAATGTCAACAACATGGAACAGATCCAAGCCATCATGGAGGCTGCTCGAGCCACAAAAAGCCCTGTGATCGTTCAAGCCAGTCGCGGAGCGAGAGGCTATACCCAAGACGTCTTCTTGCGCAATTTGATGCTGGCAGCAGTCGAGCTCTACCCCGAAATCCCTATCGTCATGCACCAAGACCACGGCAATGGGCCGGAGACGTGCATCAGCGCCATCAAACATGGCTTCACCAGCGTGATGATGGACGGATCTTTAGAAGAGGACGGCAAGACCCCTTCCCACTACGACTACAACGTCGCAGTCACCGCCTATGTCGTCAAGATTGCCCACTCTGTCGGCGTCTCTGTCGAAGGAGAGCTCGGCTGCTTAGGCTCATTAGAGAATCTGGGCGGGGAACAAGAAGATGGACATGGCGCGCAAGGGAAGCTGACACTCGACCAGCTGCTCACCGACCCCGACCAAGCGGTCGACTTTGTCAACCGCACCGGCGTCGACGCCCTGGCTGTCGCCATTGGAACCAGCCATGGCGCTTATAAATTTGCCAAAAAGCCGACAGGCGATGTGCTGTTTATCGATCGCATTTTGGCCATCCATGAAAAGATCCCTCACTGCCACTTGGTCATGCATGGCAGCAGCTCGGTTCCCCAAGAACTCATCGACATCATCAATCGCAATGGAGGCAAGATTCGCGAGACTTACGGCGTGCCAGTCGAAGCCATTCAAAAAGGAATCCAGGCTGGAGTGCGCAAAGTAAATGTCGATACCGACAATCGCTTGGCGATGACCGCAACCATTCGCGAATTTCTGACCAATAAGCCCGAAGAGTTCGACTTGAGAAGCTACATGAAGCCAGCTCGAGAAAGGATGCAAAAGCTTTGTGAAGAGCGGATGCGCCAATTTGGCCAAGCTGGCCATGCCCCTCATGTCCCTTATGTCTCTTTGGAAGAGGCCGCTAAAAGGTATAAGTCTGGGGAATATGGCGAGTCAGCCAAGCCGGCTCACTCCTTCCAGTCAGGCTGCTGCAAACAATAGTTTTGAATCTTTTAGGGCGGGCCAAAGCCCCGCCCTTTCTCCCCTCTCTTGCCAACTAAGACGCGGCATTCTCTTTCTTTGTACATGTACTTTTTTTCAAACTCAAGCAATAACTAAAGCTAAAAAAGCAACTTCAACAACAAGCTTTTACAATATGTTTACGTAATATATGCAATAATATATAATATATTCCCCACAACTAATTTTTAATTTAAAATTTATTAAAAAGGGAATATATGCAACCTTTCACAGATTTAAATATGCAGGCGCTGATCGGCCGTTTTAACGATTATCCACTGGCGCAAGCTTCCTCCCCCTCTTTAAATTCTCCCCCCTTAAGCGTTAAAGACCCTCTCCCTTTTAAGGCCAATGGGTTCTTTTTTATCCCTGAAGAGGGGACAGGTTCTTTTAAGCCTGTTCCAGCTAGAGTGACAAGCCCCTCTGCCTTTATTTATAGCAACTATACGGCTCCCAAGACTCCCGAAGCAGGCTCTTATCAAGTGATCGGGGAAGCCCTTCCTGTCATCGAGCCTTTGCAAGGAGATCTGCCATCGACCTCTTTTTATAGCCGCCTTTATAGAACACTTGTTGAATATACAAATCGATTACTTGACTCAAGCAAATTTTGTCTGGAGATTGAAAAGCTTGGAAATTTTCAAAATTTGAGCGCTAGAATCCTTGCCGATTGCCAATTTCAAGGAGCAGAGCTCCACCTAGCCGAACAAATCCTCAAAAGCATCTCAAATAACGCTCAAGGATCGCAAGATTTTTCAAATCCTTATTGCCTCATCGACAGCCTAGTCGTGGCTTTAGAGGAGCGCCTTTTAAAAAATAGCGAGGGCGAACTAAAAAACAAACTGACGGCGTTCTTCAGGGCGACGATTTGGGAGGAAAGAAAGCCGGTAAAGAGCCGCAAACTGTCAAACCTCTGCAAAAACATTCCTAGAGACCTCAATGCAAACGCATTTTGTGCCTCCCTAATGAACCATCTAGGCCTGGAGGGAGATGCCCTCGATCTGCTCGTCAAGGGATCTCTTTTTGATCAAATGGCCTATTGCGCTTTAGCAAATGCGCCTTAACCCATCGTTTCGGTGATACATTGGGGATAGAAAGGAGAAAGCTTTTTATCCTCAATACTCGAACGGCAACTTAAAAGTTTTGCTGTGTAAGCTGCTGCAAAATATCGAGTACTCCCTGTTCTATCAAGCAAAGTTTCTAGGGCAGAAAACCACCCTATCCTTCCAGCAAAAAAGCAACTTCCCCTAAAGCCTCTCCTCTATGGCGTAAAAAATATTTACATGCCCCAAAAAATATTATAAGCTCCAGCCTACTTCAATTTTTCTCAAATTTTACAACAATCGATCATCATCAATTCGGGTTTCCCTGAAAAGGCAGGCTTTCCAATGCACCACATCCCATCCATCATCAATCCATGTATTCAGGACCTATTTACTCGCTTTAATGACTTTCAAAAGCCTGCCCTTGCCGGCGCTAAAAAGCCCTTGCCCATCCGGCCCCACGATTTCTTTTTTATTCGAGAGGTCCCAGCGGATCAAAGACCATCAACTCATTCATTCAGCAAACGCTGCGAGCTACCCGCGACAGAGGATCAAGAAAAGCAGGCTATCGCCGCTGAAAAGCAAACTTGGCAATATATCGATTCTTGCTGCAATACCTACAGAAAGCTTTTTGAGTACATGGATCACCTCTTGGAATTCAGTCAATTCGACTCTCAGCTCGGCGCCATTAAAAGTTTAAAAGCGCTGGCTGACAAGATCGCATCCGATTGCCACTCAAACCAATCCCTAGATCCTGAATTGATCTATCGCATCTTAAGAAAGCTATTAAACCGGGAGGAAAAGACAGAGGACTTTTCCAGCCTCTATCTCACCCTTCAGGATTTAGTTGCCGCTTTAGAGCAGGATCTATTTAGAAACCTCTTCAGCGAGTTACAGCAGACGCTTCCTATCTTTTTAAGGGCCGCAATTGTCGAAGAGAAAAAACCGCTCCAACACCGCAAGCTATCAAAAGTTTGCAAAAGGATCTCTCCCGACGTGAATGGCAAAGCCTTTTCTGCCTCTTTGCTACACTATTTTGATATCCCAGAGGATGCCGAGACTCTGCTGAAAGAAAAGCTTCTCTTTGAGCGAGTAGCCTCATTGCTTTACATCATCAACGTAGTCAAAGATTCTAAAGAACCCCTAGCCCCCCAATCAACTTGATTTTGATGAGTGACAAACCGCGCCAAAATTTCTGGGATAGGTTCAAAGAGACGAATAAAGATGGAAGGACAGTCTTCTATACACCTCAAGAGGCATGTGATGGCCTATCCCTTGATGAGGCCATCAAAAAAAATGCCAAAAGAAATAGAACCAGACGCTGCCCAAGGATTACTTTGGGTAAAGGGTTAAAAAGGGCGTCTGGTCATCCGCCCCTGGATCTGAGTCGAGCAAAAAGAGAGAGAGCTGCCCTTGCTCCAAGGCTGCCCGTTCCATGAGCGGGGAGATAAAGAATTGGTCGAGCCATTCGATAGTCTTAATCTTCTCTAGAAGCGCTTTTCTCTTTGAGCTCTCCTTCAAATAATGGATATCAAAGATCAGCGTGTCATAAGAGGCGCTCCACTCATCGATGAGGCTTTTAATCTGTTCGATATGGGAAAAGCGCTTTTCTTCACTTTTTAAGAAATAGACCGAGCCGCCGAGAGCTTGAAACAACCCCTGCAAAGGCCTAGATGGCGTGATGAGCAAAGACTTCGACCGCTTATCGATCAAAGAGAGGTTGAGGGGCGCCCCCCCTTCAAAGAGAAAGAGCGCATCGACAAGCTCCTCTTCTAAATCGCGCTTCAGCTCATTGATGGGGTGGGCCAGCAGCATCTCTTGCAAATGCTGAAAGATGGAAAGGGAGGAGGGCTCCAGCTGATGGAAGGGAGGCAAAGAGAGCCAGTTCTTTCCTTGCGCTCTTTGAATTGATTGAGAGAGCGCAGGCTCAAGCGGCGTCGTCTCCGCTCTCTTGACTAGAGGGGCCATGTTGGTGATGAATAAAAATGCGCCTTTTTCCAAAGGGATGAAGGAGCATCCTTGGTGCTCTAGCTTTTCGCTTAAAAAAAAGCAAAATGCCTTGCATTCGCTATCGCTGATATTCTTAGAAGAGGCGTCGATGATCTCCTGGCCGGTCGTCGAAGCAAAGTGACCCAAAAAGGCGGCCTGCCCATCGCGCAGGCGGTGTCCCAGCGCATAAGCGCCAAGCGGACCCTTGCGCGTGTTTTTTTCTAAATCCAATAGCTGGGAGAGGATGGCCAGCTCCTCGGGCCAGCTTTGCCAGGGGGCGCCTTCAGCAAAAATGCGTTTGAGCGACCGAGCCTTGGCTTTTTCAAAAGGGGTCTTTGCATCGAGCTCTTTCATGGGAGCATCGATGAGAGAGCGCATGAAACAGATGAAGTGCTTTTTCATAAAATCCCCGGCACCCTTTAAAGGGGCCCTCCTTCAGTTAGAAATTGCGGCTCGATGAGCAAAAAAGAGTCCAAGACTCAAGGCGCGCTCCATTAAACGGCCCGACCACGGCCCTTTTTACTCCGAGAATGCGCGGGTAGGTCGTCTCAACACCCCTCTCGCCTTGGATGTGCTTCCAGGCAAAGGAAAGGCTGAGCTCTTGCCGCTCCGTCTTCTTTGCAATAGACGCTTGATAAGATAAGCCATTGGCCTGCCCTCGATGCTTGAAAGGGCGCCAAAAGTCAGAGCGCAGGTTCCAATGGCCAGTGCCCCGGTAGCTGGCCCGGCTGTACTCTCCATAGAGGGCCAGTTGCATTTCCTTTTGCAAGCGATACTGGCAATGGACCCCTAAAAAACAGCCTCCCCATAGCGCCTGATAACGGCTTTTCAAACCGACAATGGGGCGGGAAACGGGCAGGATCTGCTGGCCGCGCTGCATCTTCAGCTCGTAATTTTCATAGAGCACCCCTGCTATAGGAACAAGCTCTAGACTGGGCGTGATCGGCCATGAAAGAGCGTACCCCAGTTTCAAGCCATGGGCCATGCCGTTTGAGCGGTTGGATGACTTGACAAGAGGAAGGGAGCGATGGTTGCCTGCATAGTCAGTATCATAGCAAGAGCCGTTTAAAATCCAGCTAAACTCTCCCTTTAAGACAAGGAATTGGCGATAGTCGATTGTCAATGTGCGCTCATAAGAGAGGTTGAGAGCGGGCAAAGAGCGCCAGGAGAGCTCCGAAAAGATATTGGGATAGCCGCTGCTGCCGCTGATCGACCAGGCAAGTGATGTGCTCTTATAGCCTAACTGCCATGTTTCAGCAGCGGATAGGGAGCTAAAAAAGAGGCAACAGGAAGAGAGGCAAAAAAGGCTTTCCCTAAAAAAGCCCCCTTCCCACTTTCGGCTAGAGCACATTTAAAAGGGATTTAGGCAGTTGAAAGACAACATTTTCTTCCACATAGACGACATCTTCTACTTCGGTGACGCCCATATTTTTGAGCTGCCCGATGCAGTTTTGCACAATATCTTCCGGTGTGGAGGCGCCGGCAGTCAGCCCCATGACCTGCACCCCTTTTAGCCAATCTAATTGGATTTCCGTCTCATCGTTGATGAGATAAGCGCGCACTCCCCGCCTTTCAGCCGCCTCTTTCAAGCGGTTGGAATTGGAGCTGGTCACATCGCCGACAACTAAGATCAGATCGGTCTCTGAGGCAATTTCTTTGAGGGCCATCTGCCGGTTGGTTGTGGCGTAGCAGATCGAGGAGCTGGGCAATGTTTGGATGGCGGGGTAGCGCATCTTTAATGCATCGGTGATCTCTTTGACATCATCTAAGCTGAGTGTCGTCTGAGTGATGTAGAACAGGGGCTCGTCTTTAAAGGTCAAGCGCTGGACATCGTCGACAGTCTCCACAATATGGGTTACCTCAGGGGCTTCCCCTTGCGTGCCGATGATCTCCACGTGGTTGCGATGTCCGATGAGCACAATCTGAAAGCCCATCTCGGCATGCCGCTTGACAGCGGAGTGCACTCGGGTGACCAGCCCGCATGTGGCATCGATCTCTTTGAGGCGGCGCCTTTTGGCATGCTCACGTACGGCCGGCGAAATGCCATGCGCAGAATAGATGATATGGGCGCCTTCCGGCACTTCATCGAGGTCTTCGATGAAGATGGCCCCCTTGGCTAAGAGGCGCTCGACCACGTAGCGATTGTGAACAATCTCATGCTTGACATAGATGGGAGCGCCATAAAGAGAGAGCGCTTTTTCGACTGTTTCAATGGCCCGATCGACCCCGGCGCAAAATCCCCGCGGCTTAGAGAGCAGCAAACGAATCCCTGTTTCCATTCCATCACCCCTAAATGAGCATTTTCAGGGCAATATAGCATAAAAGAGCTTTTTTGGGTTTGGTTTCTCTGATCACGCATCATAATAGATCATTTCCTCCTCTTTTTTAGAGTCGATGACCTGAGGGCTGTCTCTAGCCAAAATTAGAGAATTGGCTGATCTGCTCGTCACCTACGCCATTGAAAAAAGGGTTGGTATGCTCTACCTCCTCTACCAAGACTCAAAAGGTTTTTAGGGCCCTAAAGGGGCTTTAAGTTTTTCGATGATGGGCCATTGATCACTTGCCCATATGGGTCATAGCGTGAGCCATGGCAGGGGCAATCCCAGCTTTTTTCAAAGGGATTCCAGTTGACAATGCAACCCAGATGAGGGCAGACAGCTGAGCTACAATGCAGCTGCCCCCCTTCATCGCGATACACGGCCTTTTTCTTCAGCCCTTGGCGGATGATGGCTCCCGTGCCGGGGATGATGGCATCTTCACTGGCCTGATCGCCGCTTGTCAAATAGCAAGCGTAGTTAGCCGCGCTTTCGATATTATGCGTCAGCCACTCCTTTAAGGGCTGCCAATGGAAGTTGCTGCGCGCCGGGTCGTAGAACTTAGTCCAGCTATTGTCTTGGTTTAAGATCAAATCTTTGATGAGCAAACCCGCTATCGTGCCATGAGTCATGCCATTTCCAGAATCGCCTGTTACAATGTAGCGATTTTTATGAGAGAGGAAACTGGGATCGCGGCCGAAGTACCCTAAACAATCGATGGGCTCTTGAATCTGACCCGACCAGCGCTTGATCACCGCTTCAATGGCAAAGCGCTCCTTTGCCCACTGCTCCAAGCGCGCAAAGCGCTCAAAGCCATCTGAAGAGTGCCCGGTCTTATGATCTTCGCCGCCGATGATCAATAAATCTTGATCTTCGGTAAGGGAGAACGCTTTGAGATCTAATCCGCTTTGCAAGCGCACGTAGTGGTAGGGATCATCCATATCCCAATATAAAGCGCGTTCTAAGTGATCCTTTTTCACAGCGGCCGCGATGACATAGGTGCGGTAAGAAGACTGCTTATGGTGCAGCGCCGCGCGGTCGCTGATCGGAGTATTAGTCGCCACCACCACATGATCAGCGCTCACCGCCCATTCTAAAGAGGTCTTTACCTCACAAGGCGATTGCCCTTTGATGGCCGTGACATGGGTATGAGGAAAGATTTTTCCACCCTGCGCCAAAATAATTTCAGTGAGCCGGCTCAGGTATTGGACGGGATCGATTTGCGCTTGATTGGGGAAGCGGAGGGCGGGGCTTCTTTGCAAGCGAGAAACTGGCAACGGCATCATTTCCAGCCCTTTGAGGCCAGCTCTTGTCGCCGCCTCAAGCTCCTCTTTTAAGGGGCCGGCTGAAGAACCTGGCGCTAAAAAGAGATAGCCATTGACCCGTTCAAAGCCGCAAGAGATGTTTTCTTGGAGGACAATCTTTTCTATCAAGTCAATGGCGGCAGTATGGCTTGTGGCGACAGCTTTTGCGCCATCGAGGCCGTGCAGCTTTTCAATCACATGGTAGTGGTCATCAAAAGCATTGCTTAAATGGGCAGTCGTCCTAGCGCTTTCGCCACCGAGAATTTCTTTACTTTCTAAAATGACCACTTTGAAACCCTCTTGCAAGAGGAGGTAAGCCGTGGTGAGGCCTGAGATGCCACTGCCGATGATGCAGACATCGGCTGTCAAGTTTTGGGAGAGAGGGCTTAAAGAGCTTTTTTCTTGTGTTTCTTGATGGAGCTGCCAAATTGACAGAGAATTTCCACTGACATGAGACGGCATTGTAAATCTCCTCTTTTTTTATTATGAACAGAAAGCTTAAGTCCTAGTTAAAAAAAAAGAGGAGTATTTGTAAAGGAAGGAAATGGATAAGCAGCCGCTCAGAACCCATCCTGAACAACGCCCTGTTGAAAATGCCTTATCGAATTTATCCAGTAAACTCAGTGATTTTGAGCGCGTAATTGACGCCGCACTGCACCACATCGCCTTTGGCCAACTCCCTTCCATTGACAGTGATCGTCGCCGAATCGGTCACCTTCTTATCAAAGGGAAGGATGGAGCCTGGGCCGAGCGCAGCCAGCTTGCCAAGCAGCATTTCCTGTTCCATCAACACAATATCTAATACAAGATCTGTATCTTTGATGCTCTTTAAAATTTGAACAGAGTGGGCTTTGCGGTCTTCCGATTCTTGCATGACAACCGATCCTTCCATGAGTGCAGCTGATAATGAGAGTGCTTTTTTTAGCTATATCTAAAAAGGAGCGCTCAAGTCAAGCCCTTTTATGGGGAGGAAGCATGATTTAGATTACTCGGCAGACGATGCTTCAATCCCCCGCGGCAGATAGATGGCCAGCTGAAAATTGGGCCACAGGCTTTGAAAATGCTCTCTATTTGGCGGCCTATAGTTGACATCAGGGATCGACAGATAAAGGCATAGCTCCTTTAACTGGGGGCAATTCTTTTTTAAAAGGGGGAGATGGGCTGTTTTTAAGTCGATAAGATCGATCTCCAAAGACTCTAAAACAGGGCAGAGAGGTTCTTTAGAGTCTTTAAATAGGCTATAACTATCAGGAGAGAGGCTCAACCCTGATAAGCAGACTCGCTCTAGATGCGGGTTATTTTGATAAAGCAGATGGTCGCTTTCCTTCAAGTCCTGGTTCAAGATGACAGTGACCTCTTTTAGCTGAGAAAAGGTTTGGCCGATCAATCGGTTGAGATTGCCCGGGTAGTGTTGCCCTCCCAAATCCAGCGTCAGGCTGGAAAGAGCGGGGGGCGCGCTCGTGAGCATGGAATTCAAAAGAGAGGGATCGATTTGGCCGATTGTGAGCTTTTTTAGATTAGGCGCGCGAGTTAAAAGCTCCATGACAAAGAGGCTGTCGGGCACATAATGGGCAGAGGTCAGGGACATTGCCTCCAATTGGAAATAGTTGTGCGTGGGATGAGAAATAGATGCGAAAGACTCTTTTTTTTGGGCATTTAACAAAAGCTTGATATTGCGTTGGTAGCCTTGTGAAATTAGGGTATAGGAGCGCCCAAAGATCGCTTCAGCATGGCCATCGGCCAATTGACTCATCTGCTGCTCTAAAGCTTGAAGCTCTTGTTTATTTTTAAGAATTTTGGCGATGTCCTTAGGGTAAAGAGGAGTATAGGTGAGATCCATATTCATTTCGGAAGCGCATCTGGCAGCTTCATGATTGAGAAACAGCTCTAGCTGCTCTTTTGAAGCATGGGAAAGATCGATTTTAAAGGTGGGCCCTTGAGAAAGTTGATCTAAAAATAAGGAAAAGGCGGCGCTGTCAAATTGCTGTTGCGAATCATTGGCTTGCAGCGAGATGTGAGGTTGCTTTAAGTCGTTATAGGCGATTTTGAAAGGGGCTCTAGAGCCGTTATCTTGATCGCTTGCTTTCTTGTGGCTCCAAACGCGCTTCTTTAAAGAGGGGGCTTGCCCTACGCTCTCGGTCCGTTCAAAGCTAAAGGCTTCATGGAGCAGATGATGGAGCTGTAAAGAGGCTTGCTCTTCAAAGAGTGTCAAAGGATCAGTGAACTTGAAAACTGAGCTGGGGTTGTCAATCGGTTGCATAGAGCTCCTTTTTTAAAGAAACACTATACACACAACAAACCAAATAAATCAACAAATCAAAGATTGGCCAATTAGTTAACTGCTACCAACCAACTCTTTTTCGAAGTTTTCCATTTAAATAAAAATTTAACTATAACCCACAACCTTTATTTTTTTGCAGAGAATATAGTAAGGGCAAGGGTTAAATCCAATGCGAACGGCATCGAACTTAAGCCATTGCCCTTTTCTTAAGCGACATCGGCAGGCAGCGAAAGCCGTAAGTGCTGTTAGAGGTGCCAAGGTTATTGCAGTGGAGGCCGGGCCGAGCGCGGCCAGCTTGCCAAGCAGCATGTCCTGTTCCATTAGCACAATATCGAATAATACTTATCCATGGAACATTAAATATTTAAAAAGCCCAATAAATTCCAAACTCTTGATGTTTTATCATCCCTAATCTACTATGTTTTAGATTTATTAAATATTAAAACAAATTGAGGATAGATGCAGGCAAACCCAGAACCCCTTCCTACGCCTAAAAATTTAGCTTATGCTCAGCTAAATGATGTGGCCAATCTTTTCACTTTAAGGGCCATCAAAAGAGGTAAAGAGACTAAAGCTACCGCCTATTTTAAAATAATCATGCGCCTATCTTTTAGTTGGTACCGGCAATTGAGAGGCGCCGCTATAAGAGAACTTGGAGATAGAGACATTCAAGCCCTTCCGGCAGCATGGGTGGAGCAAGAGCTGTTCAAGCGACAAGTCCTAAATGTCCCTGCCGACCAGGAACAAAACCTAGGCATTCAGGTGCAACTCATTTCAAGCCCAAATTCTTTTTTGCTAGAGATCTGCACTGCAGAACAAAAAGTGCTGCTGATTGCTAAAGACAAAATGCTCCACATTGTAGAACCGACACCGCTCATCAACGACTTGACGTTGAAAACTATCCTCGATCGGTTGCCCGCCTCTCAGCGCCAAGATACTGTCCACTTAGGAAAGGAGGTGCTGCAACATTTGAGTCTGGCAGCTCTCCCCATTTTGCTGGAACTTTTGCCAAATAGCTTCAGCTCGATCGCTCAGCTCACCCGTCAAATACCGGCCTTTCAAGATTGGAGCGTGCAGCTAAAAGATGGGTGCATTGGGGTCAGCAGCTATTTACTCAATCTCAAATCCCCTTACTTTAGCGCCCTATTTCGCATGCAAGGAGCTCTGCATCAGACAAAAAGAGTGGATTTGACCCAAGATAGCGATGTCGCCTCCTTTCAACGTTATTTAGATGTGCTCTATGGCCTTGAGCTCAATAGCGAAGAGCTCGATTTAGAAGGAATGCTGGAACTGATCAAACTGACTCACTATTTCAATGACCCCTCCTCTCAACAACAGGCGCTCAATCAGCTGCATAGGCAACTGTCGGCTCTAATAGGTGCTTCCTTAAGCGATTCGGAAGTGCTCTTTTTAATTGATTTTCAAAAGGCCCTCAAAGAAGCGCAATTGCTCGACCGGCATACGATCAAATGGCTCCTTGAACCCCTTAAAAAAGGAATCGATGCCTACATCCTTCACACGCTGATCCGCTTTCAGCAAGAGTCTCAAGAAGGGCGCGCACGTTTCGAGCAGGTGTTGACTCAAATCCCCTTCCTCAAGGTTCTCGGGGATACTTGGTCAAAGATAGCAGTAGGGATTTCAGATTCTCTCTTATCCACGCTGCCCATCTTGAAAGAAGTCAAAACTTTTTCTCTTTGCAACCTATCGATTCTTTCAAGTGCTTCCACTGAAGGCGGCATACAAAATCGCCCGCCCAATAATTTTTTAAAAGACTTAAACCGGGCTCTGCCCAATCTAAAGACCCTTTCTTTTAAGGATTGCCGCCTCCCCTTAAATTTTTTTCAAGATCTTTGCCTCCTTAAAAATTTAGTCCATTTAGAATTGAATGATTGCCTACTCATCCCATTCGATGAGAGCGAGTATCTTTCATTTCGTTCTTCCTTGCACCATTCATGGATAGCCGATTGCCGGCATTTACCTCTCTTAAAAAAACTGGTCTTATTAGAGATCAAGGTCGAAAACCCTCAATTTTCCACCAGATTTTGTGCAAC
>JARBTN010000106.1 GCA_029240195.1 Chlamydiales bacterium
TTACGTGTCAAACGAGCGTGAAAGCTCTTTAGAATCGATCGATTCTAGAGGCTTTGACGCCGTTTAACATGCGCAACAACATCTGTGGTCGGGCACTAGATAAAAAGAGTCGAGATTTAAAAAAAAGATCTCTAGAATGGTGCAAAAAACTCTTTTTTGGGGGAGCACTATCTTCTATGACCGAGCCACTGACCGACAGACTCCGCGGAAATGAGCCGATCTCTTATGAATTTCACCAAATGATCAAAGATTTAGGGCGCCCTTTTATCCCGGAAGAGCGGATGGAAGCGGAGAGCTTTCACCTCTTTAAAAATCGCTCTCAATTTGTCATTCGAGCCAGACACCCTCTCGGCGCGCGCTATGGCAGCCACCTGCTAGAGACGGTCAACCCAAGCGGCCATTTGGGAGAGTATTTGAAAGACTCCCGCCCGCGTTTTGCCCTTCGAACCCTTTGGCTCGAGGGGAAATTGCCCGTAGAGATCAAAAAGGGCGTCTGGCTGGATTTGCCCGCTTGCTTGGCCTCCCTATCGAGCGGAAAAGAGCCCGAGGAGCTGGCCAAAAGCTTTTCTTCAATCCTTTTTCGCTTAGGCTATAATGCCTTGATCCTGGGCGCCGTTGGCGCGTGCTCGATTGGAAAAGCTATAGACAAGGAAGAGAGCGGCTTAGAATTGCCTCTCGAAGCCATCTCTTCCTTTTTAGGGGCGCTGCGCCGCTTTGGCATTCAGGTCATCTTGAAGCCGAGATGGCAAAGAAACTTTTCTTTGAGCGGCTTGGAGCTCTTCCTCGGTTCCGACCCCCTCTTCTTTGAAGGGCAAATGCCGGACCTTGCCGACAAGCGATTAAAAGAGGGCAATACGTCTTACGATCTCATTATAAAAGAAGTTCGGCTCATAGAAGAAGCCCTTGCCGGCAAGCCCCTCATTTACTACTGCCAAACTTCCCAAGAAGCGGCTAAACGGCAAAGCTTAGCTCTCAACCGCCTCGTCGACGATGTCAAAGGCTCGACGACACTGGCCTTTTCCGCCAAAGCAGGCGATCCTTGTGAAGGAAGTTTGCCCCTCCACCCCTTCTTTAACGCCTTGCGCGCGAGCCCCGACACGTCGAGCACCCCCCTCTTGCCGATTGTCAATGCCGGCGCTTTAAAAAGCGGCGAAGGGCTTTGGCCCCTGTTGACGATCGAAGAGAGCGGCAAGGTTGCCAAAAGGCTCTATCGCCATTGCTTTGCCGGCATGATCTGCCTCACTGCCGCCCTGCCCGATGAAACGGGGCTGCTCGACTGCTCCCTATGGGTTGCAAGCCAGCTGATGTGGCAGGATAGAGATGCCGAGCTCTTGGCCGAGACTTGGTTTTTGGCCAAAAAGCCAGAGATGCTTCAAGCATTGACAAACCACCTATTCACTCGCCTTAGCGATATGGTGCGCGCCTTTTGGGCCTTAAAAGGGCAAATCAACCAAGGAATTTGGCTAAATGACAGCAAGCAAAGGCTTGAGTCTATGTTGCTTTCCCTACAGCAAATTTTAGAAGAGAGTGGAGAGGGAGAGCTTTCGACCTATCTGCTGGCCATGCAAAGGGACATCAAAAAGCTATTGATCGCCTACTTGCAACAATCGACCATCCCGATCCCCAACCAGCTCAGCCAAATTGATAACAAGCCCTCCTTTTGGGCCAGCCCGGACAAGCCGGGAGCCTCTTCCTTTCGCTGGCAGGCAAGGGAGCGGCCCCTAGCTGACATCGAAGATCCCAAGTTGCTTTCCGTCTACCAGCAGAACCGCCTTTTTGATTAAAATAGAAACATTTTTTTCTTTTTTAATATAATATCTGTTACTATTTTGGCTCAAAAATCTGCTTTTAAAAGTTTTAATCGGTTAAACGGAGAGCCTCAAAGTGAATGAAGCATCTTTAAATTTTTGGGTCAGCTCTTTAAGAGATGCTGTCTGGAGCCCCCCTCTTTTACTGCTCATCTTCATCACAGGCGTCTATCTCACGCTGAAGCTGAAGGCGCTGCCTCTTCGCTACGCTCTCTTTGGCATCAAACAGGCCTTCTCTTTGGGCAAAAAAGTAGACCATCGAGCAGAAGGCGACATCTCTCATTTTCAAGCTCTGATGACCTCCCTTGCCTCGGCCATTGGAACTGGCAGCGTCGTCGGCGTCGCCACTGCGCTCGAAACTGGCGGCATGGGCTCCATCTTTTGGATGTGGGTCACCGCCCTCATCGGCATGTCTTTAAAATATGCTGAATCGCTCCTGGCAGTCAAATACCGTATTCGAGATAGCAAAGGAGAGATGGCTGGCGGCCCGATGTACTACATTGCCAATGGCCTCAAATGGAGGCGGGCAGCTCGCCTCTTTGCCCTCTTTGGAGCCATCGCCGCCATCGGCACCGGCAACATGGTGCAAGTCAATTCCATCGCCGCCACCGCTCAAGACCTGCTCGGCCTCAGCCCCTGGCTAGTCGGCGCTTTGGTGGCCATGATCACCTGGTTTGTCTTGATGAAGGGCGTGCTCTCAATTAGCCGCGTGGCCAGCTTCCTTGTACCTTTCATGGCCCTCTTTTACTTTTTAGCCGCCCTCTACATCCTCTTCCAAAGTGGATCGCGGATTGGAGAGGCCTTTCAAGCCATCTTTGTCGGCGCCTTTAGCCCGCAGGCTGCCGCCGGCGGTTTCTTGGGGGCCACCGTCGCTCAGGCCATTCAAGTTGGCGTAGCCCGCAGCATCTTTTCTAGCGAAGCCGGCCTTGGCGTTTCCTCGATTGCCGCTGCCGCAGCCAAAACCGATATGCCCGCCCGCCAGGGCATGGTGGCCATGACCGGGGCACTCCCTCTACAGCTCTCATCTGCACCATGACAGCTCTCGTGATCCATGTCAGCGGCGCTTTAGAGATGCGCGATATCACCGGCCATTACTTCAGCGGGGCCAGCTTGGCCATCCGCGCCTTTGAAAGCCATCTTAGCTTTGGACACTATATTTTAGCCGCAGGGCTTGTGTTATTTGCCTACACCACCATCATCGGCTGGGCTTACTATGGAGAGAAATGTGTGGAGTTCTTATTGGGAAAAAAATCCGTCCCCCTCTATCGCACTCTATATTGCCTGCTGATCGTCCCGGGCGCCGCCCTCCAACTCACCACCGTTTGGGCCTTTGCTGACATGATGAATGGACTGATGGCCATTCCCAATCTCCTTGCCTTAATTGCACTCGGCAAAGTGGTTTCCAAGGAGACGACGTCATTCATTTGCCAGCTAAAGCTTGAAAAAGAAGAGCGCCCCTACACAGAAAACGCCATTTAACCGGAAAATCTCATGCCTTTTCTCGATCTCATCTATGGAGCTGTCTGGTCAGCTCCCCTCCTCTTCTTAGTTGTCTTAATCGGGAGCTATTACACCTGGCTTTTGAAAGGGATTCAAATCCGCTACCTCAAGGCCGCGCTCCTCTTAGCCTTTAAAAAAGACCAGGGGCAAGGCGCCGGCAGCATCTCCCACTTCCAATCGCTGATGACAGCGCTCGCCGCCACTATCGGCATCGGCAATATTGCTGGAGTGGCTACCGCCATCACCGTCGGCGGCGTCGGCGCCCTCTTTTGGATGTGGCTGACCGCTCTCATCGGCATGGCCATCAAATATGCCGAAGCCGTTCTTGCCATCCGCTACCGGCAAAAAGATGATCAAGGGGAGATGGTCGGCGGCCCCATGTATTTCATCGAAAAGGGCATTGGATCAAAGCCATTGGCTATCTCGTTTGCCTTATTTGGCGTGATCGCAGCCTTTGGCGGCGGCAATATGCTGCAAGCCAATGCCGTAGCCGAATCGCTCTTTTCGACATTCGAAGTGCCAAAGGCATTCTCCGCTCTGGCCCTGGCCTTCATCACCAGCCTCACCTTGATGGGCGGCGTGGAGAGCATTGCCAAAGTGGCCAGCATTGCCGTTCCTGGGATGGGTTTGCTCTATGTGCTGAGCGGCTCTCTCATCATCGCCCTCAATTTTGAACAGGTGCCAAATGCACTTCTAACCATGGTGCAAAGTGCATTCACAGGCCAGGCAGCTCTCGGCGGCTTTGCCGGCTCCACCCTTTTTCTCGCTCTGCGCGTTGGCGTCAGCCGCGGCCTGATGACCAGCGAGTCGGGCCTTGGCACCGCTTCTATTGCCGCAGCTGCCGCCCGCACCGACTACCCGGCCAGGCAGGCTCTCGTCGCCATGACCGGCAGCTTCCTCTCCACCATCGTCATGTGCACGGTCACAGGCCTTGTGCTGACAGTCAGCGGCGTCTTTGGCTCGGTCGACGCCCAAGGCATCCTCATCACCGGTGCCTCTTTGACCAGCTTGGCCTTTCAAAAGAGCTTGCCCGGCGGCGAGTACATTGTCTGCGTCGGCATCCTCTTCTTTGCCTTCACCACACTCATCGGCTGGGCCTACTACGGCGAGAAATGCCTCGAGTACTTGCTGGGCACCAAAGCGCTACCCCTCTTCCGCCTCTTTTTCAGCGCCGTCGTCATCCCAGGGGCGCTCTTAGAGCTAGAGACTGTGTGGAAAATTAGCGATATCTTCAATGGGCTTATGGCCTATCCGAATCTTTTGGCTCTCATCCGCCTCGGACCCATCGTCAAAGAAGAGACGCTACGCTTTTTGCCCATCTTGCAAAAAGAAAAACAAGCTGCGCGCTATCTTTCCCCTTAAACTGCTCTCTGGCAAAGGAGCCTTTAAGCTTTAAGGCAAGCTTTAAGGCTCTTTGGAACCCCTACAATCTTTAAAGACCCCAAAGAGACCCGAGGAAAAGATAGGTGCCTATTTTTTCCTCGGGTCTCTTTGCTGGCAACGCCAACCGGCATCGCTCCCTTTCAACAAAAATCAAATACATTTTTTATTGATAAC
>JARBTN010000107.1 GCA_029240195.1 Chlamydiales bacterium
GGCGCAGGGCCGTCTTTAAATAAGAACTTAGAAGTGCTCAAGACCCTCAGCAACCGCGCGCTCATCTTTGCTGGAGGCTCGTCGATGAACGCTCTGACCAATCACTCCTTTTTGCCGCACTTTGGAGCGGGGATCGATCCCAACCCTCCTCAGTACCAGCGCTTGATTTCTAATGCCGCCTATGAAGTGCCCTATTTTTATCGCAATCGCATGTTTCATGAGGCCTTTCGCTTGATCCACGGCCCTCGCCTGTATGTGACGGGTTGCGGCGGCTACTACATCTCTGATTGGTTTGAAGAAAAGCTGAAGATTAAAGGCGATTTTATCGATGAGGGGCACAATGTGGTCAATTTCTCGATGGAGATTGCTCAGGCCATGGGGTGCAACCCGATTATCTTGGTCGGCCTCGACCTGGCCTATACCGATTTAAAAAGCTATGCTTCAGGAGTTGTCGTCGACCGGGAACTGACAGAGGACTCCATCTTAAAGACAAAAGATATGGACTCTTCGGCATTCTTGCGCAACGACATCTTTGGCAAGCCTGTCTACACCCTGTGGAAGTGGGTGGCGGAGTCGGAATGGATCACCACCTTTTCTGAGCGCTATCCAAAGCGCAAGCTCATCAATGCTACAGAAGGGGGCATTGGCTTTCAGTCGGTGGAAAACCTATCTCTTCAAGAGGTGAAAGAGCGCTACTTAAAAAGAGAGTATGACCTGCGCTCGCTCGTGCATGTCGAAATTGAAAATTCTGCTCTCAATAAGGTGACCGATAAGAAAGTCCTCAAGCTGATGCAACAGCTTTTTGAAAGCCTGACAAAGGCCATTTCCCTCAGCGAAGATGTTCTGCATGAGATCGATCGCTTAAAAACAAAAATTAGCACTTCCAATAAAACCGACGGCAATTTACTAACAGGAAGAATTGCGCTTTGCGAATCAGACCTTTCCAGTGAAACCTGCTTCGAAGCCATATTAAATGTCTTTGCCGTGATTTACAATAAAGTGTTAAGCCGCGAGACACACCTCATCCGCTACGACCGCAGCTTAAAGACGGAAGTGGATAAAGACTTGAAAAGGCTGGACCTGAACGCCAAGAAGTTTGCCTTCTTGCGCGATGTGGCCAAGGCTAATCAGGAAGTGATGAAAGAGGCTCTTTGCAAGTATGAGGCGGAAGGGCACGATATCGGCCCATTTTTTAAAACTCAAGTTCGCTCCCAAGCGACATAAAGAAACAGTGAAGGAAGTGAGATGCCAGAACCTGAATTGTACTCTTTTCAAGACGATCTATTGACCATCAAAGATGCAAGCCTTGGCCTCGACTATCAACAGCCTTTTCACCTGGTGAAGGTGCCCAAGCCCTTTAAAAACCAGCAAAAAGTCGGCGAGCATGTCGTTAAAATGGTCACCTCCGCTAAAAAGCGGCTCTTTGAAGTTTACTTAGAAAAAGATGGCGAACCCGATGGGCAAGTGCTCTGGTTCTACCCTAAGGGGGCAGTCAAGCTAGAGGGCTCCTATTTAAATGGGCAGCTGCACGGTCGCTTTGCCGGCTACTTTGAAGACGGCTCCTTGCTCTCTCTTAGCTTCTATGTGCAAGGGGTGCAGCAGGGCAAGGTGCACCACTACTACCAAACCGGGCAGTTAAAGAGCCTCGAGCAGTATGTCGATGGGCTATTGCAGGGCGTGCAACGCCACTACTACCCGGATGGCACTTTAAAGAGCGCTCTTTGCTATGACAAAGGGCACATTGACGGCCAAAATGAGCTGTTCCACGCTGATGGATCTCGCTTTCGCACCATCACCTATGACATGTCTATCCGCTCCGGTGTGGAGAAGCTGTTCGATCACAAAGGCTCTCCTTTGACTGAAGGGCACTTTCAAGGCGACACCCTCTATGGCACATCAAAGCGCTGGCACCCCAACGGGCAGCTTGCGGAAGAGGTGCGCTACCATGAAGGATCCGACCTGCGCGACATTCGGCAGTGGAGTATCGACGGCATTTTGCTAAGAGAGCAGTATTACGACGAGAATGGCGCTTATGTCGAGAAGTTGCACAGCAGTCCAAAGGCTTCATAAGGCTTTATCTTTATAAGGTTTCATCATTTTTGGGAGGCGGTTTAGAGCCTCCTTTCAAATCTCCTTAAGCCAAAGGGCTGTAAAGATCTGGCCTTTTGGCAATTTTCTTTTTCGAATTGGCGTTTTCCGCCCAAAAAATCCCCCTTTTCTCCAGCAAAATTGCTTTAAAATATTTCCAATGGGCCTTGAGCCTACGCATTTTTTCAATTTTAATTTTTATGTTGTTAGGGTTAATTGCTTATAAGAGATCGGGCAGTTAAAGGGACATAATAGTTGAAGAAAAAATATTATGCTGCTATCTTGGTCTCACAACTGAAATGATTCAACTCATAAATTAATAAGATATTATGTTTTTAAATCCGGTATTAGTTGCATTTTTAAATGCATTTTCCAGCAGTGCCCTCACTCTGGTGAATCGCTACACTCTCGGAGTGAAACGCAATAACCCCTATCTGGTGTTATTGACTAATACGTTTATTCCCTTTTTAATCGGCTATTTTCTCTTAGTGATGACAGGAGGCCGGGCCCATCAGCTGGTGCTGACTTATGTCACTTCCTATCCTTGCTTTTTACTGGCCTTGATCTTTCACCTCGTTTCATTTACTTTTTCCTTTGCCTTCAAAAAATGGAATGTGCGGCAGGTGGTGTTGCAGTCTAAAGTAGCCGATATTGTTCTTTCAGCCATTTTTTTTACGACTTATCTCTTTAAGGATCCAAGAGGTTGTTCTTTGTTGACGGTCCTTTGCCTGGTGATTAACATCAATGCCTGCATCCCCTTTTTCTTGATGCAAAAGCGCTCTTTTTTGATGCATAAGACATCTCTTTGGGTCATCGTCAGCTTAATTTTGCAGGCGCTCTTCCTCTCTTTGGGCCCTATCGACAAAAATATCACTTTAGAGAAGGCGGCAGCTTTGACCATCGCCACGTTCTTTTGGCAGGCTGTCTTTTCCTCTTTGCTGCTGATGTATAAAATGCAAGGGGGGAATAAAGAGGATCAAGAGCCAGATCTTTCTCAAGTGGCCAATGTTGGAGCGCTCCTCTTAAGGCCAGCGGCCATGCTGCTTACGCAGGCTACGTATATTTTTTCCGCTAAGATGGGCAATCCGCTGTTGATCTGGCCGATCATCAACTCCACGCCGATGATCTCCATCCTCATGTCTTGCTTCTTTCTGAGAGAAAAATTGCTTTGGCAGGATGTCTTTGCCATGTGCGGCTTTACCCTCTCTGCGCTATTGCCGCTCATCATCTAGATGAGTCGGTGAGGGGCGCGGAAAAAAAAAGGCCCTCGATTGAAAGAGCCATTTTACCGACATGCTTAAAGCCCTTATAGGTACTTATGGGGAGAGGGTAGAGAGGTAAAGCATTCTTTCTTCAGGGCTATCAAACGTCTGTTCCACGCTAAAGGCCTCTCTTTTTCCATCATTTGCCCCTTCGTCTTCTTCGGCATAAATGACTTTGACATATTCTAAAGGATAAGTTTGTAGCAGTGCTTTTAAGAGGCACTGCTCACCTTTCACACACTGAATTTTCAGTTTTCGAAGGTTTGCACAATCAGCTTTTAGCAGCGCCTCTAAGATCCCATCGCTGGTCAAGGTGTGGCAAATTAAAACCAATTCTTGCAAGTGCTCCTTGCCAAAAAGGATGTCTTGAATGGCTGCATCGTCAATTTCAAATCCATCGCCACCCCAGCAGTCAGATTCAAGGTGTAATTTTTCTAGTTGATTGAAGTCAATTAAGCACCCCACATCTCTTTTACTTAATGCTTGGTCTTTTAAGCGAATGCTTGTCAACATCGGGCTTTTTGGCAGACTTCCGTCGAAGAGGAGGTGAGAGACTAGGCCGGACTCATAGTCACCATTTTCTTCTGCCTCTAAGGAAAGTTCTTTTAAAGAGGTCATCTGTTCAAAGGCCGCACGATTTTGTTGCCTTTGCTGATCGCGGTCGGTTTGGATATCGCCTTTAAACTTAAAGGCTGCTAGGGTTTTTAGTTGATTCGGGGAGATTTGAAGCAAGACGTGGTCAATTCGGCCTTTAAAGTTTAACTTTTTAAGATTTGGGCATTGGTTTAAAGCCGCGAAAAATGAGGGAGAAGTCATTTCATTCACATCCGCTCTCACTTCTTCAAGTTGAAGAAAAGGCTCTGCCATAGCCGGTATTTGGCTCTGCGCAAGGCTTGCTCCGAGCTTAAGATACTTGAGTTGAGAAAGAGAGGCAATGGTCAAAAAGAGCTGTTCTTTTTCTTCTTTTGGTCCTCGATGATCGACATTCAACTTCAGATGGGTGACCCCTTTGAGGCGATGTGTTAAAAGCTGGATGCCTTTTTTAGCTGTCAAAGAGGGCATTGTCAGGTCTACTTTTTCAATGGCATTTGGGCAGTAAGGGGAGCTTAGAAAATAGGAGAAGTTTTCGTATGCATTCTTTCTAAAAGGGGCGCAGATGCTATCGAGCCAATCTTTTAAAAAGATGGTCTCCCCTTCAAGGGGCATTGGCAAAGGCTCATACTTGAGGGCGTCACTGCCGGTCATGTCCTCTACTTTTAGCAAGTAAATGTGAGTGGCTGTCTGCAGTTTTTGAGGCAGGTATTTTGAATTATGCTTAAACAAATCGGGGCCCCAAAAAAAGGGTGCTTTATCTGCGTAGCGCCGGTAAAGGTCCATCATGTTTTGATTCATGGCTTGGCTGACTTGCCTGATGGCGCAGACATCGCGATTGGTTTGAATGGATTTTTGTAAGGAGGGCAGTAAATACTGAAAAATATGCTGCACCATTTCGTCTGGCAATTCATGC
>JARBTN010000039.1 GCA_029240195.1 Chlamydiales bacterium
AAGAGCTCCAGCGCGAGCGCCTCTTCTCCTTGCAAGGGCTGAGCATTCCCTTTTTTCCCTTCTCTTTAGACGGCCGCCCCTCCCTGCAATCAGAATGCGCCGAAGCGCTGCCTTTGCTCGATTACGCCCGCCGGCAGATGACCCCCCTCCATCACCGTCACCCTTTCTCCTTTCCCCAATACTTAAACTTCCTTTCAAAAGGATACGTCCTAAAAGACTTCTCCGAAGAGCTCTTCAGCTACCTGCCAACACGCATCGACCACCTCTATGCGCTCATGCAAGAGACGATCTACCAAGAGATGGAAAGTGCTGACCAAATTGCCGCTTATCTCTTAAATGCCCTATTCCACCTGAACGAACAGTCGATAAGCTCTTTAAAAGGCTTCTCTCAAGAGGAGATCGAATGGTTGATCAGAGAGTTTCTCCTCTCTTTCGCCTACATTCAAGAAGAAGCTTCCTATCTGACAAGAGAGATCTGGCATCACCTCTCGTCCGATTTGACATTAGAAGCGCTATTGCATGGCATTCAGCTCTCCGCTCTCCTTTCCCTGAGCAGAAGCGGCTCTTCCCCCTGTTTCAATATGCGCCGCCATAGAGGGCAGCTAGCCCTTGAGCTCCCTCTAAGAGAAGGGGATACAGCCTTTCTCATCATCCCCTTTGCCCCTAACGCGACAATCGATAGCTTGATGGCAGGGCTAAGAAACGAGGGACAGTTCCCTCCCCTTTTTAAAAGCCTCTATGAGCCCTCCATTGCTCAAGAGGTGGGAAGCGGCCAAAGCTTAAAACAGGTAGAGCCATGTGAGCCTTTAGAGCAGCTCTTTTCCCTCATGCGACAAGACCTGGTGCAAAAGGCTGGAGAAGCACTCATCGAGCAGCCCGACCCCAAGCTTGTCCAATTAGGCTTTCTCCTATTATGCCGCCTGTTAAAGCAGCCCATTCCCTTGAGCGCCAAAATCTGGCTGCATTTACCCAAGGCACTCTGCTATGAGAGCCCTTGGCTGTCTAAAAGAGCTTTTTTAGAACTGCTCGATGCGTGGCAGCAAAAGGGCCTAGAGAGCTTGAAAGGGACCAAGAGGCACCCCTTTTGTACCCAAAAGCTGCTGCAAGCTGATTCGATGGCAGAGATGGAATCGGTCCTTTTTCAGCAACAGCAAAGGCCTCAAGCGGCTTTTGAAGAGAAATTTTTGCAGGCCTTTGCTCATGACACTCAGGCGCAAGACACCTTTGAGACGACATCGACGTCCATCATCAAAAGTGCAGATAGCCTCTTGCAAAAGCGCTGGGTCTCTTGGTTTTCTGGCAAATACTCAGGAGGGCTGCCTCCCCGCCACCTACACGTATTCCATCGCGCATTGGTTGAGTGGCTGCCAGAGGGAAAGGTGGATCTATCTCGCTATTTGCTCAGCCAAATTCCCGCTCAAAATATTCCCGAGCTTTTAGAAAGGAGCGCGCAGACGCTATTTTTTCAATACGCCCTCTCGGAAAACTTGTCCCTATTTTATATGACGGAGATTGTCACCCATCGAATTTACCGGGCCAATATTTGGCTTCCGGTCCTCTCAACGCTACCCCAAGAGCTTCCTCTCTTTGAAAACATCGTAGAAAATCTTCTCCTGCGCCAAGGGGATATCCCCTCTTTAGAAGATCCCGCTCTCTACCCCATCTGGGAAAAAATCATCGAGAGGGCACCTCTCTCCTTCTCGACCTTGCAGAAGATGCTGGCCTGCAAGCCCTTCTTCCACCATTTGCTAGGCGCAAAGAGCCCCATCGGCCAAAAAATCGATCTCTTTAAGCATATTTTCTTTTCCCTGTCCTCTTCTATCGAAGGAAATGTCCCTAAAGAGAGGCAGTCCTTGATGGCCAGCTGCATCTTGCTGCGCTTTTCTGAGCTGGAAGGAGAGGCAAAGGCCGTGCTCAGCCATGCGACGCTGCAGCAGATCAAGAAAGTGCTCCTAAATAAATTGCTTCCTCTGGTCTCCCTTTCTCAATTGCCAAAAGCTTTAGAATGGCTTTTAGGGTTCATCCATGACGCTGAGCCCATTGAGCCAGCCTCTTTTGAGATGGTGCTAACCGCTATCGCCAAAGTGCAGTGGGGCAATCTGTCTAATGAAAGCCACCTCCTCTTCAATGAGATATTCACCCAATTGCTGGAAAAGGGCCCCTCTTTCCCCCTCTTAACCCCTTGGCTGATCGAGCTGAGCCAAATCTTCCCAAAGCTTGAGAAAGAGGCGCAAGTTCTAATTGGCTACTACTTAGCTCACAGTACCGATACCTCTTTAGACTCGATCGAAAAAAAAGAGCTCTATCTTTTTTTCTTTGCTGCCATCGGGCAGGCACTGGCCTTTGACCTGCAAGGGAAATTTGCTCTCGGCTGCCTCAATTCCATTGTCAGGAAACAGCCCTATGTCATGGAGCGCTATCGAGAGCGGCTGCTTCGGATGCGCTCAAAAATTGTAGCAACTTGGCAGCAGCTTCCCATGCAGCGCTCACAGTCGGCTCAGGCGGCAATTAAAAGCTTATCCAAACAAGGCTATGTGACAGATGCCATCCAACCGCTCTCTAGCGCCGAAAAAAAAGCGCTGGCCCAAACAGCCTGGGAGCACTGCCGCCTTTGCACGCAAAATGTCGAGGATCGAGCATTGGCAAAAGAGGCTGAGCCGTTTTATCAATTCATCCAAACTCTTGGCCAAATCAAAGAGCTGCAAACGATCACCGAACAGCTGATCCAAGAGCAAAGTGAGTTCGATACGCTCACACCCAACCCTATAGTGACCCTTTTAATCCACAATATCGCCTACATCATCCGGCAAGCCAGAGCAGACGATGGAGAAGAGATGGTGAAGGTGACTTTCAACATGCTCATCTACCTCGGGCGCTATGGCTACATCCAGCCCTTTTTTAAAGAGCAAGTGGCTGAATTGCTCACCCTCCTCTCTACAAAGGTGCAGCAACAGGTGATCGGTCAGGCGACCTTTGTCAAGCTTTCGATCTTGGCACAAAAACCCTGCTATGAAGCTCTTGAGGAGCGGCTTGCTCCAAGCATTTTAGTTGAAGTCAACCGAGAGCTGCTCGGAATCGAACCGACAGAAAAGACAATCGGTATGAGCCTATTTGCCGGTTCTTTGAATATCTTGCACTTTTTAATTGCAGAGCAAGAGCGGCACCAAACCTTGAGTACGGCTGAGCTAGAAAGGCCTATCCATGCCCTGCTCGATCTGGCTTTAGAGCAATCGCTGCGTGCTTTGAAGAAAGGCCTCTTGCCGGCCCACGGAACAGGAAAGCTATGGATCCAAGGGGAGAGCATTCAAAGCTATGACATCCCATTCATCAAAATGCCCTTTCTCTTCATCAAGAGTATCTATCCTCTGTATAGCAAGTCCCATCCGGAATTGCTGCGGCAGCCAATTAAAAGAGCGATTGAAGGAGCCTTAGAGCTTTTGCAGCGCAAAGAGCTCTCTCCTAGAAGCGAGCAGCGTCCCTTGCTGCTCAAAGCTGCTTTTGAGATTTCTCAGCTGGCCATTGATCTCGGCCTCTTCCATGAGGAGAGAGAGACCCTGCTCTTTCTCGGCGACCGGCTGCTCGATGAACTTCCCAAGCTCTTTAAAAACGGGCAGTCGACTCCCTCCATCGCTTCCTTTCTCCAAGCCGTTTTGTCTTCCATTGAGGAAAAGGGGGGCATTCAAAGGCGCTATGAGGATAAGTTACTCCAAGCTGTACTAGAGGGGACAAAATCTAGAATTTTCGGACAAAGTTTAAGCCTACTGCAAGAGATGAGCGAGATGTTATGCCAATGCCAGGCCATGGGATTTTTTAATGAGCAGCCGCAAAAATTGCTCCCCTTTTTGCAGCAAGTCAGCCGGCTTTATAAAAAACAGCTGCCAGTTTCTGCTGCAAATCCCCTGGCTCAGCTGGCCGACTCCGCCCTTCCTTTTGATCGTGGCCCTCTTTTAAAGGGCTGGAGAAGGCAATTAAAGGTAAGCCCTCAACCCCTTTCGACAGAGCTTGAGCGCCTATCGATCTAGCAAACAGTTTTTTGCCACTGAGAGGGGAAAGGGCTTCTCCTACCCAAGGAGCCAAGGCCCCTTTGGAATCTTTCTAAGGCATCTGTCAAAAGGCATTAAGCCATGGGCTATCACCCAAGGCTTAATGCCTTTTGGCATTCATCACAACTTTAATTGCCTACTACCCCCAACTGCCCAAAAGATTAAAAGCTTTAAATTGGAGATAAACGGGCAGGCTTAAAGCTTTTCTTAAAAATCAGGTTTATAAAAGATTTTGCTAAGGGATTTACCCTTTATTTATAAATCATCAAGACTAATCTCTCTCTTCATTTAACTAAGAAACTAAATAAAAACAAATGCGCAGCAATTTTTTTATTGAAAATTAATTTTCAAAAGAAATATCAAGGGCTCATATGAAAAAATAAAAGCAGCAGCCTTTACTTTAAAATCATTCATTTTCAATATTTTTAATCTATCAGAGTCATTCTATGTCTTATGCACCAACAATAGCGACTTCTACTTCCTTTGGGGAAGCTAACTTTAACTCCTCTCATTTTACTTTTAACTCTGAAGAGGCCAAATTCAACACCTCTTCTAGCTTAGTTAAAATTTCAGAAACGACGCTCACCGGTTATAGCACAGCTCAATATATCGTCACGAGTATCACAGGGTATAATATCTATTTAATTCAGCTCAATGGAGTAGGAGTATCGGGAGGCGGCACCACCTCCTTTCAAATTAGATTCAGCACCAATGGCGGGGCTTCCTTTCTCAGCACTTCTAACTATGTCCAGACCACATTGGCGAGAGGGACAACAACGACTCAATCTTTGCTTGCCCAAGGGTCGCTGATTGGCACATCAAATAGGGGAGATGCCATAACAGGGCGCATCTACCTATTCAACCCCGCGAGCACCACAAGAAGAAAGGCCTATTACTCAGAGTGTACCTATATCGCATCTACAGGCTCCAATGCTCCAGAGCCCTACATCACAAATAGTGGCTATTTGGCCAGTACGGGGGCGATTAATGCCATCTCGATTACCGGATCGGGCAACTTCAACCGTGGAAAAATTGCTCTCTACGGATTTGCTGAATTTTAACCCCCTCACTTAAAACTTATAGGTCAAATCATGTCCCATTATCCCCGTTTAGGCAAAAATGCAAAGATTGGCGTCTCAAAGCTCGGCACCGATCTGACAGCGGTTGGAGGCGCCATCTCTCCTACCGGCTCTTTAACGACCAATAAATACGTGTTGATCAGCCAGGCGACAGCGAGCAATAGCACTAGTCTCAGCTTTATCTTTGGCACGACCTACTCCTCATTAATGCTGGTTTATACAAATGTGGTCGCCTCAGCGGTCTCGCAAGCAAGCTTAAGAATGGTGATCAGCACCAACTCTTCAGCCCCTTATAGCTATATCACAAGCAATTACAGCTATCAAAACATGTCCACCAGCCTATCTGATGATTCAAGCTCTTATATTATCTGCGGCTATGGCATTGCGGGAGGAATTTCCTGTGGGCGGATTTACTTAGACCTGCAAACGGC
The DNA here is from genome assembly GCA_029240195.1 of Chlamydiales bacterium. GTDB lineage: Bacteria > Chlamydiota > Chlamydiia > Chlamydiales > JARBTN01 > JARBTN01. Next base: position 5,554 of record JARBTN010000039.1, read on the forward strand.
TCTCATCACCTATGGGCAAATGTCGCTCTATAATGGAACCAATGTTATCTATGATGTCATCTCCGGTGACTATAGCATCGGAGACCCTCAAGCTCTCGCTCTATACTTTAGCTCGGGCACTATTGCCTCGGGCAAATTCATGCTCTATGGCTGCCTCTAACCTTCATCTTTTTAAGGAATTATTTCATGTCTCATCATTCAAATCTTGCCTCTACGACTAGAAAAGGGGTCTTCAAGCTAGGGGCGGGCCTGCTTTCTGTCAATCACTCGCTTTGGCTTTCAGACGGGCCTGAGCCAAGCTTTCTCCGTAAACAGGCGATTACAAATAGCACCTCTGTCTCCTTCAATAATTTGGTGCACAATTACAACACCTATGCCTTCTATATCTTTGACCTATCGCCGCAGAATACGGGAGCTCGGCTACAAGTCGAGTACAGCATAGACAACGGGTTGACTTACCTTTCGACAGGCTACCAATATAAGTACTTGGCGCTGAATACGAGCGGCAGCGGCAGCTCGCTGATCACGCCGAGCAGCAAAACCTTTTCCAGTACGAGCAATGCAGCAAGCTTTGCCATCATGCACCTTTATAATCCGCAAGATGCCACCCAATATAAGCAGATGGAGCTGACGATGTCGCATATCGTTGCGACAGCGACAGCTCCTTTAGAGAAGATGGCGGGGGTAAACACATCGAGCATAGATGCTGTCAACGGCATCCGCTTTTCCTTTGATAACGGGCCGATTGCAAACGGCATGTTTTACCTCTACGGCATGTTCTAGAGCTATAAACCAAAAATTTTAGCTTTTGCGAAAGCACTTTTAAGATAAGTAAAAGGCTTTAATCCTTGGGCGGCAGGCCCATGGATTAAAGCCTTTTACTTGATTAAACGATGGATTCCAAAGGGCTAGCCCTTTGGTGGGGGGTGGAGGGGGGCAAAGCCCCCTTCCCCCTCAGTAGAGGGGACGGTTTTGCCCTTGCCAGCGGGAGAAGAGATTTCGGATGGGAGCTTCTAAGCAACCGGTGCGTTGCTTGACGGCTCGCGCCTCTTCCGGTTGGCTAAGCTCTTGATAGAAGAAGGCGTCATCGAAACCAAATTCGGCGGCGACAGTGCGAGAGACTCCGACGTAGATGGCACTGACCCGCGACCAATAGAGGGCGGCCAAACACATGGGGCAGGGCTCTGAGGTGGTGTAGATTTCAGTGCCACTGAGGTCGTGGGTGCCGAGGAGGCTGCATGCTTGGCGGATGGCGTTCATCTCGGCGTGGGCCGTCGGGTCGTGGCTGGCAATGACGGTATTGTGCCCAAGGCTTATGACGCGCCCCTCTTTGACGATGCAGGCGCCAAAGGGGCCTCCATCGCCGAGGTCGACGCCTTTTTGGGCTTCATCAATGGCCATCTGCATGTAACTGGATTGAATGGAGCTCATGGGCAATTCCTATTAGCTATGAAATTTAATGTCGAGCGGGGTGTCTTTTTCAATCACTTGCTTATCGATCACCTTCCCATCCCGCACCTTGAGGATGTAGGTGCAAGAGTGGGTCGTGCCGAGCCCAATTTCCATCCGTTCGATGTAGATGTAATTTTGCGTTCCGTCGTCGTTAAGTTCGATATCGAAGGGAGACCCGACCATATCTTGCAACGCGCCGACTGTGGTGCCAGTTTGAATCCGCTCAAAGGTTTCATGGTTCATCATCGGGCCAGCTGTGCAGGCAACGCATGCGGTCAGTAACAGGGGAAGCCATTTTTTCATCGTTCGATCCTTTTTAAGCTTTTTTCCAAAGCGAGCCTTCAATTTTCGTGGAGAAGGTATCTTCGGCAAAGTAGGAGGCTTCTATGGAATAGCCGCCTTCTGTCAGCGTATACTTCTCATATCCGCTGATAGTAGCGCCTTTAAATTCCCAAAGCAACTGTTTCTCATCAAAATGCCCGTGGCCTAGCTGGGAGCCCACCGCTTCATTCTCCATGGACAAGGTAAAATGGGGCGCTTGGATATTGGTGATGACAAAATGGTTGAGGCGCGGGCTTTCGCCCTGAATTTCTACCATCTGGGTGGCGGCAAAGCTGGTGTCGCTTAAGGGGGCTACGACCCATTTGGTGAAGAAGGGGATGGTCTCTTCAGAAAAGCTGAAGGAGAGGGAGCCGCGGCCAAGCCACTCTCCAGGTTGGATGATAAAAGGGTGCATTAGAACATAAACCTACGGCTATAGATACTTTGTAAAAGGCCCAGGGCGGCCATGGTCGAGAGAATCGAAGACCCTCCATAGCTGATCAGCACCAGCGGCACGCCTGTGATGGGCAAAAGGCCACACATCATGCCGATATTGATCATGATGTGCATGGCTAAATAGACAGTGATGCCGGCTGAGAGGAGCCGACCAAATTCATCTTTGGCGACAGCAGTCACTTGAAAGCTAAAAAAAATGAGGGAATAGAAGAGGGCGAGGAGGGCGACCAGGCCGACCAGTCCGAATTCTTCACCAAATGAGGGAAAGACCGAATCGGTGTCGGGCGTGGGCAGCCAGCCTCGGGCCGTAAATTCGCTGCCCCGCCAACCGAGCCCGGTCACCCCGCCCATGGAAATCGCGGTGCAGGAGGCGCGGTTGTGGTGGGTGGTGGGGTCAAGGCGATCCATCTGATATTCTTTTAAAAATAGGGAGGTGAAGGAGCGCACCTTTTCGATGGGCACGATTTGGCTGAATATCGATAAGATGAACGTAAGGGCCAAAAGAGCTGACCACCCCATCAGCTGCACCACTTTAGGGTGCACGTTGCCAAAATAAAACATGACAAGAGCAATGGGATATAAGACAAGTGCAGAGCCGAGATCGGGCTGCTTGAGGATGAGGATGAAGGGGATCAAGACGATGAGCCCGCCAAAGAATGCGCGGCTTAAAGAGTGGGGCCTGGAGGAGGCGCGCTCTAAAAACCAACTTAAGGTGATGACGACAATCAATTTTGCCAGCTCAGAGGGCTGCAAGCTGATATTGACCAAGGGCAGGCGATACCAGCGGTGGACCCTTTGGATGGAGCTGGTGAAAAAGAGGCCGATCAGAGCAATGAGCGCAAAGACATAGAGGAACCAAGCCCACTCGCGCAGCCTGTTGTAATCGAAGCTGGCGGCGAGGAAAAAAACGCCCCAGCCAATGACAAACCATTTGAGCTGCGCAAGAGTGCGGGCGGTGAAAAAGGGCTCGTCAGCCGCCTCACCGACGTGGGGCACCGAATAGGAGGAGATGATGAGCAAGCTGATGCTCATCAAAGCTAAGATGAGGGGGATCACTCGAAAGTCAATCCGCATAAGTAATTTATAATGCACGCTATCCTTGAAGGGGCCTATTTTGCTATCATTGCCGCTATAGATTATGCAGGGCGATTCAAATTTTTAGGTAACAATTTCATGATGCTAATTGACCGCTATCATTTTCCCACCATTTCTTCCACCAACAGCTATGCTAAAGAGCAGATGGGCTTGCTGCATCGCGAGCGCTTGACAGTGATCAGCGCCGATCGGCAGCTTCTCGGTCGGGGGCGCCTAGAGCGCAGCTGGCACTCCCCTTCCAGCGGCAATATCTACGCCTCTTTCTGCCTCTTTTTGCCGCCGGATAGCCGCGTCGGCAATTTGGCGCAGGTTCTGGCGCTATCGGCAGTGGAGATGGCCGCACAGCATCATTCCTTTTTTCGCTTAAAATGGCCGAACGATCTTTTTTTAAACGGCAAAAAGATTGGCGGCATCTTAGCTGAAGTGGTGGATCTCGAATCGGTGTGGGGTGTCATCTTAGGCATTGGCATCAACATCCACATGGATCGGCAAGAGCTCTCTTTCATCTCTCAAGCCGCGACATCTCTTTTTGAAGAGACGGGGCGGCGCTTTGACTTGGAAGCGCTGCTCGTTCAGCTCATCGCTATCTTCCAGCGCAATTTAAAGCTCTTTCAAAGCGCCGGGCTTGCCCCTTTTCTCGAAACCTTTCAAAGCTTGCAGCTGACCTTGCCCGGAGAGAAAGTAACGCTCAGGGATGGCTCTCGCCATTTTCAGGGCCTGGTCAGCAAGATCGGTCCGGATGGCAGTTTAGAGCTCATCCAAGATGGCTACCCTCTCTCCTTTCATAGCGGAGAGATCTCCTCTTTGGAGCCCTCTTCTTAAGAGGAATGCCCTTCCAAATAACTCAGGTCGGGGATTACAGTCAACTCGGGGTGGAGCTTTCCTTTTAGCACTTGCTGGATATAAGAGAGGGTCGCTCCGGTCGAGGAAAAGCATGAGGTGCAGGCGCCCTGATAGGCGATGACGATATGGCGGTCATCGACCACTTGCAACAGCTCCACTCCGCCGCCGTCTAAAGCAATGTAGGGGCGCACATCTTGATTCAACACCTCTTCGATTAGCGCCCTCTTGGCTTCTGAGGAGAGCTCGGGCCAGCCGGGGTACCCATCTCCGCCAAGAGCAATTCCCTTTAAAGCATCGGGTATAGGAGGGGCGACATAAGACATCGCCAGCGGAATATGGCTGCACTGGCTGGCCGCTTGTTCAATGGCATCGACGGCCAAGTTGAGATAGCCAAAGCTCTCTTCGGGCAAGCCGGCTTTTTTATCCTTCAGCTGCTGTTCGATCAAGTCGGCGCTCATGCGCTTGGCTTGGTCGTAATTTTTGCCAACTAAGAGCTCGATGCTAGCCTCGGCGATGGCGATGAGGATGGAGGGGCCGAAGAGCTGGTATTTGGCGTCGGCAATCACACCATCTTCCTTATCGACCAAAAAATAGATGGAAAAGAGGGCGCAATCAATGACAGATCCGGCCGAACCGGTGGCCAGATGCATCTGTTTGGCTTGAGCCTCTTCCTCGCTAAAAAAGCCCGCTCCGCGCGGCCGATCTATTTTAGAGAGGGTCTTGCGGCTGTATTGAGACCAGGGAAAAGGGGTGACAAATGAGGTTCTACCCATGAGAGAACTCCTGGCTGAGCGTTGAAGACATCTTCTTGAGTGGCAAGTAGGCGGCTCGCGTGAGCTCCACTGCCCGATGGATATCCGCTTCACGCGTCTGATAGGACAAGCTAAAGGCAATTGCTGTATCGCGTAAAGGATTGGCCATGCCGCATGCTTTTAAGCTTAAAGAGAGCTGCTGGAAGGAGCCGCCGCCAATCGAGGCGAAGACTCCTTTGCGGCTGAGCGCAAGCAATAGGGCTTCATTGAAGACGCCGGGAAAGGCCATCACTGAAATATGAGGCAAGCGCTGGCCTCCTTTGAATAGGGGGGTGACTCCGGGCAGCTCGGCCATCAGCCGCTGCTCGAGCAACGTTTTCAAACGGGCCACCTCTGTGGCCATGAAATCTCGCCGCTCCAGGCAATCGGATGCTGCAGCCCCGAGAGCTGCTAGGAAGGGGATATTGAGGGGTCCAGCGCGCATGCGGGCCAGCTCGCCGCTGCCTAAAATCAAAGGGCTCAACTGCCGGCCGGCGCGGATTAACAATCCGCCGGTGCCCTTGGGCGCTCCAATTAAGTCGCCGCTGAAGGTGACAAAGTCGGGCTGCAAATCATCCAAGTCGAGAAAGACCTTGCCAAGGGCGTGAGTCACGTCGAGGTGGAACAAGACGCCCTTTTCCTTCAACAAGCGGCTGATCTCTCGAGCCGGCTGGATAGAGCCCAGCAGCCCGTTGGCCAAAGAGAGGGAGCAGATCGCCGTGCGGGGCGAGAGCGATCCTTTGAGAGCACTCAAAGAGAGGACGCCCTGCTCATCGACTGGCAGATAAGTGACATTTGCTCCCAAGGGCTTGAGGTGATCACTAGCCATAATGAAGGGAGCTTCTTCCACTTCCAGCGTCAGAAAATGATTGCGGCCGGTGAGGCGCGTCACATCGTAATAAGTGGAAAAGAGCACTTGGTTGATGGACTCCGCACCTGAGGAGGTGAAGACAAAGTCATCTTCTTCTCGCGCCCCTAAAAGGGCATAGATTTCCTTTAAGGAGCGATCGATGAGGGGGAGGATCTCCTGCCCGGCCAGATGAGGCTGGCTCGGCACTCCCCATTTGTCTTTAAAGAGGGGAAGCATGCGAGCTAAAGCCAGATCCGATACCGGCATCGAGGAGCTATAATCGAGGTAAATCTCTGGCGTCATGAATGGCGGCCTTTTTTGAAACCCGAGCTGCCCGCCTCCCGCCTCCCGCCTATTGCTTGAAGTTTTAAGCTTGAATGAAGTCTGCAAGCAGCTCGAATTTGAATTAAACCGCTCATTTTAGCGGATTAACCCCTCTGAAAACAAGCCTTATCCTCCTCCTTTTCATCGAGCGGCTCCGTTCTTCGAGGGGCCGGCCATATGGGCCCCCTTTGATTGCCGCGCACTAGATACAAACCCTTCTTTTTTAATCCCATTTATAGTACGATACTTATCTCAATTAAATTAATTAGATCGATTTCTCTCCCATTGAGGGGCAATCGATCCCAAGCCAAGTGCCTCTTTGAAGGGATTATGACCAAAAAACGCCTGAGTAAAGTATTAGCCGCGGCCGGCGTGGCCTCGAGACGGCAAGCGGAGGAAATCATCTTCGCAGGCAGAGTCTCTGTCAACGGCGAGATTGCCGACAAGCCGCAGATGCTTGTCGACATCGAGACCGACTCGATTTTAGTCGATAAAAAAGAAATTGAAGCTGAGCAGGGCAAGCTTTATTTTCTATTGAATAAACCGCGCGGCTGTGTCTGCACGAGCAAAAGAGATGAGCGCACGCGCATTGTCTTAGATATCTTCAAAGGAGTCGACGAGCGCCTCTTTACCGTCGGACGGCTGGACCGCGATACGGAAGGGCTCTTGATTGTCACTAACGACGGCCATTTTGCCAACCAAGTGATCCACCCCTCCTCCAACATTGAAAAAGAATACCTGGTCAAGACGTTGCAAGAGATCGGCGACTTGCATTTAAAGGCCATTTCTAAAGGCGCTTTGGTCGAAGATCGCTTCGTCGCCCCTTGCAAAGTTGAAAAAGTGCGCAAAGGGACGCTGAAGATCGTCGTCAAAGAAGGCAAGAAAAGAGAAGTGCGCATCTTAGTGGAAAATGCTGGCCTGAAAGTGCTCGAGTTGACGCGCATCCGCATCGGCAAGCTTCTATTGGGCGTGCTGCCAACTGGGAAGTACCGCCCTCTGACTGAGAGAGAGCGCGAGCTGATTTTTGAATAACTCAAGAGAGCGATCATGGCCAAAAGAAAAAAAATCCCCCCTCCCGATTTTGAAACGCTCATGCCCCTACTGGTGGGCATCTGGCGCAAAATCAACCAAGAATCCGGACCGCTCGACCGGTTGCTGACGCGCGAATTTCGCTCTTTAGTTTCTGTTGTCGAAAAGCTAGACGGCTGGACACAGCTTAAGCCTCCCACTGAATTTCCTGCGACACCGTGGTATGAAGATAAAAAGCAGTTTAGCGCCTACCTTCTTTACCATTTTGTCATGCACTACTTAGAAGGGCGCAGTCTCATTGGCGAGCTAGAGCAGACGCCCGATCGCGTGCTAGACATTTCCAAAGGCGCCGCCCCCTTTGCCCTAGCGGCGCTTGAAATGGGCGCCAATGTCGTGACAGCGCTCGACCGCAGCACTTTGGGTTTGAAGATCGGCTCCGAGATCAGCGGCCGCCTCGGACACGCCCTCTCGCTGCGCCAGCTAGATACGAGCAAGCTAGAGAGAGATTTAGAAAGCAAAGCTTTCTTGCTTGAGCTAGACCACCTGCTCTATCAAGAAGAGCCCTATGACTTGATCATTGCCGGCCACATCTTCAGCGACCTTTTTCGCGCCCACCCCAATGAAGCGCAGGCTCTCGAGAGCGACGTGGTCAACTATTTGATGGGCAAGCTAGCTCCAAATGGGCGCTTGCTGATTGTTGAAAGCTCTCACCAAGCCTTCAACCATCGCCTGCTCTCTTTGCGCGATGGGCTTTTAGACCAGGGGTATTCTATCGAAGCGCCCTGCATCTTCCGCGGCAAGTGCCCAGCGCTTGCAGCCAAGAGCCTCTGTTTTGCGCAGAGGGCTTTTGAAAAGCCCTATCTGATCAAAGAGATCCAAAGGGCGGCCTCCATTCACTTAGACTCTTTAAAGATGTCTTATCTGATCATCAAAAATGAAGCTGGCCTGCCCCTGCAAGAGGGAGCTTACCGCGTCATCTCGCCGCGCCTGGAAGGCCCGGGAACTTCCAAGTACTACCTCTGCGGCGGCGACGGCAAAAAGACTTTGGAGATGGATCTTAAAGAGACGCCGATCAAGGCAAAAGCTTTTGACTTTCTCAAACGAGGCGATGTGGTGCTGGTGAAAAATGGCGCCATCTATAAAAACCGAATCGTTTTAGAACAAGACAGCGAACTCACCGTGGAAGCGGCAGCGGGCAAGCCGATTGCCAATAAGCTGCGGGTGATTTAAAAGCAAAAATTGCCGCTAGCCCTGGCTCGGGATTAAAATTTCAGGCCATCTGCCAATAGAAGGCATTTGGCCTGAGTTTTTAGACGGCATCGCATGCGGCAATCGAAGTTGCTAGGTCTTTAAGCTTTACTTGAATTTATTTCTTCCCATCCTCTAAAGTTCTTATAAAGTGATATTTAACCCTCGCCCCTGTTTTTTAGGCGCGAAAGTTATAGCACCTTGCTTTGACTTAAAAGTTTAGCATACAAATTCAATGGCCAGCCAATTGAGCAAAATGCGCAAAATGCTTTCCACCTGCAATTGAACTTTGCAAAAATCAGGTCCATTGAACGGGAAATTTTTCCCCCTTAGATGGTGTCAATATTATGAGCCATGACTTAAAAATTTCTTCAATGCCGATCTACCCTCCCCTTCAAGGGTTAGATAAAGGCAGCAGCAGTGAGCCAAATGATTTGCTCAATCCCTTAAAGCAAGCGTTGCAAAACTTGTCGCAATTTCTTTGCTTGGATGAATCCGCTTCCTATCCGCTGATCACTCTCTATCACATCGATGCTGGGGAGCCGGCTATAACCCGCGACATCGCCGGCTTTTCTAAAGGCTTCTTTGCCTCTCTCTTTGACACCCATAGCCATGTCGAGGCAGAGCATAAAAAACAGCAGATCGTGCAAAATCTTCAGCAATCGATCGATACCATTAAAAGCTATTACCCCTCTTTAGAGCGCTTTCAAAGCGGGTCGCCAAGCGAGCAAGATTTTCTCCTGCTCGTCCTGTCGCTGATTCACCGGTTTAACTTGCTAGCTGCCAAGGTGAGCGTCAAACCGTCCTCATTAAAAGATACGATTGCCCGCCATTTCTACCAAAAAGCCGGCTGGCTGCTCAATGACGCGCTCGAGCCGATCATCTTACCCCCCTTGCAAAAGGCTCTGCCCTCGATCCATCAGCATCAATTCTCCTTGCAGCCGATAGCTGGCCTTGAAGTCCATAAAATTGCCTCTTTCGCCCAAGACTTCTATCTGCAAGAGCGCGACCTTTTTATCATGAAGGCGGCGACCTTAGTGGGCGCGCAAGAGCTCTCCACTTTGGAAGCGGTCAAGAAGTTGCGGGCAGGCATGTGCTCAATCCGCGTCAAAAGCGAAAAAGCACAGACTCCAGAAAAATCGATCATCTCCATCCAACAGCAAATCTCCTCTTTTCCTGGCGAGGCGCTGATTGTCGAGGGGGAATTTGAGCGGCCGCTGGCCCTGCCCGACCACCCCATCCCCATTGTCGACAGCTTTCACTTTTCTAAGACGAGCAAACAGACAGGATTTCCCTACCCTTCGCAATACTGCGGATTTGCGCTGTCAGAAAAATTGATCCCCTTCTGCCCTCAGCGCATTGCAAGCATGCCCCTCTTTGCCGTGCTCTATGAAAAAAAATGGGCCGTCGCCAAAGAGCTATTTCCTGAGGGGCGTTTCTATGAGCGCGCCAAAAAAAACTTGCAGCTCAAGAAAACTTGGAGCGATCAAGCCAAAGAGCGCTTCGTTGCCCTACATGAAGAGTTTGCGCTCTCTATGTGCGAGGCGGCAAATCAATCCGGACAGGGGCAAGCCATCAGGCCCTTCTTTAAAGCGCTCGCTCAAATCGAGTCGCCCTTTGCCCACCTCTCAGAGGTCTACCAGCTCATTTCAGAAGCCTTCATCCAAAAGCTCTTAGATAAATTGTATGAAGATTGGCCCTCCCTCTTAATTCAAGTCAGACAAGAGACGGATTTAGAGAAGCGACGCTCTTACTGTGAAGAGGTCTTTCAAAAAGAAGAGCTGAAAAATAGGCAAGAGCTCATCCAGCTCTCCCAACAAGCGAGCTCAGAGCTGCAACAAGCCACTTTTTCTTTTATTTTAGCTCTAGGCCCTATTTTAGCGGGCGCCGCCAAAGGGATCTTTTTACAGCACCTTTCAGAGCATTTAAAATTCCCTCCTCCAGAGCTCTCCTCCTTTCAAAAAAAGGTGCAGATCGCGCTCTACCGCCAGCTGCTCACCTTCTTAGAAGAGTGCGAAGCGCTCTCTTTAGAGCCCAAATCTCTTTTTGATCTGTTAGAAAAAGATGTCAACCTCTTTAAAAATGAAGCCGTCCCTTCCGATCTCGCCGCACAAGTTGCCGACGAGCTCGAGTCTTACTACCTCAAGAGAAGCCAATAGAGCCAAGTGGCAGCAGCATTGATCAAAGAACTGCCATTGAACTCACCATGACTCGATGAGGGGGAGCCCCAACCAATCATTCACTGTGCCGGGCGCAAGCACTGCAAAGAGGCCGATCGCGAACGTGGCAATGCGCGCGATGAGTTTTTGCCCATTGTTGACACAAGACGCACGCCACTCTTTATGAAGTCCTAAAGTCGTCACCACGCTCAAAGTAGAGAAAAAGGTTCTAGCAATGTCATAGACTGTCTGCCATGGAGCCAAGCTTGCAGCAACAAGAAACTCATATCTAGTTAGCGGCGAGCACACTTTTTCTTGCACCGCCGGTGAAATTGTCCATGTCGTCTTAGCAACGAGGAGAAAATTATCTTGAATATTGCTTTTTATCTCTGCGAGCATAGGGTCTCCAAATATTTTCTTGTTTAAAAGGGAGGTCATGTTAACAATTACACTGAATAATATCAATAAGATTTAAAAAATTGTTAGATTATTACTTTAATCTAAGGTCTAATTAAATTTTAAAACCATTTCCAATATTTTTCCTTTTTTCCCATCTCACTACGGGTGCACGCCGACCAGAGTTTTTATGCGTCAAATAGATGAAAGAGCTCTCGCTTCAAAGATTGGATCTTCACTTAAATTCTCTTTTATTTTTAAACATTCAGATAGGTTTTGTTAGTTCATTTGAAAGGCAACTATTAATAGAAAATTATAATATTTGACATTGTTAATTAAAATTTGTATAATATTTGCAAAAACAAAAGGGATGCCCGATGAAAATAAACAGCTTAACTACATCTATATTAACGCCCATAGAAAAATATGTGGAAAAGGAATTAGCCCACAGTAAAGGCAAAAACTTTTTAAAAAAACAAATCATAGCAAGAGCCGCTCACGTCGCGCTTATCCCTCTTTCAGTAGCAATGATCGCTATTGATGGAGCTGTCGGCACTGGCGCTCAATTAATCGGCGCTTTGCCGCTCGGCAAATACCGCAATGATTTACGTAATGCGGCAAAGGTGCGTATTTTTTCAGCTACACCTCTCATTGCAAAGCCTTTCGCCCACCTCTTAAAGGCGATCAACCCTGCTGCGAAAATTGACTTGCCTGATAAATTTGATGGGTTCTTTGGCTGCCTGGTTCTTCCCCGTATAGAGAATAAAGCATATGAGTTTCGCAGCTCAGATCATGCCCTAAAGCGCCATATTGCTTCTCGCATCACTTATGCCATAGGAATTCCTCTCGCTGTGATGACGCAAATCGTCGACCTTTCCTTAGGCCTTATTGCTGCAACATTTTCACTTTTAACCCTAGGAAAAGTGAAGTCGATCAATAACTTCGCTTCTAAAAATGTACAGTTAATACTTCCCCACAACCTCTTCTTTATGACCATGCATGTGATCCATCCTTGGAGAATGGTGTAGCGAACGTTTTAACCATTTAGAGCGCCAAAGGCGTTTTGTTGGGGAAAAGCTACATGCGAAATCAGAAAAAGACCTTAAGGGGAAATGCGCAGCCAAAGACGGCGGATTTCCCCTCTTTTTTTTAAAAGAGGCGGTCTTCGTCTTCTTTGGGGTTTTCAAAGAGGCGCTGCCAGCGTTTGATATCGGGCTCAAAAGGGGCGGCTTTCTTTTGCTGGGGCTTAGAACCTTGAAAGAGGGAGAGGTAGCGCTCCACCTCTTTTGCCTCTCGAGGCAGTGGATTTTTTAAAGGCGTCTCTAGAGGGGGCTGGGGCTGGGCATCTTCGGAAAAGGTTTTGGCGGCGTTCCGCTCCATTTTGCGCAGCAGCCCCTTTTCTGGGCGAGGCGGTTTGCTGGAAGGGGCATTATGGTAGCGGCTAGTGAGTTCGGCGCTAAAACGCTCGACAGAGATGACGGGGACGCGCTGCCAGCGCACTTTTTTTGCCAATGCCTTATCGGAGGTGACGACGATGGCTTGATGCGGGAGCACCTGGGATGCCATTTTTAAGATATAGTCATCGGCGCTTTCTCCGCTATCTGTAAAGATGATCTCGAGCCGGCCAAAGTGGCCGCGAGCCATCTCTTCTTCTTGATAGGCGGCATCGAAGACGATGGAGATGTCGAGGGCGAGCGCTTGCGCTTGCTTAACTAAATTCTCTAGGAGGTGGCGGCGAGCGGATTGCAGAGCTCGGTCTATGTGATAGATCCGAAAGAGAAGGTTGTACCCGTCGACGATAAAAAGGGGCATGTAAAATCTATGGAGATAAAAGAAGAGAGGGCAAAAATGCCCTCTCTTCTTCCTTGTTGATAGAGAGGCTTAAGCTTGAAAATAGCTTTGGATATTTTCTATTTCAAATTCCTCGCCGCGGAAAGAAAACGTATCGCGCAACTTTAGCCCTTGCATCGCTTGAGCTAAGCGAGACTGAGAAGAAAGGATATTGCGATCGGGATCTGCATCCCATGGCCCTAAAATGGTATAGGTGGTGATCTCTTTGCGGCTATTGGCGACATCGACTACGGCGCCGACACCGACAGAGTCTAAGCTGATATCGTCTTTAGTGAGGATGCGCGCTTTATTCAGCTGATCAGAGAGCATCTTTAGCTCGCCTTGCAGTCGAGAGCGGCGCTCCAAAGCAAATTTGTACTCAGAGTTTTCGCGCAAGTCACCATGGGAGCGGGCGGTTTCAATTTCCCGGGCGTTGTCGATCATCTCGATGGTGCCGATTTCGCGGACTCGATCTTGAATGCGAAGGTAGCCCTGCTCAGTAGTCCATAGAATATCTTCTTCTTTGCTAGCGCCCCCCTTCTGCACTTTTTCATCTTTCAGTTTGGGATGGACGACTTCGGCTAAAGACTGCAAAATCTTCAAGTCGTGGTCTGTCAGAGAATGGATTTTAGAGACGAGAAGCAAGAATTCTCGGGCAAAGGAGATGCTAGAGCTTTGCATGATCTGGCGCACAACTTGATAGCGGTTGCCGGAGAGCAAGGTATACATTTTCTTAGTTAGGTCCTTCATCTCAGGCATATCCTCGATCTGGTCGAACAAAATTAAGAACGACTCAAATAGATGGCATAGCCCTGGGGCATCGGAGAAGGGGACATCTTCTTTGGAGACAGCTTTTTGGAAGTACCAGATGAACAGCTCAGGGTGTTCGGCCGGGTGTTGCAGCAAGTATTCAATTTTTTCTGTAAACTTAGCTTGGTTGAGGCGCTGATTCAGTTCGCGCAGCAGGTATTCGCGGATGGGATTGGGCTGCACAGAGAAGAAGAGGGCAAAAAAGCTATCTGCCCATTGCGGGTTGTACTGTTGCAAAGCGACTAAAGCCCGCTTTTTCAAAGCGACAATCTCAATGGCTTGCAGCGCTTGTAACCAATCTTCTACTGACAATACAGTATTTTCAATCTCTTTCTTAGCTGGCTGATAGTCGAGGAATTCATCTAATAACAAGTAGATGGCCAATTTTTGACGGGCGTCGATTTCAGCGTCGGTCACTAGCTTCAACAGCTTCTCAATCAACGCTTTCTTAATTTCGGGGTTTTTTAGAGTATCTGGTAAATCGCGCGCAAACTGATAGATTGTCTTTACGATATCGAGCGATTCGGTCTGAGATAGGATCAATTTTTTTAGCTGCTCTTCATGAGAGAAAACGCTCTCTCTTAAGCGAAAAGGCTCTTTGGTCGATCCAGGGCTTTCGGTCATGGTATCTTTGCGCAATTTAGAGCGCGCATTCTGCCACCATTTGGCCCAATCTTTTTCGGGGATCACAAGCTCTGAAAGCTCATCTTTA
>JARBTN010000040.1 GCA_029240195.1 Chlamydiales bacterium
AGAGAGTTGCGAGAAAAATTATAGAGCCTTTTTTAGAGAAAGGCAAGGGCCATTTCCTTGCGCTTTAGCGCATGGAAATGGCCCTTGCTTGAAAGATAACATAAGATTCCAAAGGGCTTGCCCTTTGGTGGAGGAGGGTGTGGGAGGAGGCAAAGCCTCTTCCCACTTAAGCCGCTTAAGCTGCGGGCGCTGCCAGCGTCTTCTTGTGACTCAGCTTAATCTGCCCGCGGTCGTTGACGTCTAAGACGACGACTTTCAACATGTCGCCAGCTTTGACCACTTGGTTGATGTCGGCGACGCGATTGGCGGCAATTTCCGAGATATGGCAAAGGCCTTGCTTGCCAGGGAAGATCTCGACGAAGGCGCCGAATTCGACGACTGAGACGACTTTCCCTTCGTAGGTCTTGCCAATTTCTGCCTCTGCAGTCAGCCCTTCGATGATAGCTTTGGCCTTTTGGATCCCCTCTAAGTTGTTGGAGGAGATGTTGACGATGCCGTCATCGTTGATGTCGATCTGCACGCCGGTCTGCTCGATGATGGCGCGAATCTGCTTGCCGCCGGGGCCGATGACGACCGCGATTTTGCTCGGCTTAATCTGAAGCGATTCGATGCGCGGCGCATGGGAGGACATCTCTTTAGTGGCGGGGCAGGCAGTCAGCATTTTGTCTAGGATGTGCAGTCTGCCGCTTTTTGCTTGCTCAAGGGCGCGGCGCATGATGTCTTGGGTGATCCCTTCGACTTTGATGTCCATTTGGAAGGCTGTGATCCCTTCTTTGTCGCCGGTGATTTTAAAGTCCATATCGCCCAACGCATCTTCGATGCCGAGGATGTCGGAGAGGATGACCGAGCGATCTTTTTCCAGGAGCAATCCCATGGCAATGCCGGCAACCGGACGCTTGATGGGCACTCCAGCTTCCATCAGAGCCAAGCAGCCGCCGCAGACTGACGCCATCGAAGAGGAGCCGTTGCATTCGGTGATGTTCGACTCTAAGCGGATGGTGTAGGGGAATGATTGCTTGGAAGGGAGGCTTGCGGCGAGCGCTCTCTCAGCAAGCTTGCCATGCCCGACTTCTCTTCTGCCAGGGCTGCCGATGCGGCCCACTTCGCCAACGGAGAAGGGAGGGAAGAAGTATTGCAGGTAGAAGCGGTGGCTCCCTTCGCCGACTAAATCTTCGTAGCGCTGGGCCATCGTTTCGCCGCCGAGCGTGCAAACGGCCAGGGCTTGTGTCTCGCCGCGGGTAAAGAGGGCGCTGCCATGAGTTCTTGGCAAGACGCTGAGTTCGATATCGATGGGGCGGACTGTTGTGGTGTCGCGGCCGTCGCTGCGGATGCCTTCGGTGAAGATGATGTGGCGGAGGGTCTCCGATTCAATATCTTTTAAGGCGATTTTGACGTCGATCTTGGTGTAAGCTGGCGTCTCGCCGGCAGGGAATAGCTTTTCAAAGACCTGCTTTTTGATGTGGGAGAGCGCTTTTTCCCGTTCCTTTTTATTGTGGACTTTCAGCGCCACAGGGAGCATCGGTCCCACTTCTTCGCGCACTTTGCGAATCACCTCTTCGGGGACAGAGTGCAGCGTGCCCATGTTTTTCTCGCGGCCGATCTCTTGGCGCATCTCTTCGATGCTGGCGGCGATTTTTTTGACATAGCTATGGCCAAATTCGAGCGCTTCTAAGATCTCTTCTTCGCTTAGGAAGTCGGCATAGCCTTCGATCATCAAGATGGCGTCGGTTGTGCCGGCGATGACTAGGTCGAGCCTGGTGGCTTTCAGTTGTTCAGGGGAGGGGTTGACGGTCAGTTTGCCATCGATTAAGCCCACTCGGACAGCGCCAATCGATTTGGAGAGGGGGATGTCAGAGATGGAAAGGGCTGCCGACGCGGCGCAAAGGGCCAGTACATCAGGGGTCACTTCGGGGTCAAAGCTCAGTACATAAGTGAGCAGCTGGACTTCGTGGAAGTAGCCGTGCGGGAAGAGGGGGCGCAGCGGGCGGTCGATGAGGCGTGAGACGAGCGTCTCTTTTTCAGACGGGCGTCCTTCTCGTTTAAAAAAGGAGTTGACGGTCTTGCCGGCTGAAGAAAATTTCTCTTGATAGTCGACTCGGAGAGGTAAGAAATCGATGTCGGTGGAGGGTTCAGGGGAGCCGCAGGCTGTGGCCAAGATGACAGTATCGCCGCAGCGAAGCACGACAGAGCCGTTAGCTTGGCGAGCGATTTTTCCAGTTTCAATCGTCAGCTCTCGATCGCCGATCGCAATCGTTTTAGAATAGGCTTTCATTCAGTTTGATCTCCAATAGCGTTAATATAATCCTCTATTTCATATAGCCCTAAGGTGTGAGCGGAAGAAATATCATAGCATGAGCGATAAAAAAATAGGGAGGCTTCAATGAAAAAAATTCTTTTTGCCAATTTTTGGAAAGAAGCTTGCCGCCAATGAAGGGGCAAGTCAGGGAGGACCTTGAATCAGGATAAAAAAAAAGTAGGCAGCAAGTTCATGCTACCTACTAAAAAGGGAAGGTAAAAATGTTACCTTCTCAACTTGAGCTTTTTGATCAAGCTTTGATATCTTCTCGTATCTGTCGAGTTGAGGTAATCGAGCAAACGTCTTCTTTGCCCTACTAACTTCAACAAAGAGAGGCGGGAAGCGTGGTCTTTGCTGTTTCTCTTTAAATGCTCTGTCAACTCTGCGATTCTTTCCGTAAGAATGGCGATTTGAACATCGGCGGAGCCGGTGTCCTTTTCATGGAGCTGAAACTTTTTTGTGATCTCTTCTTTGGTGCCTTTATCTAGAGACATTTCTTAGGAAATCCCCCCGTACATGAGCTATTGCAATTATAAAGCGAACGTTTACTGTGATCGCTAATTACATTCGCTGTTTGCCGAAAAATATGTTTGTTTTTGCTTAGTCTGTATTATCTTATCAAAAAGAGGGATATTTTGTCAAAGAATCCTAAGTAATTGCTGAAAGTTCCCTTAAAATCAGGGGAGAGTCATTGGGATAGATCGTTATTTCTCGAATATGTTATACCATTTATTGAACACGAAAAACTGCAAGGTCTCCCTATGCTCCCCTCGATTAGCGAATGTGATAGCGAAGATAAACGTTTCGGCATGCTCCCTCCAATGGGCGAATGCGATAGTGAAGATAAACGGTTTATGTTGGAGGCTCTGAAAGAAGCTTTAAAAGCATTTCAGAAGGGTGAAGTGCCGGTTGGCGCTGTCATCGTCCGAGAAGGGAGGGTCGTCGCTAGAGGGTACAATCAAGTGGAGCTTTTAAAAGATGCCACAGCGCACGCAGAGATGATCGCCATGACGAGCGCCTCTTCGGAGGTGGACAACTGGCGCCTAGCCGACTGCACTCTCTACTCGACGCTAGAGCCTTGCACCATGTGCTTAGGAGCCTCTTTTTTGTCGCGCATTAAGACCATCGTATTTGCCGCCCCGGATATTCGGCATGGCGCTTTAGGCAGCTGGGTCAATCTCTTGGCCACTCCCCATCCCACCCACACCATTGAAGTGCGCTCGAAAGTGTTTGAGGCTTATAGCGCCAATTTATTGCGCGTCTTTTTCCAGCAAGAGCGGCTTAAAAAGAGGAATGGCTGATGCGCGCCCATTTTCCCCTCTTTCGCTCTCATTTAGACTTGGCCCATCGCTACTGGCAGCAATTGTTGCAAATGGAGGAGCCGTCAGAAGGCTTTTCTGTCATCGACGCCACAGCTGGCAATGGCCACGATGCTCTGATGCTGGCCAAGCACGTCTTGCCCCAAAGAGGGCGCCTGCTTTTCATCGACTTGCAACAAGCTGCCATTGACGCTACCTGGCAGAGGCTTTCTGGTCATTTTTTGCCAGAGGACTTGCTGCGGGTGCAGGGAATCCAAGGCTCGCACCGCTCCTTTCCAAAAGAGATCGAAGCTGAGTCCATTCAGCTGATTGTCTACAATCTCGGCTATTTGCCGAGCGGGGACAAAGAGCTGACGACGAAGACCGATAGCACGCTTGAAAGCATTCAAGCCGCTCTCTCTCTCATCAGATCGGGAGGAGCGATCAGCATCACTTGCTATCCAGGGCATCCGGAAGGGGACTTGGAGACGCAGGCTTTAGCGTCGTATGTGCAAGGCCTGGATCCTACAGAGTGGAGCGCCACCTCCCATCAGTGGCTCAATCGGCAAAAATCTCCGCGCCTGCTGCTCTTGCAAAAAAGGCTCTAGTGCCCCATCCTCTTAATTTTGATGCATCTCGAAAGTTTAAGGGCTCTTGTTATTAAGAGGCGTTTTTTCCTTTGCGGGCGGCCGATATCTTTTGCATGCGCAGCTTCTCTTGCCGCGTGAGAGACGACTCTCCCTCTTTGGAAATTTTATTGAGCATGGCATCTAAGAACTCTTCATCGTCATTGAGAGCTTCTCCCGATGAGATGTCAAAAATTTTGGCGGGGGAGCGCTTTTTCCAGCGCAAGAGATGCTTGAGGTTCAAGAGGAGGTTGTCGATTCTTTGTAGCTGAGGGAAAGGGGATTGTAAGTTGTAGTAAAGCGTCGCTGCCAGGTAGGCAAAAATCACCCCGCTCATATTTCTAAAAAGAGGCAGGAATAAGCCTTGCGAGAGGTCGACTAGAAAATTAGCCCCGATGAGTCCTAAGATCAGCGTTTTTGCTTTTAAAGGGAAGAGGAAGAGGAGGAATAGATCGGCTTTTGGATTGAGGATCGTCCAGAACATTAACAGGGCAAAAGATGCCGGATATGGTCCATAGACATACTGCGCGCTTCCTGTGCTAAAGAGCACCATTAAGCTGAGCAGGTTAGCTAAGACCCCTGAGCCAATATAGAGGGTTAAAAAGGCCTTTTTGCCGAGCGACTCGATCACTTGCGGGGCAAATATCCAGAGCAAGGACGCTTGGAGGAACACCTCGAAGAGAAAAGAAAAAGAGAGCCCGCCGGGAGAGAGGAAGATAAAGAGGGAGGTCAGGGGCTGCCAAAAGCACCCTTGGCTGACGCCGCTTAAGGAAAGGGCAAAGAGGTCAAAGAGGGAGAACCCGATCCAATTGGCCAGCGGCTCTAAGATTTCACAGCCCACGCTGAATATAGCCAGGTAGCTGATCATTGTCTTAAGCCAAGCAGAGGGGGGTGACAAGCGGTGGTCGTACATCAGGTTAGAACCCTTAGCATAAAATTGAAAGGATGGAGGGGGCGAAAGACTTTTCGCTCGGTGGGCAAAGGGTTGCTAGCGAAGAGAGATGACATTGAAACGGCAACGCTCAAGAAAACGCCTTTTCCTCTTTTGTCAGCATACAAGAAAAAAGCGCTCCCAGCAATTAAAAAAAAGGCCTTCTTTTCTTTCAGTTTCTTTTTTCGTAGTAGACGATGTAAGCGTCCGAGTCCATTTCTATGGGAATACTTGCTTTAGGTAGCCCTTCTTCAGGTAGCCCTTTTGTGACTAAGGCATCATCATAGAGTGTCCAGGAGTCCTCCTCTTTGATGCCAGCTAGGTAGTGACCTGTACCTAGCGACCCGCTATGGAGTACAACAGAGCGCAGCTGATAGGTGATTTTTTCCGGCTCGCCTTCTAAATTAATTTCTAGCGTGTCCGGAAGCAAAATCTTGCAGTTGTCTTTAAATGTGACTGTGTCGCGGCCAACCCCGACTTTTTTAAAGCGCATCAGCTGTAGCGGCAAGATCGCAGGCTCCAGCCCTCTTTCAAAAGAGAGGCGGGTAAGGTTGTCTTCCAACTTCTGGTGTTTGAGAGGGACGGAGATGAAATGCTGCAAGACCGGTCTTTTCTTTTTATCCAGGTACTGGATGTGCGGCATATCGATTAAGTTAAAGAGGGCCTGCAAAAATTCCTGGACGTCATTTTGCCCTTCGCCCTTGCTTCGGAATAGCCTTTCGAGGAACTTAGGGCTTTCAATTATATAATTGGCTTTAAAGATGGAGCGAAACAGAGTCGAGTACTCTCTCTCTAGGGGGGTGCTATAGGAGGGCGTTAGCTCTCGCACTTTTAGCTCTTCTAAAATGGCGACGAGATAGAGTCTGGTGGCTTGTTTGAGGGCGCGATTGGCAGGCTCCTTTTCAGGGACGACCGCGCCGGTCAAGTCATCTTTTAGATCGCTGATGCCATGCTCAACCTTATGGATTTTGAACTCTCTGGCTTGCCTTAAGCGGCTTAAAAAGGTCTTTTTGGCCTGGTTCAGCAAAAAAGAGGATTGTTGGAGAGCTATTTTTTGCAGCATGCAAAGGTGTTGCTCATCGGCGCTGTCTATGTCATCGGCATCGAATAACTCTTCTAGGGATTGCTTTCCTTTTGGCAGGAGAGCGAGGTAAGGAGACGGATGCTCTTCTCGATAGCGTTCGATTAGATCGATCATCTCCTGCCTACGCTTGCCTGAGATGGGGCCGTCGCCGGCAATGGCTTCGAGCAGAGCGATGGCGTCATATTGAAAGGGCTTAGGGGAGAGTCTGGAAAGAGGGCTGGAAGGGGCCTGCTCTGCCTCGATGAGGGCAGGTTGGCTCGGTCCAGAGTCGGCTTGCGGCTCACGGGCTTCCGGTCCCATCGGAACAATTTCCTTTTCCTTCCCTTTTCTGGACTGGGGCAATTCAAGAAGAGGGGGGCTCTCTTCTAAATTTTCTAGATTATCATTTTGTAGAGCCTCTGCTAAAAGCTGCCAGCCATTTTTATCTTGCAGCGCCTCACGGTAGTAGGGCAGAATGCGGATGGCTTGAATGGAGGCGTTGATGAAGCAGGTGGTTCTTGGATTGCGTATTCCTTTAGGGGCGGGGATGAGCGGCGCTTCAGGATTGTAAGGGATGCGAGCTGTCTTGTAGGTTAAAGAGGGCGACACCAAAAAATCTTCTTGGGCTTCATCGCCGAAGCCAATCAAGGCGCAGGTAGAATCGAACGATTCTTTGAAGCCGCTTTCTCGGTACCCTTGATAGAAGCCCTCTTTAATGCTCTTGGCCAGCGTTTTAAAAAACTCGCAGGCATCTAAAATATAGTGAACAGCGCGCCCCAGCCAGTACTTGACGTGGTGGACAATTTGGCCATCCGAGCACCCTTTTTCAGGTTGAGCGGCTTCTATCTCTAATGGCCTGTTTTCAATAGTTATACTTTTGTCAAACATCAACTGGCTCGCAATTTTATTTTGTTACTATTATATTAATTCTAAAGTTTTACATCAACTAAGATGTGCATTTTATTTATCTTTAATGAGCAGGGCGCAATGCTCTATTAGCCTTCGCGCTTGAAGACCTCTTAAGGCGCCTTGTGCGAGAGTCGGCACTTGATTTTCCTGTTTTTTCTGGCATCGAAAACAAGGCTTCGGGTAAAAGCTCTTGTTTATAAAGAGAAAGCGTGCTATCTTCATGTGCTATTATTTGTCAAAAAAGGCTTTCAAGCCCCTAGCTGCTTAGAAAGCTTTGTCCCTCAAGGGCTAGTTTTTTTTAGGAGATCCCATGAAAGAGAACATTCATCCCAAGTACCAAAACGTGTTGTTCATCGACACAGCAACTCAAAAGACGCTCATCTGCGGCAGCACCATGCAGCCGACAGACAGAAAAATGCACGAGGGTGTCGAGTACCCAGTGATTTACTTATCCGTGTCTTCGACATCGCATCCATTCTTTACCGGCAGCAACCAGCTGATCGATACCGAAGGGCGCGTCGACAAGTTTAACAAGCGTTACGGCAAGAAGTAAGCGCTTAATTTGCATTCATGAGGTCTAGCCAATGCTGGCGCGCAAAATTGAAGAGTATCTCAATCGTTTGAAAGAAGTCGAGCAATTGCTCGGCAGCCCGGAAGCGCTGCAAGATCGCAAGCTCTATCAGACGCTGACGCGCGACCACGCTTACTTGACGGAAGTGAAGCAATTAAAAGACGAGATCGACAGCATCCAAAAGCAGCTCTCAGATAATGAGGAGCTGCTTAAAGCAGAGTCCGATCTCGATTTGCAAGAGATGCTCAAAGAAGACACCCAGTCTTTGAAGTCGGCCCTGGAGAAGAATTCTGCCAAGATGGAGCGCCTTTTAGTGCCTCCTGGCCCATATGACCACTGCAATACTATCTTGGAGCTGCGAGCCGGCACCGGCGGAGAAGAGGCAGCCCTCTTTGTCGCCGATTGCGTGCGCATGTACCAGATGTATGCCGATCAACAGGGCTGGAAGTGTGAAAAGCTTTCCTCCACCCCCTCCGACATGGGCGGCTTTAAAGAGTACGTCATGGTCTTATCGGGCAAAGAGGTCTATCGCAAGTTGCAGTATGAGGCCGGCGGCCATCGCGTGCAGCGTGTGCCAGACACCGAATCGCAGGGGAGGGTGCACACCTCGGCCATGACCGTGGCTGTCCTCTTAGAGCCAGAAGACGATTTCGACTTGGACTTTTCCGAAGGGGACTTGCGCTTTGATACCTATCGCGCCTCGGGAGCAGGCGGCCAGCACGTCAACACGACAGACAGCGCTGTGCGTATCACCCACTTGCCAACAGGCTTGGCTGTCTATTGCCAAGAAGAGCGCAGTCAGCACAAGAACCGGGAAAAGGCGCTCCGTTTGCTCAAAGCGCGTTTGATCGAAGCTGAGATGCAGCGGCGGCAAAAAGAACTCGCCGCCAAGCGGGCCGGTCAAGTCGGCAGCGGCGATCGCTCTGAGCGGATCCGCACCTACAATTTCCCGCAAAACCGCCTCACCGACCATCGCATCAATTTGACCCGCTACAATCTCGATCGCGTGATGGAGGGGGACTTAGAAGATGTGCTCGAGCCAGTGGTCGCTCATTTCCATCAGATGCAGTTGCAAAGTTGATCTCTACTTGATTTAGGATGATTCCATGAGTCAAACGCCTCTCTTGAGCGTCAAAGAATTGATTGCGCGCGCAGCCGAATACCTCGAAAAAAAACAAGTCCTAGCGCCTAGGCGCCAGGCAGAAGAGCTGTTAAGCGATGTGCTCTGTTGCAAGCGTCTTGACCTTTATCTCGATTTTGAGCGCCCTTTAGTTGAAGGGGAGTTGATCGAATTTAGAGCTCGGGTGAAGAGGCGCGCTGAAAGAGAGCCTATCGATTACATCCGGGGTGAACTTGAGTTTTTTGACTGTTCCATTCAAGTCAATCGCTCGGTGTTAATCCCGAGGCAAGAGACGGAATTATTGGTCGATCTGGCCTGGCAGCGGCTTAAAAGTAAGCCCCTCGAGGGCAAACGCTTGCTTGACCTTTGCACCGGTTCTGGCTGCATTGCCATTGCCTTGAAAAGCAAGTTTCCCGCTTTAGCTGTCACTGCGACCGACCTTTCATTGGAAGCTTTGGAAGTGGCCAAGGGAAATGCAAAGAGAAATGGCGTGTCGATCGACTTTCGCCAAGGCGACCTCTTTTCGCCTCTCGTTGGCGAAAAATTTGATTTTCTTCTATCAAATCCCCCTTATATTAAAGCTTCAGATTACTCGGAGCTTGAGCCGGAAGTGCGCTGCTTTGAGCCGAAGAGTGCTCTCATCGGCGGCGAGTTCGGACCGCTTCTTTTTGCTGGAGTCCTTGCTCTGATTTGCGCCAAACTGATAAAATTCTCCGCTCTGGAGTAAATGCAACTTGAACCTTTTAGGCATAAGTCATATAATGCAATGGCTGATATGGGTTTTTTGGGGCAAAGCTTTTTTTTGCTGCCCCACTGTTTCTTTTGAGCGCTCGAGAGCCTAGCTGCTCTTTTTCAGCCTAAAGAGCGCTTCTTTAAGAAAATCATCGGTTGCAGCAGGTGCAATTTATTGGAGAGATGTGTATGCTTTCAACTTTAACGGATAAACTTCATTCCGTATTCGACAAATTGTCCGGCCAGGGCAAGTTGACCGAAAGTAATATTGCCGCAGCTGCCGATGAAGTGCGCCTTGCTCTCTTAGAGGCCGATGTCAACTATGGCGTCACCAAGACTTTTGTCAAGGCGGTCAAAGAAAAGGCGCTCGGCCAAGCGTCTATTAAATCGGTTCAGCCCGGACAGCAATTCATCAAAATCGTCCACGATGAGCTAAAAGAGTTGATGGGCGGCCAAGAGCCTACTTTGGCGACGAGCGGCTCGCCTCCTGTCTGGATGCTCTGCGGGCTTCAAGGTGCAGGCAAGACCACTCATACTGTCAAGCTGGCTCGCTACCTGAAAAGGCAGAAGCTGGCCCAAAACCCTCTCGTTGTCGCCTGCGATTTACAGCGGCCGGCCGCGGTGCTGCAATTGAAGACGCTTGCCGATCAAGGGCAGGTGGGCTTTTTTGCCATCGAAGGCTGCCAAGACCCTGTTCAAGTGGCTAAAGAAAGCTTGCAATATGCCAAAGAACATAGCCACGATTTTCTCTTGCTCGACACCGCCGGCCGACTTCATATTGACGAAGCGCTGATGCTGGAGCTTGAAAAAATTCGGGATTTGAGCCACCCTCAAGAAATCTTGTTTGTCGCCAATGCCAGCACAGGGCAAGACGCCGTTAAAAGCGCTGCCGAGTTCAATCAAAAGCTCTCCATCACGGGCTCTATTTTGACCATGCTCGACGGCAATACCCGCGGCGGCGCGGCCATCTCCATTCGCGAGGTGACCAAAAAGCCCCTGAAGTTCGAAGGGATCGGCGAAAAGCTCGATGACATTCAGCTCTTTAATCCCTCTTCGATGGCTGACCGCATCCTAGGGATGGGCGACACAATTAACTTAGTGAAGAAAGCTCAAGAGCATCTTGACGAACAAGATGCAAAAAAGCTCGAACAAAAGATTCGCACTGCGACATTTTCTTACGACGATTATTTAAAACAGACGCAGGCGGTCAAAAAAATGGGCTCCATCAAGAGCCTCCTTTCCATGCTCCCGGGGATGTCCAAATTCAGCGAGCTGGAAATTAGCGATAAAGAATTTTTTAAGATCGAAGCGATCATCTTATCGATGACTCCAGCAGAACGATTAGAAAAAGTGGAGCTCATCCCTATGCGCCGGAAACGGATCGCCCGAGGGAGCGGCACTTCGATCGACGATGTCAACAAGTTGATTAAATCTTTTAAACAAGCAAAACAATTTTTTAAAAACTTACCAAGTATGAAGCATCTTGAGAAGTTAATGGGAGGAAATGTATGGCGGTAAGAATCCGGCTTAGATTACAAGGTCGCACCAATCGTCCTTTCTATCGTCTCGTCGTCACCGACAGCCAAAATAAAAGAGACGGCAAATATCTCGAAGCCATCGGTTGGTACAACCCGATCGAGCAAGAAGACGACAAGAAAATATTTGTCGATGCCGCACGTGCTCAGCATTGGATCGATCTCGGCGCTGAAGTGTCTGAGAGCGCAGAATCTTTAATTCGCAAAGCCGCTCCTTCGGTCACAGAAAAAGCGCGCCAAAAAGCAGAAGAAAAGAAGCGCAAGATCGTCATGAAAAGACGCGCGCTGAAGCAAGCTAAATCAAGCTAATCGGCTTTACAGCTCTTTTTTGCCCTGATGAAGAGTGAAAAAGAGCTCTATTTTTAAGAGACTTAAAGCGTTGCGAATCGACATCTTATCCCTTTTTCCTGGCTATTTCAAAGGTCCTTTCGATGAAAGCATCTTGAAACGGGCTCAAGAAAATCAGCTCTTAGATATCCACTTGCTGGACATCCGGCAATTTGCAACCTCGCGCTTTAAACAAGTTGACGATCGCCCCTATGGAGGCGGACCTGGCATGGTTTTAATGCCGGAGCCTGTGCAAGATGCTATCCGCTCTGTCAAAGGAAAAGATAGTCGCGTCATCTACTTGAGCCCGCAAGGCGCTCGGTTGACGGCGGAAAAATGCCAGCAGCTGGCAGCGCTCCCTCACCTAGTGCTCCTCTGTGGCCATTACGAGGGGATCGACCAGCGGGTGATCGATTTAGAAGTCGACGAAGAGATCAGCATCGGCGATTATGTGCTCACCAATGGCTGCTTGGCCTCAATCGTCTTAGTCGATGCTCTTGTCCGCTTCATTCCGGGTGTGCTCGGCGATGCGCGCGCCGCTTTAGAAGATTCATTCACGGCGAGCGGCGGCTTGCTCGACCACCCTCACTACACCCGGCCGCCTGAATTTGCCGGGGTTAAGGTGCCCGAGGTCTTATTGCAGGGCAACCACGAGGAAATCTTGCGCTGGCGCGGCCAAAAGGCGCTGGCCAAGACCCGAAACAACCGCCCCGACCTATGGCGTCGCTTCTCCGGCTTTGAGGAAGACCCCTCTCCTGTGGAAGCTGCCCCCGGCAAGGTCTCCTTGAAGAGAATCGCCCTTCCCGTGCGCAATCTCAAAAGGACGCGCCGGTTTTTAAAAGAGATGTTTGGCTTCAAGCCCGCTGAGCAAAGTGAATTCAAAGCGCTCTATCATTTAGATGGCATATCTTTGGCCTTTATTCAAGATGCCGATAGAGAGGCGCCGATAGAGCCAGACTTTGTCTTTCACCTCGCCGCAGACTCCGAGAGCCAATTTCAGCGCTTGGTCCACCGCTGGTCCAAGCAAGCGCCAGTCACTTGGGAGCAAGAAGCTGCTCTCATCAAAGACTTAGACGGCTACGAATGGCGCTGCTACGCCCTTTAAGATTGATTACTTTTTTTAGGAGAAGTTTTATGTGCAAAGTTCCAGTTATCCTCGAGCTCGAGAAAGAGCTGATGAAGCAAGACATTCCTCACTTCCAAGTGGGCGACACTGTCCGCGTCCATACCCGCATTATTGAAGGCGGCAAGGAAAGAATTCAGATGTTCGAAGGCACTGTCATCGCCCGCAAAGGCTATGGCATCTCCGAGACATTCTCCCTCCACCGCGTCGCTTACGGCGAAGGCATGGAGCGCGTATTCCTCCTGCACAGCCCTCGCATCAGCAAATTCGAAGTGCTCAAGCACGGCGATGTCCGCTTAGCTAAACTCTACTACCTGCGCGGCACATCCGGCAAGAAAGCCAAAGTGCGCTCCCTCATTGGTGGCAGAAAGCCTAAGGCTCCTAAAGCGGAATCCGCTGTCTAATATGCCCTCTTTAGAAGAGTCAAAGGATCTTTTCCTCTTCGAAAGAGAGCTTCAACAGCAGGGGTTTTCCCTCGTCGCCGGCCTCGATGAGGCCGGGCGAGGCCCCCTTGCTGGCCCTGTCGTGGCCGCCGCTTGCCTCTTTGATCCAAACTGCCTCATCGATTATGTCGATGACAGCAAGAAGCTCTCCCCTAGAATGCGCGCAAGCATTTTCAACCAGGTGAAGAGCGGGTCCATTGAATATGGCATCGGCATCATCGACGCCCAGACGATCGACCAGGTCAACATCTACCAGGCAACTCTTCTGGCTATGCAAGAGGCGCTCCATGCCTTAAAGACAAAGCCCGAAGCGCTCTTAATCGACGCCATGCCCTTTCAAAGCCCTGGGCTAAAATCGATTCCTCTCATCAAAGGGGATTCGAGAAGCTATTCCATTGCTCTGGCTTCTATCATCGCCAAAGAGACGCGCGATGAGATCATGCTCGCCTATCATGAAAAATGGCCTGCCTATCATTTCAATAAGCATAAAGGGTACGGTACAAAAGCCCACATGGCTGCCATCTTTGAATATGGCCCCTGTCCCATCCACCGCCGCTCCTTTGAACCTCTCAAAAGCCGCTTTTCTTTTTAAAAGCCCTTTTAGGAAAAAAATCTCCTCCCATCAATTCTATCCCCCCCCCATATCGATCCTGCTTTTTAGTCGAATTGATGAGTGAGCTGTCCTAGCTATCAACTTGTTCCTTTTTAGGCAACTGCCATCCAAATTTGGCGTTGTTTAAGGCAAATGTGCTCCATTTCGAGTAGGCGTTATCAATCAATTTTTGCCGCTCTTTTGAGTCGGGAATGTTGGCCTCTAAGATGTTGTAGTAGGATGCGGAGAGAGCTTCAAATCTCTCTTGTTTTCTCCTCAAAATTGTAGCGGGTTAGGGTGTCTTTGCAGTGGAAGGGGCACCTTCTTTTTTGCGGGCTGGCTTGACTTCAGTTGTTTGGGGCTTGAGCACTGAAGGAGCGGGTTTTGGCAAAGACTTTGCTGTTTGATTTTTGTTAGGAGAGGCGGCAGCTAATTTGGCCTTCAATCTGGCTTCTGCCTTTTTCTTATTGCCAGCTTTTCGTTTTCTGTCGATGTTAGGTGCCCCACGATTTAGCCGTGAAGTGACTTTTGTCTCTTCCTGGATTTTTGAATCATTCTTGGCAGCCTGAGCTTTTGGAGCTACAGCATTTAGAGCTACAGCTTTTGGAGCTACAGCTTTTGGAGCTACAGCTTTTGGAGCTACAGCTTTTGGATGGCTGATGACAGAGAAGGCAAGTGGTTCAATCTTTTTGGGCAGGCCAATTTTTTGCAGGCGCGATAATTTGGGAATCGTTTCGTTAAGTTTTTCATTTACATAGTTAATGTTGTTATTTAAATTATTAAGCTGCGCTTTCGTATAAATTTTTTCTTTAGAGGTGGCGGACTTTTTTGCCTTCTCTAAAGCATTTGCCAAAGATTTTAAACTGGCAAAGCTCAATTGATTGGTTTTATCTTGCACTTCTTTTTTGCTGGCAATTGTCAAATGCCCCTTTTTGTCGACGCAAAAAGCAAAGGCGCTTTCACCATGTCTCTCGCTTTTGCCAAAGATTGCATCTTTGCTAAAATCCTTCCAAGACATGGTAAACAATGTATTGTAGTCGTTAATTTTAGTCATAGAAATCCTATTAGTTTTTATGATTCATTTAATGGTTTATCTTTTTTGTTGCTTGGCTTCGTTTAAAATTCGATTGCCGTTAGCGGCAATCTTTTGCATTCTCATTCGAGCTGCTTGCATTTGAGGTTTTGCCCTTTTTCTCTCAGCCTTTTGCTCTACAGCGCTTGAAGACTGTTGAGGGCTACTTGAAGGGGGGCGACTTGGGAGGAGTGGCCTGCTGACTGGATTTTGCCTTGGAAAGACCCTAGCTCCGTCATCATAGGTTTGAGTTATTGTCGTTTGAACTTGAGCGCTTTGTTGATGATTGTTTTGAATATCAAATGGCTCTTCATCTTTCAGCTTTTCCTTTCCTTTTTCTCGTCTTCGCAGCTCTTTCGCACGAGCGAGATCAATCGCTGCCTGGTCCAGCTGCGGTGCCTGGTCTGTATTTGCACGCCCTTTATTGGCGCGCACTTCGGCTTTGGGGAGAGCTGGCCTGTCTCTCGGGATTTGCCTTGGAAAGACTCCGGCTCCGTCATCATAGGTTTCTGTCGCTTGGACTTGGGCGCTTTGTTGATGATTGTTTTGAATATCAGATGGCTCTTCATCTGTCAGCTTTTCCTTCCCTTTTTCTCGTCTTCGCAGCTCTTTCGCATGAGTACGATCAATGGCTGCCTGGCCTGTATTTGTACGCCCTTTATTGGCGCGCATTTTGGCTGCGGGGAGAGGAGAAACATTTTTAGGATGTGGCTCTTCTATACAAGAGGAAGGCGTTAGCTCGGGAGATGCACCGCCTGGCAGGTTGTTCGGATCAATCTTTTTGGGCGCAAATAGACGTTTAAACCATGAGAGGCCATCTATTTTGTCATTCACATAAGTGATGTGCCTTTTTAAAGCCTGAATTTGCTTTCCGCGTTTTTCCGGATCTTGGGAGAGGTGGGCGCAATTTTCGTTCTCAATAGATTTGCGGGCTTTTTTCAAGGCGTCGGCTAAATTCTTTAGAGAGGAATAACTTAAATTGCCTGTCTTATTTTCTACATCTTTCTTAGGCCTGATTTGCAAGTAACCTGTGGAATCCAGGCAAAAGACCAGGTGTTCGTCTGTTTTAGTTTTGCTAAAATCTTTTTTATAATCAGCTTTAGAGCTAAAAAAAACGTCGTAGTTTTTAATTTTGACCATTTGAGCCTCTGACGAGCAATTAACATTTATTTTAATTATATCTTAATATTAATTAGTTTAAATTATTAAATCAAATTATTTGTTTAACTATTCATTAATTATTTATTGGATTGAAAATAAAAAGACCAATCGTCTCAGCGGCGATTGGCCTTTTGGCTATTTGTGGGGAACTTTTAAACTTGCTTGCTTCGCCTTCTTTGCAGCGCCTGTGCTAATTCCTCTTCAAGGCTTAAAGGCTGGCTGGCTGTAGGAGCTAGCGCCTTAGGCAAGCTGGCTACAGAGGGGCTTTCTTCTTTGATAGAAGCATATGGGGCAGCTTGGAAAGAGGCTTCATCTCTAGGAAGGGGAATCGGTGCCACTTTTTCAATCTCTTTTCCCCACCCGGGCATGAATAGCTTCAAGTACCAGGGCAATTTTTTGATCTTGGCGTTCACGTAGTCGATGTTTTTATTTAAGTTTTCAATTTTTATCTCTTTTCCTTGAAAATAGCCGCCAGAATAGATGCCATCTGTCTTTACCACTTCTAAAGAGGCCCAATCCCTTAATTCCTTGATTGCGTTGGCTAAAGATTTCAAAGAGGCTGTTTTAAGTTTCTGATTTGCAATGTCTTCATGGTTGGCGTAAGCAAAACCTAATTTTTGATTGCCACAAAAGCTAAAGCGATTGGCGGGAGCGCTTGTCCCAGCTTGCTGGGAACTCTTTTTAGAGGGGATCCCCCATGATTCTTGATGGGCTGACATTTTGAGAAAAACTTTATGCTTATCTAAATGGTTTAACATAGTTTTCCTTTATAGATTATGTTTTATTTATTTTGTAATTAAATTATAAATTGATTGTTTATTAATTTGCAATATTTTTTTTAATTGTATTTTATTTAAATAATTTGCATGAACTGGCGAGGGAGAGATCATTTTATAAAGGAATTGACAGTTAATGGGGGAATCGGCTATTTTTTCTGTCAAGATTTTTTCAATAAAAAGGTGGGGAGCCGGCATGCTAAAAAGTATGACTGCCTTTGGGCGCGCGACAAAAGTTTTCTCTTGGGGCTGTCTCACTTTAGAGCTGCAGTCAGTCAATCGCAAGCACTTGGACATCGCTCTGCGACTGCCCAGTGAACTGCAACTCTTCGATACTGAAATCCGCCGCTGGCTTCAAGAACATGTCAAAAGAGGCTATATCACTCTGACGGCAAGGCTTAGCGTCACCGCCGAGACCAATCTGCCTATCGAGGCCAATTTGCCTTATGCCAGGCAGCTAAAAAAAGCCCTCTCCCTCATCTCTGAAGCCGTCGATCTTCCCCTGACACCTGACGCCTTTTGGCAAGTGGTCGCTCGCCAGGAGCAGGCCCTGTTCATTGAAAAAGCTGACCATACTGAAGATGACTTGAGAGCTGCTATCAAAGAAGTATTCGATGCCGCCTTTGCCCCCTTTTTAGAGAGCAAGCTCTCCGAAGGGCATTCCATCTATGCCGACATCAACGAACGCCTTTTCCATGTCAGCCAAGTGATTGAAGAGATCGCTGGCCTCTCCTTCTCCGCTACCGACGTCTATCGAAAAAAATTGATCGAGCGCTTAAAGGCTTTCTCCCCCTCAGAAACCGACCTCGATGAGCGCCTCTTAAAAGAAAT
This sequence comes from Chlamydiales bacterium, assembly GCA_029240195.1. GTDB lineage: Bacteria > Chlamydiota > Chlamydiia > Chlamydiales > JARBTN01 > JARBTN01. The sequence continues at coordinate 17,407 of JARBTN010000040.1, forward strand.
TGCCCTCTTTGCCGAGAAGGTGGATATCGCCGAAGAAGTGACCCGCTTTTGCCACCACCTGCACCGATTTGAAGAGCTTTTAAAAGAGACAGAAGCTAAAAGAGGTAATAGCAAAGGCAAAGTCTTTGATTTCCTCTTGCAAGAGCTCGGACGCGAAGTCAATACCATCGGCTCCAAGGCCTGCGACTATGCCATTTCCAGCCGTGTCGTCGAAATTAAAGGGGAGCTCGAGCGCATTCGGGAACAGATTCAAAATGTGGAATAAAAACTCGGGCCATCTCTTTATCCTCAGCGCGCCAGCCGGAACTGGCAAGACTACTTTAGTCGAGAGGCTTAAAAAGGAAATGCCCCGCGTTGCGACCAGCGTCTCTTGCACAACCCGAAAGCCTCGCCCGCAAGAAGTGTCCGGCCGCGACTACTATTTTATCAGCGAGGCGGAATTTGCCGCCAAAATTCAAGCAGGCGCCTTTTTAGAGCATGTCCATCTCTTTGGCAATTACTACGGCACCTCACTCCATGAGGTGGAGGAAAAATTGCGCCAAGGGCTCTCCCTCTTCTTAGTCATCGACACCGAAGGGGCTTTAAAGCTAAAAAATCAAGTGGCGGCGACGCGGATTTTTTTGGCGCCCCCCTCTCTTGAGGAGTTGAAGAGGCGGCTCGAAGGGCGCCGTACAGAGAGCGAAGAGAAGATTCAAGAGCGGCTGAGCTTGGCTGAAAAAGAGATGGATCAAGCCGAGCATTATGACTATCTGATCGTCAACGACCAATTAGACATCGCCTTTGATGCCTTAAAGAGCATTGTCGTCGCCGAGGCGCACCGCACAACTAAGTATTTTTTTAACAACCGGGAAAGACAGCATGGAATATAGAGAAGCTTTGACAAATGAGATTTTAACTAAGCGTTTTAAAAGTGCTTTTGAACTTGTTTCATACGCCATCAAACTTGCTCAAACCATGGTCGAAGCGGGCAAAGAGCCCAGAGTGCGCACCGACTGCAAAAACCTCGCTTTCCAAGTCCTCGCTGAAATTGCCGCCACTAAAAACTTGCCGGAATTTGAGGCCGAGCTCAAGAAATTGATCCCTCAGCGCAAAGAGATGCTCGCCCAACGGCGCGAAGAATCGAGATACTCTAAAGAGATCCGTTAAAGACGCTATGTTGAGGCTTTCTCTCCCTCTCGCCCAACTGCCAAATTCTAATCTAGAGGTCATGGGGCAGGCAATCACCGCCCTCTTGATTGCTGCGGTCTGTTTGGTCTTTCTCGTGATGTTCGGCCTCCTTTGGCTCGGCCGCTTTGTCACCGTGAAGAGGGGTTCTTTAAGTCCCTATTCCAAACAGCCCATGCTCTTAGGGAGCGATATCGCCTTTTCTGCTGTCAGGGCTGTGCAAGATTTCATGCGCAGCAAAAAGCAAAAAAGCGTCAACCCGGCCTTTGCTATGCACGAGGCGGCCATTTGCCGCACGACCGGTCGCATCTTTCCCGATGCCATCAATTTCCTAGGTGTGGCCCAAATCGACCATCGCTTCTTAGAGAAGAGGCACCCAGGCCGCTGGGTTTCTTGGGGCAGCTTAACTGAAGAGGAAAAAGCAGCGGTGGCCTCCAACCACCCTTCCTTAGAAGGCTTTCAACTGAGCCTCTCCTCTTTAAAGCGTCAGCCTAAAGAGATCGAGCCCATCTACTCCCTGGCCAAGCCCGGACCCCTCTATGTGGATCTGGCGACAAAGACTCTGCTCGGCTGGCAGTGCGTTCCAGACACTTCCTTGGAAGTGCTCATCGTCCAGCTGCCTGAATTTGACCCTTATACTTAAAATTGAAGAGGTCCCTATGACCCATGAAAAAGTTCTCATCACATCGGCGCTCCCTTATGCCAATGGCCCCCTTCACTTCGGCCATATTGCCGGCGCCTACTTGCCAGCCGACTGCTACGCCAGATTCTGCCGCCAAATGGGCTCAGAGGTGCTGTTCCTCTGCGGGTCTGACGAATACGGCGTCGCCATCAGCCTAAGCGCTGAGGTTGCTAAGAGAAGCCCCAAAGAGCATGTTGAAATCTTCCATGCCATCAACAAAGAGCTATTTGCCAAGCTTAATTTCTCCTTCGACCACTACTCTCGGACGACATCAAAAGAGCATCTGGCTCCCTCTCAGCAGTTTTTTTTAGATCTGCTCGCCAACGGATACATCGAAGCGCAGGAGACTGAACAGCTCTACTCCGAGCAAGATAAACGCTTCTTGGCTGACCGCTATGTCACCGGCACCTGCCCCAAATGCCAGTTTGCCGAAGCGCGCGGCGATGAATGCCCAAGCTGCGGCGCCGCTTTTGAAGCGACAGATCTGTTACACCCTAAGTCCAAGCTCACCGGATCGGCCCTCTCCTTGAAAAAAACCAAACACTGGTTTTTGCTGCTCGATCGCTTAAAAGATCAGCTGCAAGCCTGGATCGAGACCAAGACTTGGAAACCCAATGTCTTGCAATTTGCTAAAAACTACATCGCCGACTTAAAGCCTCGGGCTATCACCCGCGACAGCGACTGGGGCGTGCCTTTGCCCTTAGAGGGAACCGAAGGAAAGGTGCTCTACGTCTGGTTTGATGCTCCCATCGGCTACATCACAGCAGCTATTGAATGGGCCAAGCTAAAAGGGCAAGATGCCGCTTGGCAAGGTTACTGGCTAAACCCGAAGACGCGCCTGGTGCAATTCATCGGCAAAGATAACATTCCCTTCCATGCGGCTATCTTCCCCGCGATGTGCATGGGGCAAAATACCCCTTATAAGCTCGTCGATGACCTGCCGGCCAACGAGTTTTATACTCTAGAAGGGCGGCAGTTTAGCAAGTCAGATGGCTGGACCATCGACTTAGAGCAGTTCTTTAAAAATTACTCAGCCGATCAAATCCGCTACGCCATTGCTGCGAGCGCTCCCGAATCGTCCGACTCCGAATTCACCTGGCGCGAGTTTCAGCTGCGTTCCAACAGCGAGCTGCTGGGCAAATGGGGCAACTTAGTCAACCGCATTTTGGTGTTCATCAAAATGCATGCCGCCGGGCGCACTCCCAAGAGAGGCCACTTATCTACTGAAGACCAAAGCTTCTTGGAAGCGGTTCAGAAAAAGTGCGCCGAAGCCAAGGAAAGCTTTGCCGCCTACCGCCTGCGCCATGCAAGCCAAGTGATGATGGAGCTCGCTCAAATCGGCAATGCCTACTTCGACCACCAAAAGCCTTGGGCTGCTGCCAAAGAAGGGCGCGTGGAGCAGATGGCCAATACCCTCAGCTGCTGTCTGGAATGCTTGAAGGCGCTAGCCCTCATCTCTTACCCCATCATCCCAGAAGCTGCCGAGAAGGTGGCCGCCTTTTTGGCCCTGCCAAAAGCCCTCAGCGCTTGGACATGGGAGGAACTTTTAGCCTATTCGCTGCCGGAAGAGGCGCCTCTTCCCGAGCCCCAAGTGCTCTTTCGCCGCATCGAAGATGCCGAAATCGCTGCCCGCACCTCAGAGCTCAAAAAAATCTTAGAGAAAAAGCCCAAAAAAGCGCCTCCACAGTCAAAGCCACCCATTTCTTATGAGCAGTTCAGCCAGCTCGACCTCAGAGTGGGGCAAATCATCGCTGCCGAGAAGATTGCCAAAAGTAAAAAGCTATTGAAGCTGCAGGTGGATTTAGGGGCTGAAGTGCGCACCATCGTCTCAGGACTTGCTTTGAGCTACGCTCCAGAGGAGCTGATTGGCCAAAAGGTGACTGTCGTCGCCAATTTAGCGCCCTCATGCATCATGGGTGTGGAAAGCCAGGGCATGGTGCTAGCCGGCGATCGAGAAGACGGCTCTTTAGAACTGCTCTCTGCCAAAGATCTGCCTCTCGGCAGTGCCATCTGCTAAAAAGCAAAGAGGAGTAAAAGGGCAAAGGGGCCTGGCAAAGAGACGCCTCTGGGATAGCTTCAAAAGAAGCCTTCAATTTTCGACTTTTCTGGAGAAAAATAGGAGGCGCGTTATAAGATGCTTGTCTTCGTATCATATCGTATAAAAGGGAGCTGGGCGCGAGAATGAAAATTGGGTATTTGGGCGCAGGAACTTGGGGATTTTGTCTGTCATCTCTATTGGCCGCCAATGGGCATCAAGTCAGAACTTGGACCAAGCAAAAGGATTTGGCAACTCTTTTAAATGAAAAGAGAGAGCACCCTAAATTGCCAGGGCGCATTTGCCAAGGGGATCTGCAGTTCACAAGCGATATGGCAGAGTGCTTAGATGGGATTGACTTGCTAATCGAGTCGGTCACGTCCGGAGGCATTCGACCAGTCTTCGAACAAGTGGCCACATACTCGATCGATTGCCCCATTTGCATCACATCAAAGGGGATTGAGCAGGGGAGCGGCTTAATTTTGCCAGAAGTAGTGCTCTCAATCTTGCCCAAGAACCACTCCATTGCAGTGCTCAGCGGCCCCAGCCATGCCGAAGAGGTGAGCCGCGGCTTGCCAACTTCTGTCGTCGCTTCCGGGCTAGACTCCGAGGGGATCCGCTCTGTCATGGAAGCCTTCACCTCTCCAACTTTTCGCGTCTATCCAAATAGCGACCTGCGCGGCGTATGCATGGGGGGCGCTTTAAAGAACGTCATTGCCATTGCCGCTGGCATCAGCGATGGTTTAGGCTTTGGCTTTGGCGCTAAGGCAGCTCTTGTGACGCGCGGGCTGCATGAGATTCGCAAGCTGGCCGTTTTAAAAGGGTGCCGGCCAGAGAGCTTTTATGGCCTGGCAGGCCTCGGCGACTTAGTGCTGACCAGCTTTTCCCCCTTTAGCCGCAACTACCGCTTTGGCTTGCTGATTGCAGAAGGGAAGAGCGCCGAACAAGCCAAAGCCGAGATCGGCATGGCCATTGAGGGCGCCTATACCTGCATCTCAGCGATGCAGATTGCCAAAAAGGCGGGAGTGCCGATGCCGATTACCGAGGCGATCTACGCGATGCTGCAGGGGGAGATGGCGCCTCAAGAGGCCGTCTCTCGCCTGATGCAGCGCACCATCAAGGAAGAGCACCTTTAAAAACGGATTTGTCCAAAAGAGATGCTAAGCACCTCAACATTCAATGAATGAGGTGCTAGTGCCCGACCACAGATGTTTTTACGTGTCAAACGAGCGTGAAAACATCTGTGGTCGGGCACTAGTTGCTTGCCACCCCTTTTTTCACTCCTCTATTAGATATTTTTTTAGTGATAGAAAAATATCTATATCTAAGGGCATATTCCATGCTATAACTTTGCTTATTTAAATGTAATATAGAATCCTATATAATCTTTGCTAAAAAAAAGGTTTTTATGGATTTTATATCAAATCAGGAAAGCAGTCGATTATCTTTCTTATCTGATCCCAGAAATATCCCCCCTAAAAAACTGCGCCCCTTAGATGCTTTAGATGCTTTAGAGCAAAAGACAGGGCAGGCAGCTCAACTGCTCAGCGCTCCTTGCAAAAAGCCTAAATCCCCTCAGCCTATAAAAAGCGCATCCAGGCTAAATAGCCAGTTTCTCGCTGCTCGAAATCGCGTGCACCTCTTTTTAAAGAAATGGTTCTCTAAGCAAGGTTTGACAGAGGGGATAGCCCATTTTTTCCCTTTTTCTTTAGAAGAGTTTGGGCAATTGGCCTACTACATCGCCTATGAAAGTTCGGCAGACCGCAGTGAAGAAGAGACCCCTACTGAAAGCACTCTGGAGTCCATCCATCATCTTTATGAGTACTGCCAGCTGCCCCTTGGAGAAAAAGAGGTGCGCCATCAAATTTACTCTTTAATTGAAGGGGTGCAAAAGCGCGCGCTAAAAAGAGCATTGAGCCTTGCCGATCAGCAAAGAGTTGGGATCCTACAAGAGGTGAAAGCCTTCTTAGATGCGGCTCATGAATTGCTAGATATTGGCTTTAGCTCTCATATTCCCTTGAAGAGGGGGGATGAAAAGCAAGCGACCTTACCCTATTTCTTTTTAAAAGAGTGTAATGGCAAGCGCAATGAAAATTTACAAAACTTAGAGGACCTCTTTGCCGACTTGAGGAATATGCTACATGCTCAAGGCGCTTCCTCCATTAAGAATTTGGTCACGCTCAAGCGCATGGCTGAATTGATCGATCATTACGATTTTGACCATAAGCGCTACCTTGAAAGGCACCGCCATGTCTACAATTGCTTGTATAGTGAAAAGCGGCCTTTTTTGCAAAAGCCAGCTCTAGAAAAGAAAACGGCAATCAGTTTAATGCAGCTGCTTTTAGTCGATCCCATTGAAAATCACTGGCTAGAATGCGCAAAATTTTATAACTCCTTGCAAAAAATCTATCAAGAAGATCCTTTAGGAAAAAATTTGGCCAAGGCCTTTTATAAAGATTTTCTGAGGCGCCTGCTCCATCAAGAATTCACTTTCAAGCAAGAAGAGTTAAGTCAGCTAGAAACCTTGGAGCCCTTTTTTACCATTTTAAAGATTATGGTCCACCGGGTTCAATTGCAAAAGGATAATCGTCAAAGAAAACGCAAAACCAGCCCTTTGAAAAAAACGCTTAGCCCTGCTTGGAAATCGCTGCTCGAACATCTTTCATCTCACATCAAAGAAATTCAAGATTCTCGCCTTTTAGGAGAAGACCCGGGCGCTTTCACGATGCGGGCAGTGGACATTCTCAGCTATCCCCTTAAAAACCGGGTGGAGCTCCTATCTGGCTTAAATATTCAGGAAAGCTCCAAGAACACCTTTCAACAGATTCTGCGCCAGCCGCTATTTAAGCTCCTCGCGCGGGTTGAATCGATCTTACAGGCTAACTATGAGGGCGTCTCTGAAGAAATTGCGAATGAGAAAAGGGATATGATGTATGTACAATATCAGCTCGCATCCATTCAAAATAAAGTCTTTCGGAGCCTCACCGATGGATTTGAGCGCGCCATTTCCCTAGAGCTTGCAGAGGAAAAAAAGCAAAAAGCGCAAGACTTTTACCGACAAGAAAACGCAGATCTGATTGAGAGAAGCCAACGATTTAGGAAAAAGAAAAGGCAGGCTCCTCAAATCCCTGTAGAAAAAATTGACGCCACCTATGTTGAAGAAGAAGAGATTGTCGATGCGCCTAAATTTAAGGAAATCCAAACGCCTTCTTTAAAGAGAAGGGAGCCGAGAGATCTCAATTACCTATTGCATCACGCTTTTTCCCTAAAACCCGCGCCCTGCTCTTCGCTAGAAGCAAGCTTTCAATCCGATGCCGGCTATCACCTCACTCTCTTCACCAGAGGGTGGGAGCTTTTGCAGCTAGCCAAAGATGACCAGCCGCTTGGAGTTTTGCCGCTGCTTATCTATCATCTAGGGCTGGCCAATGAGCAAGCCTTATCTCCTTTTTACATCAAACAATACCCAGAGAAGGAGCTGACTCACCATATCGCTCACATGGCAAGAGATTGCGGCTTAGACGCCTCGCTGATAGAGCCGCTCAACCAATCAAGCATCGCTTTTCGCTACCCTCATGAGCATCAAAGGCACTTGCTATCGCTGCAAAGGCAAGCGCCCGTTGGCTTAACAATGATTTTAACGGAGCCGGAAGGGCTTTCTCAACCCATAGAACAAGTTTTTAAAGAGGGGATGCGCTTTTTTGCCAGCTGCTTTTTAAGGCGGCAAAGCTTGAGCCCCTTTCAAGCGCTATTGACTCAGGTGAAAGAGGACTTTAGAAAAGTGATGCCTTCCCTTTCTTTAGAGCCATCGATCAATGAGGCCCGAGAAGCATTTCTCAAGGCTTCCTTCTCCCCCCTCTATCATAAGCTATCGAGCCTTGTGCAAAACATTCACCCGCTCATCGCCAGCCAAGAAGAGGCGATTCAACCTATCTTAAAAGATGCTTTAACGCATCTGCAAGGGCTTGAGCCGCTTTTAAAGCTTGCCGAGAAATATCCCCATCAGCGCTTTCTCTCCTTTTTTACGGCAGCTCTCACCTTAAGGGGACAATACGCATTAGAAAACATGGCTCAAGCCGTATCCCTGCTAAATGGCGTTCATTGGCGCACGCACTCTTTAAAGGCCTATAGCGATGCCTACCAGCTTAAAAGCCGTCTGTCCAAGCCAAGCCAAGAGACCTGGGACCTCTATGATATGGGAAAAGCAACCGATTATCCTTTTTGGCACCTTTCTTCTAAGCCACGGGAATGGCCTCTCTTGAACAAGCTCCACCGTCATTACCAGCTGGCTCAAAGAGCGGTTGAAGCAGGCGAAGGGTATGTTTGGCAAGGTATGGCTGAAGATAGCCCGGAAAAGGCGTATCATGATTTGGCAGAGCTCTTTGAAAAAACCGTTCATTTGCTCGAAGAGGTGGTGAAAAAAATCTTAAGCCCCAAGCTTGGCACGTTAAATCAAGACGTATCTTGAGAGCTATTTTCTTTGAGCCTGGTGCATAGGGAAGGGCAACCCTTCCCCAGGAGAGCTTTAAAGCAAGGGCAAGTCTATAAAAGCTGGCTTAAAAGCTGGCGCTGCTCTTGGGAACCGAAATGCTCCAAAAAGAGCCAATGCCCGTTTTGTAATTGCTCATCAGCGGCGATCTCTCTCAAAAAAGGCTTTAGGCGCTTTAATTCCTCTTCCGTGTAATCGACAGCCCCCAGAAACCATTTGGCCTGAACAATGTGAACCAACATGTCCTCTCTTAAGGGGTAGGGGTCATCCTTTCTATGGCCGTCAACCTTAAAGCGGGTTTGATCGAGAAGAAGACTTTCTCCATAGGTGAGAGGGTTGACCAAGGAGTAGATGTCGTGAAACGAACCCACATGACTTGTGAGATAATTCTCCCTTGACATTAGGTGGATCTCATCCATAAATACTCCAATATAGCAAAGGGATAAATTGCCTTTGGCTCCCCCAAGTTGAAAGATGAGGCGCAATAATTTGCTCGATACTGTAAAAGACTCTAGACCTTCGAATTGAAACGCCTGCTCTAAAAAGTTTGAAATTTCAGGGACGGGAAGGGAGCCTGGATCTGGATGGTATTCTAAGAATGCTGCTGGGGGTACATACTCTAAACGATTCGCAGGATTGGAACTGGCAAAGGGGAGCGCTCTTATTCTCTCTGTTTTTTGCGTCTGCAATTGCTGCATTTGTTGCTGCGCCAAATTATTTTGTTGCACCACTTCTTGTACCTGTGCATGAGCGTTGGGCAGATTGGCGCCGCTTGAAGGGACCATTTTGTGAAATGTCTGGCCCCCCTCCTGTTGCAACTTGGCAAGGAGCTGCTCGTAAGCTTCTTTGAGTTCCTCTTCTAGATGGTAGTAACTTTCGATCAGCACTTTTTTCAGCTCACCCAATGAGAGAGGGCCCTCTGCCGCTTCTTCAGGGAGGGTCAGATTTTCGATGGCCTCTTTAAGTTTTTGGAATTTTTTCACTTCTGCCTTGTAGATCCTTTCTGCCATCACCTCCACAGGTTCATAGATAGAAGGGGAGAATGCGAAAGCATGCCCTTTTTGCTCTTCCAACCAGCCGATTTTAGGATCGGCAATCGCCGCTTGCAGCTGCTGCCTGATGTGTGAGCTTTGCAGGTTGAAGCAGAGATGGCGGCTGCCCATTTTACCGATGCGCTTTAAATGCTCGCAGGCGGTCTTTAAATTTTCATTCTTCTCCAGCTCATTATTTTGCTGATCGATATCGCTGATGAGGGCTCCATAGGAGAGGGGCTCCTTTCCCATCCTTTGGCAGGCTCCTTCGGAGACAAAGAAATCGAGGCGATGAATTTCAGCCGCTCCGCGCATGCGGCCGACCGATTGGATGAAGTCGTCCAAGCTGCATTTAGGGGAGATGAAGGCGACGCCATTGCCAGCTGGGATGCGAAAGTCGGTGCCCCGTGTATCGGGAGGGGCAAAGTAAAAGCAGGCCAGTTCTTTAAACTCTTTCTTTCCAGCCAAACGGTTCAGCTCTCCTTTAGAGATTGGTTGGGGTTCTTTATCTTTAGGGTACCAGATGCGTGGCCTTCTATCTTCGGCATCGACGAAGACAAAGATCCGCTCTTTGGCCCTCTTGCGAATGAAAGCGACCACGTCTTGAGAGGAGCCCTCTTTTAAAGCAAATCCTTGGTTAATCAACGCTTTGTTTTTTCCATTTTCAGCGGCCAAGGCCATCGTCTCCAAGACTTTAACTTCTTCATCGCTCATAGAGCTGACTTGCGGCACCCCGAGCAGACCCACTTCTAAAATGACCTGGCCGGGCACAATTTTAGGGGCGCTCTCTTCCGCCTGCCCGTTGATGGGAGGGAGCGCGTTGCTATTGAGAGTTCCAGTCATGCCGCCGATGCGTCGGCCATAGCTGATATCTTGTACGTTATAGACCATCTGGCGGGGGAAAAGCTGCAGCCGCTGCTCTTGTAAAAGCTCAAGCCTTAAAAAATCGAGCCGGAGCTCAAACTGCTCAGGTTCATTCAAAAAAGAGACCAGGTCTTGGCCTTGAGCCAATTCCTGCCAGCGTCGATAAGTTTGCGGGTGCTGGGATTGAATTTGCCGGAGCGCTTTTTCTACGAATCCCTCCCCGGGAGCTTGCGTCGCGCCTCGCTCAGGCAGGTGCATTCCATAGTAGAGATAGTGGTTGGCTAAGAGGTCATATTCGTCGCCAAAGACCGTGCCCAACTTTTCTTGGCCGCTGACTTGAGGCCCAATTTGAAAGCCGTCGCTCTTTTTCAGCCCGACATCGATGCCCGGATTTTGGCGGATGGTCGTCTTCAAAGTGGATTGCACAAGATGTTTGAGCGCGCCGAGTTTCTTTTGGATTTCAGGGCTTAGAGATGACTGAGGAGGCGTATCTTCAGGAGAAAAGACTTTAGAGATGTAATCGATGAATGGCGTCAGGTCAGTTTCTAAGTCGACTAGGAGGAATTGCCGATAGGCAGCGTCTTTTAAAAGAGCGTCGACAAGGGAGGGGAGGAGGGTCTCTTCTAAAAATGTTAAAGAGAGAGCCGCTTGTTGCCCCTCTTGCAAGGCCCTTCTAAAAAGCTGAATAGTGGGGTCTTCCGCCGTGAACACCTGCCTCATCAGGTGATGCAGCGTTTCTTGAATAGTCTGATTGAGGGGCGCTGGCTCGCCTAAGCTGACGTTGCGTTCAGACGTGATCTTTAAAACATCGTCAGCTTCATCGACGAGCAGAAGGTCAAAATAGCTGCGGATTTTTAAAAGGTAATGGAGCTGTTTTTGCAGCTCTTCTAGATTTAGACGGCTGCTCAACGTTTCTTCTGTTTCATCACTCATGTCTTCTAGGTCTAAAGGGGGCAGAGAGGCCAGCCTTTTTTCCTCCTCTTGGAGCGCACGCTCCAGAAGAGAGAGCTTATGATCAATATCGATTAAAGAGGAGGCCGAAGTGATGGGGTATCCCCCATTTTTTGCGCATTCTAAAAGGCGCAAGTACTCTTCCTCTAAAGAGGCGGCGCTGATTGGGGCATTGAGGCGGAAAGAAAAATGGATCCCTGCCTTGGCCAGAAGCTCGCGTGTCGAAAGGTCGAGCGAGTCGAGGTTTTGCTGCAACAGCTCCTCTTTCACTAAAGCTGTTGGCCGCTCTCCTTTTTCAATGAGCTGCAAGAGGACGAGCGGCAATACCACCGAAGTCTTGCCAAGGCCCACTTTCAGCTCGTACCAGGCGCTTGGATTTTCAACCATTTTCTCAATTAAATCGATTTGCGCGTCGCTTAAAATAATGCCTAGGTGCGCCTCTGTGACGATGATTTTGCGATATAAGCTCTCATTTTTAAGCTGCCATTGCCCGT
>JARBTN010000041.1 GCA_029240195.1 Chlamydiales bacterium
TTACGTGTCAAACGAGCGTGAAAGCTCTTTAGAATCGATCGATTCTAGAGGCTTTGACGCCGTTTAACATGCGCAACAACATCTGTGGTCGGGCACTAGGGAAAATGAAGCGGTAATTAAAAAGGAAGCTCAGGAGATGCATGCCAAGCTCATTGGACGGCGCATGCAAAGCCTGATGGTCGATCAGTAGAGTCGCTTTGCGCCGTAAACCTTTGTCATTTAAAAAGGTCGTCTAAAATTTAGTTGGTGGGGTTTGGTTTTCCTCGCCCTCAAGGAGTGATTGCAATTGCTGGCGATGAAGGGCTACTTTTTCTGCCAGCTCAGATGGCTTCATGGGAGAGGGGGTGAAGAGCATGTTATAGAAAATTTGTAGCTTGCCAAAGAAATCATCAGCGCTGTTTGCTGTGATGACGACATGGCGATGCCAGTGGGGAACGGTCTGTCCAGCCTCTTTTCCTGTCTTATCGAATAAGTAAGCGGTTTGCTCTTTATTTTTAGCATAGAAGGCAGCAATTTTTTGCGCCAGCTGGCTAGCCTCCAGGTATTCATCTTGGCTTAAGTCAGAGAAGTGGGTACGGTGAATTTTAGGCAGGATTAAAAAGTGCAATTTCTCGCCTTTTGTTTGAATAGGCCGGTAGTTGTAGAGCACGCGCACGAGGCGCCCTTCAAAAACTTGCTGCTTTTCAATGACGGCTGATTGGCAAAAAGGGTCGTCAAAGCTTTGATCTGTTTGATGTAAGGGTTGATGTAAGGGTTGATGTAAGGGTTGATGTAAGGGTTGAAGCTGGCTGAGAGCCGTTGGAAAACTCCCGTCGAAGTCCGCTTTGACGGCGGCTTGCTCCTCTTGAGAGATCGACCCATCAAAAATGGCAATATGCCAGAGCACTTTAAATTGGTTGAGCCACTGCAACCCTAAGCTTGGGTAGGGGACGATTTGGTAGGTGAAAGGAGGGAGAGAGCTGCCTCTTCTTTGGGCATAGATGAGGTAGTTAGATACGTTCTTTTGCTGCCAGATGGTAGCAATGCGCTGCAAGGCATTGAAGGTTTCGGCTTCACCTTCTTGGCTGCCGTCAGTCTTGATTTCCAAGGCGCCTTTGGCTAGGGGGGCGTTTGGAGCGATGATTTGCATGGAGCACCCTTGATAGAGAACTTCTGAAGGAGCTTTTGGCGCCTTTGTCAGGGTATAGTAGCCGGAAATCAAAATGAGGGGGACGCCTACTTTCATCAGCCAATTTTTCATAAAAAACTCTCTATTTGTAGTTGAATCGGTGCTCGAGTTGGGGGGTGAGCAAAAAATGAATTTTTTCAAAGTAAGCGCTAATTTTATACGGCAAAATCATAGCCGTTCTTATAAAAAAAAGGCCATTCAAATTAAAAAAGTGAATTGAGGCATTCATTATATGTCTTTTTGATGAGGCTCGATTTGAGGCGAGTCCTCCCTATTTTATGGCAAATTGTTTTTCCCTTTCTTTTTTTTTATCTCTGATCTATAGCTATCTCATTTTTTAAATTTTCGGCTAAACGAGGGAGGGAACCTATGGACTCAATATATAATGGAAAGAATTTTTCCAATTCGCATTCTCTAGATAAGGATCTATGGGTCAAGCAGCTGCGCTTTTACCATCAAATATTGGATGAGCAGCAGGATCTATGGAAGGGGGCCCATGCCCTTCCGCTCATTCAAAATTATGTGATTTCCATCGAGAAAAGCGTGCAGGAGATCTTTTCTTTAGTGATGAGGGATTCCTCTTGTCAAAGCCATTATTCGGAAGCGCTGCTTTTAAAGGATCAAATTGTAGAGAAAATTGCTCAGATTTTACCCGAAGAGGCTCTGCAGGCTGGTCAAAAAGCCTCTGCTTTGGCAGTTAGTTCTCTATCGAAGACCGAGGGCGCGGCCTTGGACTTCCCTCTGCAATCATTGATACAGGCAATTTTAGATAAAGATGTATTTCTCTTTGAAAGGGCGCTGGCCTTGAAGATGGACCTCAACCGGGAAGATAAGGGCGCAAATACCCCGCTGTTGTTGGCCACTGTGATCGGGAATTTAGCTTTTATTGAGCCGCTTATTGCGCATGGCGCCTCTCCAAATTTTAAAAATCGGGCCGGCTATAGCCCGTTGCAGGCGGCGGTGAAGCGAGGTAATTTGACGCTGACGCGCCTCTTTTTAGAGAAGGGGGGCGATCCCTGTCAAATTGATGCCGGCGGCAATACGCTGCTCATGAACGCGGTGCGGCAGGGGTCTTTAGAGATGGTGCAGCTTCTGCTAGAGAGCGGCGCCGATCTCAACCAGCGTGTGGAGGATAAGAGCGCCTTTAAAGTGGCTTTAGACTGTGGCCGACGCACAATGATTCAATTTTTCTTGGGGCTGAATCTCAAAGTTTCTTGTGAAGAGTATGAGCAAGCCTCGCTGTTGGAATTTTGGGGTTTATTATATCAAATATCAAAAGCCGGAAGCCTTTAAATCTGGTAAATCTGGTAAATGTAGCGCCTTTCATTAAATATTCTCCCCGAGCTTGTAGGCCATCTGCAAGAGAGCTTCGAGGCCCTAAGGAAGTTTTTAATTGCTGTACTTGGGGTTTAGAGGCTCTTCTTGGCCTCACTTCACTTTACCTCCTGCTGACTTTCTTAACGCTATAGAATTTCAAGCGAGCGCTCTCGCTGCAAATCATTCTTTAAAAATATTAAATTAGTTTATAGAAATTCTACTAGTATATAAAATAGTTGTTCGAATAGTTGATTTTTTAAATTTTATGAAACCTGTGGAGAATTTAAAGCGATGTCCCCTGGAAAAATCCCGGCAAAAATGCCGGCAGCCCAACAAGAAACAGACGGGAAAGATCAAAAGCCTCATGACAACAGCCGGCGTGTTCTAGCTCCTCTTTTTGAAGAGGCTCTTTCTTCATCATCTTCTTCTGCTGCCCCTTCAACGCTTAAGAGAAAATGGGAGAAGGAAGATGAAGCGGAAGCGGAAGCGGAAGCGGAATTAGGGACCTCTGAGACCTTTGAAGAATCTGCGAAGAGGCATAAAGAAAATCCGCGGGAAAATGAAGGCGTTGCCACGCCTCCGACCCTATCTTTGCTGGGAATGCGCGCGCGCAGAAGAAGCGCTAGTATCTATGTGCAAGGCTCTAAATTGTTTGCACCGGTCTCTTCCCCTTCTGGCGGGCTGCATATCCGTCCTCGAGGGCTCTCTTTGGCTCAGCAGATGCCTAATCCTGTGATCACTTTGTCCTCCCAGCTAAAAGATGAAATCACGCCCCTCTTTCAAAATGGTGCCTATTCTGAAGCTATCGATAAAGTGCTCAAATTTCAGGCCAATCATCTGCATTTTGATTTGTTTGACTTTATATTGAGCCAGCCATGGGAGGGATTAGCGCTGGAGTTCTGCCGCAATCCCGAGGTTTCTTTTCTAAAAAATAATCTCTCCTATTTTTTCTACCTAGCTCTTTATTATCAACGGTCTCAGGTGGTCGATGCTCTTTTGGAGAAAAGATATCGTTTAGAAGCTCCTTTTTCGCAGCAGACCGCAATGAGCCTCCAGATTCAAAGAAATTACGCTCTCAAAGTTCAATCTCCTCTTTGCTTAGCTATAGCCTTGAGGAATCTGCGCGTCGTTCAAAGAATGCTGGATTTGCAGGCCTTGAACTTTCAGGATTACTCCAGGTGCGTGATGCAGGCGATTAATTTAAAAGACTCACCTATGACTGATCTTTTATGCAGCCAAGTGTCATTTAAGAGTCATCTAGCCAAGGCGCAAGGGTTGGTCGTCGCTCTTTGGAAGACACCAAAAGAAAACCCTAATAGCCGCTCCTTGAAGGAAGCTGCGATTCGGCTTGCTGAGGCGTTAGCCAGGTCTTCTTGGGATTTAAGTCGATCAAACTTTTTGCATGTGGCCTGTCAAGAAGGGATGGTAGAAGTGGCGGCTGCATTGCTTAAAAATAAAAAAATTGATCCCAATGCAAGAGATGTCTGCGGAACAACACCTCTTCATCTAGCCCTGCAAAATCGGCATCTAGAGCTGGTTAAATGTTTGCTGCAAAATGGGGCAAATGCCAACTTGCCCGACCCTCTCGGGTTTACTCCATTGCATATTGCCTGCCAAATGGGCTGTTTAGAGGCAGCTCTTGAACTCATCGACAGTCATCAAGCCCAGGTGAATGCTAAAAGCTCTATCGGCTTAGCGCCTCTTCATATAGCCTGCCGAGAAGGCCATTTGGACTTGGTCGAGCGGCTGATCGAGAAAGGAGCGACTACCTATTTGGAAGATAATAGGGGGTTTACGCCATTGCATTACGCGTGTCAAAAAGGCTCTTTGCCCATTGTCATCTTTTTGGCGCAGTTCCAAGACGACTTGGATCTGTTCACCCAAGAAGATATCAGTTCGCCGTTGCACCAGGCTTTAAAATATGATCAGTTTCAGGTCGCTCTATATTTGATGACTGTGAATATTCCCTATATTAAAGATAAAAAAGGACTCTATCCTCTATCGATACTGTTACATAAAAAATATCCCACTGAGCAGTTTAAACAAATGCTGACGGTCATTTTTGATGCTGAAAAGACCCATCCGGGAAGACTCGATCTAGAAAAAATTAAATGGATCAGTTTCATTGGCAGTATTTACTCCAGCGAAAATTTACATTTAAAGCAGGCTTTAAAAGAGATTTTGGAAGAAAGAAATCTCGATGTGCGCGACTTGATCAGTCAGGAAAAGGTGATGCAGATCATGGGCAAGCTGGTTCTAGGCGGGTGGCCTGTGCCCTCTGAATTTGCCTGCTTCTTCCAAGAAAAAGCTCAGAGAGATGAGATATTGAGATTGGTTTTACGTAAAAGCGATCTGACGTATCGACTCTGCCAGGATTTTCCAGAGGTCATGGCCAGTTACTTAGCCGAACGGGAGGAGGCCGGCCTTTTCTTTAAAGAGCAGCTCTATGCTTTGCCTCTCTTAAAGCCGTCGCGCATTCAAGCAATTGTTTCTCAACTGTCTTTGGAGCAAATCCAAGGGTTTTTGACAAAAGAAAGGGCTTCTTTGCGGATGGATAATGGTGAGCCCGTGTCGGCCTTTGAACGCCTGCTCTCTTTATGGGGCCCTTTAAGTTCTCATATTTCGGCAGAAGCCTCTCTTGAAAATGCCATGCAACAGGCAAGTGACCTCGATGCGGAGTTGTTAGAGGCACATATAGAGAACTTTCAAGAGGATACGGCCTATATGGCTCCTTTCCTCTTGGCAGCAGCTATGGTCAACCCGTTTGAACCGGCCTTAAAAAAGTTGATTCTCGTCTATTTTGAAGGGCTGGCTCCACTCCAGCAACAGGCGGTAATTCCTCTGCTCGATCAGGAAATATTCTATGCCTTATTGATGAAGAATTATCAGTGCAATCTATTGGGCATGGGCACTTTACTGCAAAAGCAGTATTTTATTGAGCGGGGAGGGCTGAGCTTTAGTTTAAACCCAATCAAAACCTCTAAAGAGGAGATGAATGCTCTCTTAAAAGATTTAGAGGCATATTTGTTGCCGCACTCTTTGCCAAAAGATCAAGAGAGCCTAAAAGAGCTCGCTCAAAGAGGGGAAAAAATCGTGCGTTCGATGCCCAACGCTTTGATGATGGCCGAGCAGTTGTTAGAGCGGCAATTTAAACAAGCTTTGACTTTAGAGACGAGCGAGGAGCTCCATCAATTGTTAGATCAGAAAAAAAAGGAGCTTGAGCAAGATTTAAGCGAAATCACATCTCTTTTCCGCTCTTTGGAGCAGTCCCTCAAAGCACTGCAGCAGAAGATAGAGCCTGCACGGGAAATTCCAGGTCATTATCTTTGTCCCATCAACTTGGAGATTATGGAAAATCCATGCCGATATAGTGTGTCTAGCGGCCACTTCTATGTAATGGATGAGTCGGCTCTCCAATCCTTAAAAGGGAATCAAGAGTCCTTTACCTGCCCTTTCACGCGCGAAACAATAACTTCTTTTGAGCCTTTGCTCTCTTTAAAAGAGGAGATTGCTCAGTTTCTTGCTCCGGCGCTCTGAAGTTCTTGCGCTCTTTCGGAGCTAGAGCTAAGGCTGTTTTTTTAAGGGCTGCAAGCAGCTCCCAAAAACGCCTCCTAATCATAAAAAAAGCCCTTTTCTTTGTTGATACAAAGAAAAGGGCTTTTTTTTGGAGCTGTGTTCCAAAAAGGGCTGAGCGCCCATCTAGAAAATCGGCCCTCTATTGGCAGGCTTCGCATTCGGGGTCGTCGATGCGGCAAGCTTTGATCTCCTCAGAGGCTTCTCTGGCCTCTTCGGCAATTACGCCCATCTCGCGCGCTTTGCGCTTGATATCTAGGCTGGCATCTTCGATGTCGGACGCCGACTTGTTTTTGAGGTAGTAGGTTGTCTTGAGGCCCATCATCCAAGCTTTGAGGTAGAGAAGGGAGATCTTCTTCTCATCGGGCTTGTCTAAGAATAAGTTGATCGATTGCGCCTGGTCGATCCACTTTTGTCTCACAGCCGAGCCTTTGATCAGCCAAATCTGATCCATCTTAAAGGCCGTTTTAAACTCGCGCTTCAAATCTTCTGGCAGGTAGTCGATGGAGTCGAGCTCCCCTTTGTAGTATTTGAGGTCTTCGAGCATCTCTTTGCCCCAGAGTTTGCGCTTTTTCAGCGCTTCGACGAGGGCGGGGGTGATCCAAGTGAACTCTCCGGAGAGGTTTGACTTGGTGTAGATGTGGCGGTAGACCGGTTCGATGCATGCCGAGCAGCCAAAGATGTTGGAAATCGTGGCTGTCGGGGCAATGGCCAAGACGTTTGAGTTTCTCATGCCAAAGCGGGCAATTTGTTGTCTAAGCTCATCCCAAGGCATCTTGGAGGAGCGGTTGACGTCGACGGGGCTGCCGCGCTCTTGGTCGAGCAGCTGCAAAGTGTCCAAAGGCATCATTCCGCGGTCCCATTTCGACCCTTTAAACGTGGGGTAGGCGCCCCTCTCTTTGGCCAGCTGGCAAGATGCCGAGTAGGCATTCCAGGCGATGAACTCCATAAGCTCGTCGGCTAAGGTGACCATGGCATCCGACTCAAAGGGAATCCGCTTCTTGTGCAGCACATCTTGCCATCCCATCAGGCCAAGTCCGACGGGGCGGTGGCGCATGTTGGCGTTTTTAGCCGGGATGGTGGGGTAGAAGTTGATGTCGACGACGTTGTCGAGCATGCGGACTGCCACTTGAATGGTGCGGGCAAGGTCGTCGAAGTCGATTTTGCCATCTTCTTTGACAAAGGTTGCCAAGTTCAGCGAGCCTAAGTTGCAGACGAAGTGCTCATCATCGGAGTTGTTTAGCGTAATCTCTGTGCAGAGGTTGGAGTTATGGATGACGCCGACGTGGTCTTGCGGGGATCGGATGTTGCAAGGATCTTTGAAGGTGATCCAAGGATGGCCCGTCTCAAAGAGGGCGTTCAGCATCTTCTTCCAGAGCTGGGCTGCGCGCACTTTGCGGCCGTAGATCTTGCCCTCTTCCGCCATCTTTTCATAGTGGTGGTAGAGGTCTTCAAACTTCTTGCCAAAGCTTTCATGCAGGCCTGGCACTTCATTAGTGCGAAAGAGCGTCCACTGTTCGCCGCGAATGGCTCGTTTGATGAACAGGTCGGGGATCCAGTTGGCCGTGTGCATGTCGTGCGTGCGGCGTCTGTCATCACCGGTGTTTTTGCGCAGCTCTAAGAACTCTTCGATGTCGTTATGCCAGCTCTCTAGATACGTGCAGACGACGCCGCGTCGCTTGCCCCCTTGGTTGACAGCGATGGCCGTGTCGTTCATGATCTTCAAGAAGGGGATGATGCCGAGGCTCTCGCCGTTGGTTCCCTTGATGTGCGATCCCATGCCGCGGACGGAGGTGAAGTCGACGCCGAGCCCGCCCGAGTATTTGGAGAGCTGCGCGCAGTTGGTGAACGTGCCAAAGATGCCGACGGGGTAGCTGTTGCCTTCTTTGTCGGTCTTGATGTCGGAGATTTCATCGCCTGAGGTCAGCCCATAGCAAGAGGAGAGCTGCGGGCGTTTTGTTCCCGAGTTGAAGAGGGTCGGCGTCGAAGAGCAAAAGCGCTTACTCGTGTAGAGCCCGTAGAAGTTGAGGACAGCGTCTTCTTTTTCCTTTTCATTGTAGGCTAGCCCCATGGCCACGCGCATCCACATGAACTGGGGAGTCTCGATCCGCTTTTTGCCCTGCTTGTTGAGGATGACAGTGTCCAACGACTCTTCCGGCTGGCGCTCGTGAATGAGGTAGCGGTCGTAGAGGGTGTGAATGCCCAAAAAGTCAAACTGCAAGTCTGCCATTGGGTTCAACTGCTTGGAGATGGCTGCTAGATTGAAGTTTTTCAGCTCGGGGCTCAAAATCTCCAGCTCGATGCCGCGGTTGAGGTAGTGCACAAAGGCTTCTTCGTGCGCCTTTTTCAGCTGCCCAATGCCATCGGAGATCTTCCAGGGGAGCACTTCTTCGTAGATGTATGTCAAGAGGATGCGGCCGGCAAAGAAGCGAAACTCGGGATCGAGCTCGATCAGCTGGCGGGCATTGAGCAAGATGGTATTGACTGTGTCGACAGGAGAGAGGGTAGCGCTGGTCGAGTAAGAGAGCCTTTTAGTCAGCTCTTGCCGGCTTAAGGGCAAGTCTAAGTCAATCGAGGCAAAGTCGACGCGAGCTAGGAGGTCGGGAGTGACCATGCCGGGCAAAAAGGCGCGCTCTTCCTCTTCTTGGCGCAGCTTTCTCAAGCGGGCCCGCTCGGCGCGGTAGGCAATGTATTTGCGCGCGGCATCTTGGTAGCCCATCTTCCAAAGCGACTTTTCAATCTCGTCTTGGATCTCTTCAATGTGGATCACTTCCCGATTCAGGCCCATGACTTCATGGATGACCTGCTGGGTGACCTGCTTGGCTTTTTCGCCTATTTCTTGCAGCGTCGCTTCAGAAGGCTCTTGCCCGCTGTGGATGTAGTCGGCTAAAAACCCTTTGTTGACGGCGGCGTAAATTTTTTCGCTGTTCCAGTCGACTTTCTTTCCGTTGCGGCGGATCACGGCCAGGCGCTCGGAGGCGCGGTGCCGCCGCTGCTTTTGGGTGCGGTAGAGCAAGTAGCCTTTAGCTGCCAGCGGTTCGCCTTCTTCTCCGAGAGAGTCTTCGACAATCTCATGCACTTCTTCGCTGTCGATGACGTCTTTGCCTTGCGAGCTGAGTTTTAGCAAGACGCGGTTGACAGTGCTGACGACGACAAATTTGTTTTGGGCTGTGAAGATGTGGCTTGCTTGCGTTGCGCCTTGAGCGAGTCTTTCGTCAGTGATGGCAGCGCCGACAGCTCGGAGCAGCTTTTCCGGTTGGCAGGCGACGACGCCATCAGATGTTTTGACTTTGGGCAGTCCGGAGGGGATGATGAGGTTGAGAAGGAGCTCTGCCCAAGGGAGTTGTGGTTTTAAGGATTTAGGGGTTTCTACATAAACGCGAATATCTTGAACTGTTAACGCCATAAAGACCCTTTTAGCTTTAGCTGGTATAGATTTTTTCGACGAGAGGGGAGGCTTACCTTGCCCTTATTTTAAGCATGGCTCCGTCGTCGTCTTAATTTTGATTTTTTCGAGGATAGGCGCTTTAGGCGCTTTTTTAAAAGGAAAAACTGCAGCGCTTTGAGCCCTCTCAAAAAAAAGGGGGTCAAAGCGCCTTTAGGCTTTTATATCGCGCTCTAGATGGAGATGCCTTCAAAGAGGTCGGACTCGGTCTTAGCTTCTTGCAGCGAAGAGACTTTGCCGTATTCGGTGACGCGGGTCTCAAAGAAGTTTTCATTCTTTTTCAAGTAGATGATTTCGGCAGCCCAAGGGAATGGGTTGTCTAAAATAATCTCCCCTTTTTCATCGGCAATCGGATCCCAGCCGAGGCCCATCAAGCGGCGGTTGCCGTTGTAGCTGACAAAGCGCTTTAAGTCATCCGGCGTCAATCCAGCAATCGGCTCTGGCAGCAGGTCTTCTACGAATTTGACTTCGGCAGCGACGCCTTGGCGCATGAATTCGACAAGCTCTGCTTTAAACTCTGGGGTTAAGATGTCAGGGTTTTCTTCGATCAAGCTCAAGAAAAGCTGGCGCCCGAGCTCGATGTGGTTGGATTCATCGCGCAGGGTGTAGCGGAACATCTGTCCGATGCCGGGCATCTTGCCGTTGCGGTGTAGGTGCAAGATTGGGAGGAATAGGCCGAAGAACTGGGTTCCCTCCATAATCTGGGTGATGCCGAAGATGGTCTTGGCAAAGAGCTGTTTATTGAGTGTGTCTGTTAAGTCCAAAGAGCGGCGCAGCTGAGGCAATTCTTTGGTGATCAAGTGGTTTTTCTCAATCACAGAGGGGAGAGAGAGAAAGAGCGCTGACACTTCATGAGGGTTGACTCTCAAAGAGGAGATCATATAGAGGAGCGATTCGGTATGGATATTTTCCTCTTGCACATGGCGACCGACGGCCATCTTTAGCTCAGGGGCCGACAAGTTCTCGCGGATGATCGTCTGCTGGCAATCGCCGACGATCCCTTCTGCTGAGCAAAAATAGCCGATGCCGAGGCGGATGATGTGGCGCTCGCGCTCATTTAAGACGCGGGTGTCTTCCCACTGCTGGATATCGTCATACATGGGCACTTCTTGAGGGAGCCAGTGGTTGGCTTCCATGTCGCGGTAAAGTTCGTAGGCCCATTTGTATTTGAGGGGCATCACGTTAAATTCAGAGCTGTTGCGGCCATTGATGACGCGCTTAGCTTCAAAAGCTTCTTTGGCTTGTTTTGCATCGAGTACAAAGGTCCGGCCGCCGGCTTCGTAGGTGAACTTATCTTGGTCTGGCATGAGTCGTTTTTCCCCTTAATTCCCTGGTTTTCAAAATATTTCACGCCATCGAATTGCCCTTTAAGGACGCCTGATCTTCAGTGGCATCTTTTCAAAAAGAGCGATGGCGTGGACTTTTGAATTACGGTTATTCTAGCAAAAAAGGGCATATCTCACAATTAAGTTGGCCATTTTTTCTGAAATATCCTCATTCCCTTGAGGGCCAAAACTTTTGGTGGAAAGCACTCTTTTTGCTGATTTGGAGGGCTGTCAAACTTCAAGGGCTTTGTACAAATTCTCTCCAGCGCCTCTCTGCCTTTCAAGGTAGAGGCCTGATATGAAAAGATGCAGCTTCGGGTCTTTTGGTATTACACTTTGTTATGCATCAAGTCGCTTGCTATTCTATAGGCTGTATATCCATTGCCGATCAAAGGAATGGCTAGGATCATGAGAGAGAGTAGATTTTTAGTGGTCCCTTTAAAAGCGCTTTGGCTTTTCTGGCCAAGTCGTTTCTGCAAATTAAAAAGGCGCCCCTTATTGGGAGCAAAGGAGGGATCCGCTTCCTTTTGTTTCCAAATTTTTTGGCTCGCTTGGAACAGCTTATGTGCCGTGTATACAAAACCTTGCGCAATCTTAAAGCTTGAACCTTTAATCACTTTTATAGCGCGCTTTGCGAGTTGGCCCATGGCCATAATAGGGCCTGCGGCTGAAATGCCTGTAATTATGGTTAATATTCTTAGGGTGCTCATTTCTTGGATGCTCATTTCTTGAATGCTCATTTATGGTCCCTTTTTTTATAGAGAGCTATTTTTTTGCATCAATTATATGAGTGAATTCGATTAAGTCAAATTTTTTGTATAATTATTCTTGGCTGCTAACTCTTGATTAGCTCTGCCTTTTGATTAATTAAACATATTAATGAAATTGCAGCTATTTATAGAGCTCCAAGAGGTTTCTTGAAGGAACGTTTTTAGGGATGAGCGCAGGGGGATTTTTATTGGAAGGATAATTGGAGAAGGTCGCAAGGAGAGCCAAGCCTTTAGCTTTTAAAAGAAAAGGCAAAAGAGGCCGGGTTTTCAATTAAGAAAGCTCCGGGGTGCTTGAAGCCCAAGCCCGCGCCCGGAGCTGCCTCTTTCAGGCAGCGCCCCTAGCGACGCACTTTTTTAAGGCCGTGAGCTTTGAAACTAAGATGATGCAAGCAAGGCTTGAGAGAAAGCCCGGCAGCATAGCTGGAACTTTAAACAAGGGCCACATAGCGGCATTGAAAGTTGGCCAGATGGCGGCAATCAGCCCGCCGGAGAGCATGCCGGCAATGGCGCCGTAGCGGTTGGCATGCCTCATGTAGAGGCTGGCAATCAGCAGCGGCCCATAGGAACAGCCCAGGCCCGACCAGGCGTAGTGGGTGGCGTCCATGATGGTGGTGTTCTTTTCCCAAGCTAAAAAGATGGCCAAAGCTGAGATGAAGAGGATGCTGACTCTGGAGCAGAGGAGCATATCTTCAGACGTTGCTCTCTTGCGGATGAACTTTTTATAGATATCTTCGCTCAATACGGAGGCGACGACCAGAATTTGCGCATCCATGGTCGACATGACGGCCGCTAAGATAGCGCACAGGATGAAGCTTGCGACAAACGCTGGAAATAGCTGCTTGGTCATCTCGATGAAGATCAGCTCCGAATGGGAGATGCCATTTGGAAAGTAGGCGATGCCGACAAAGCCTGTGCAGGCTGCGGCCGATAGGGCGAGGGTTTGCCAAGACAGGCCGAGGTACTTGCACTTATTCATCTCCAAGGGGTTTTTGAGGCCCATGAATTTGATGAGGATGTGGGGCATGCCAAAGTAGCCTGGCGCCCAAGCGATGACGGTGAACAAGATATCAATCCAGCCCATGGAGCTTTCAGTATGTAGGCTTAGGGAAATGTCTTTTGCCAGGGCAATTTCTTGAATTTGGCTGAGGCCCCCAGTCTTTTGGTAAGCAAGTACTGGCACTAAGATGACGGCAAAGAGGAGGAATAGCCCTTGAAAGAGGTCTGTCCAGGCAATGGTCAGGTAGCCGCCATAATAGGTGTAAAGGACGATGACAAAACCCGCCGCTAAAATGCCTTGATTGTAGGGGATTTCAAAGAGCGACTCGGTCAAAAAGCCCATGGTCATCATGCCGACGGCTAGGTAATAGCTTAAAAAGCCGATAGAGAAGATGGCGCTGATCAACCGGATAGCCCCGGAGTCGTCGTCAAAGCGCTTTTCAAAGAAGGTGGAGAGGGTGAGGCAGTTTTTTTCTTCGCTCAAGACGCGCAGCCTCGGCGCAATGAAATGCCAGCTGAGAAACATGCCGAGGATTAAGCTGACGCAAATCCAAGCGCCGGAGGGGCCTTGGGTGAAGATGGCAGCAGGCAGGCCCATGAAGAGCCATCCGCTCATATCGCTGGCGTGCGCTGAAATAGCGGTCACCCAAAAGTTGAGAGAGCGGTCGCCCAGGACAAATTGTCCCTCTGAGGTGATTTTCTGGTGCGACCTCCAGGCAATTACCAAGACGATGGCAAAGTAAATGATCAGAGCAAAGAGTGCGTGGTAAGCCATTTTTTTTAACCTTTCTCTTCCAATGAGGGTGATCTCTATTTTTAATTCTCATCTTCTTTCCAGCCAAAGGGCTCTCTTTAGGCTTTTAGCTGGGAAGAAGAATGCGTATAGCACTTTTTTAGTTTTTATCTATATTAAAATTTGCTTTAAAAAAGGGGAAAAGCCCCAGGTATTTTACAACCTAAGGAATAGGTCGACCCCAAACCGATGAGGTGGAAGGCTATAAAGCCGCTTTCACCCGATCCCAGGCCCGACTGTATTTGAGGATATGGGGGCCGATGTCTTCGATCACTTCTGACTTGTCATCTAAAAATTTGGGCAAAAAGAAGGACGGGCTGTTCTTTAGCGCCTCGTTAAGCAGGGGGTAAGCGGCTTGGTTAGGGCTGAAGTAGCGCAAATATTCCATGTTCTCAGCGGCCACTTCTGGGTCGTAGAGGAAGTTGAGAAAAGCTTCGGCCAGCTCTTTTTGCGGCGCGCCTTTTGGAATGACCAGATGGTCGCAAGAGATGGTTGTCCCTTCAAGAGGGATGAGAAACTGCACCTCTTCATTTTCTTCCATCACCTGCAAAATATCGCCGCTATAGCCTTGCACTAGCAAGTATTCAGCGCTGGCCACGCCATTCTTATACTGCTCGCTTTCAAATTTAGCCAAATTTGCCTTCCAGCTGATAATCAGGTTTTCCGCCTGTTTGATTTCCGCCTCATCCAATGTGTTGGCGCTAAATCCTAGCGCTTTCAAAGCGGCGCCAAAGACTTCGCGAATGTCGTTGAGCATGGTCATCCGCCCTTTTAGGTCGCGCCTTTCCAACATTCTCCAAGAGGGGGTGATGAGGCTGAGCTTGTCTTTGCGGTAGGCTAAGCCTGTGATGCTCATCATATAGGGCATGCTTTTATCGGTAGCACTGATGTTGTAGGAGGCGAGCCAGTTGCGGTCGAGGTGCTGGGCATTGGGCACTTTTTCCCAGTCGATCGGCTCAAGCAAGTTTTGCGATTCTAACAAGGGGATAAAATAGCTGCT
Source organism: Chlamydiales bacterium (assembly GCA_029240195.1). Lineage (GTDB taxonomy): Bacteria > Chlamydiota > Chlamydiia > Chlamydiales > JARBTN01 > JARBTN01. Next base: position 14,388 of record JARBTN010000041.1, read on the forward strand.
GGGCACGATGATGTCATAGCCAGAGTGGCCGATGCGCAGCTTGGTATACATCGACTCATTGGAGTCAAAGGTGTCGAGGATCACCTGGCAATCGAATTCTTGCTCAAAGCGCTCGATGAGCTCGGGCTTGATGTAGCTGCTCCAGCAGTAAAGGTGCAGCTGCCGCTCATTTTTGGAGCAGCTGACTAAACAGGTGCTGGCCCAAAGGAAGATCATAGATAGAAAGGAAAGGCGTTTCATGCGTTAATTCTCCTTGGTGAGGCGCTGCGAGACCCAGACGATGGCAAAGGTGACGACGAGCAAAAGCGCTGACAGGGCGTTGATCAGAGGGGGGCTGCCAAATTTAATCATGCTGTAGACGTAGATAGGTAGCGTGGTGGAACCGGGGCCTGAGACAAAAAAAGTGATGATAAAGTCATCAAGCGACATGGTGAAGGCTAGAAGAGCGCTGGCTCCAATGCCCGGCATCAAGATTGGGATGAGCACGCGCTTGAGCACAATCCACCAGTTGGCTCCGAGGTCTTGCGCCGCTTCCACCACAGAAAAATCGAGGTTTTGCAGGCGAGACAAGACCACCATGGTGACGTAGCTCAGGCAAAACGTGGTGTGGGCAATGAAGATGGTGAATAGCCCAAGGGAAATATTGAGCAGCATGAAAAAGAGCAGCAAGCTGATTCCCATCAAGATGTCGGGGATGACCAGCGGCGTGTAGATGAGGGCGATGTGCGCTTTTTGTAAGCGGCTTGTTTGAAAGCGAAAGAGGGCCAAAGCTGCCAGCGTGCCTAAGATAGTCGAGGCGGCTGTTGCGCTGATGGCGATGATGAGCGAGTTAGAGAGGGCCTTCCAAATGGCCCTTTCTTGAAAAAGCTGGCTATACCATTTAAGAGAGAAGTTGCCAAATCCTCCGCCAAAGCGCGATTCATTAAAGGAGGAGATGATCAAGATGATGATGGGCAGATAGAGAAAGGCGAGAGCAAGGGCTGTGATGGACATTGAAAAGCGATTTTTCATGCGCGCGCTCCTTTCAGGCGTTTTTTGCGCCAATTGAACCAGGTGAATAAGATGAGGGGGATTAAAAAGGTGAGCGCTAAGAGCGCTGAAAGGGCGCTAGCCTCTGGCAAATTGCGGTCGATGAATGTCCTTTGGGCAATTTTATTGCCGATCATCTCGCTGTCTGTTCCTCCCACCACATCAGGAATGACATAAGAGCCCGAGATGGGGATGAAGACCATTAAAAAAGCGGTGACCACCCCTTGGCTGATGCCAGGCAAAAAGACTTTGATAAAAGCCCTGAGGCGGGTGGCGCCGAGATCTAAGGCCGCTTCGATCAATTGGTAGTTGAATTTAGAGGTGGCCGCGTAGATGGGCAGTACGGCAAAAGGCAGGTAGGTGTAGACGGTCACCAGCAAAACCGCCCCTGCATGGTAGAGGAGGGATGTTTCGGGTTCAATGATGGATAGGGCAATGAGCCCCTTTTTTAAGGACCCTTCCGGATGCAGCAGCAGCTTCCAAGCAAAGATGCGCACTAAAAAGCTGGTCCAAAAGGGAACGACGGTCAGTAGCAGCATCGTCTGCTGCCTGTTTTTGGGCAGCCGCGAGATGTAGTAGGCCATGGGGATGGCAACGAGCAGGCAGATCACTGTCGAGGTCAAGCTGATCCAGAAGGTGCGCCAGATGATCGAAGTGTAGGGCTTGTGAAACAGGTCTTGCACCACGCTAAGCGTCCAGCCATTGCCAATATGACCGTAGTAGTCAGACGGTTTGAAGGCAATGGCAAAGATGATCAGCGTCGGCAGGCAAAAGAAAAGCAAAAGCCAAGCTAAAGAGGGCACTGTCATCAAGAGCTCTTCTACATATCTTGAGCGTCTCATCCATTCACTCCTATTCAAAAGTGGCCTCGCCCACCTTTTCAGGGGGCAGTTCGGTCAGTTGTTCATCGGATGCGCTATACCTTTCCAGCATGAAGCCGTCATCGGCGTGCCATTGGATCCAGACTTTGTCATTCCAATTGATCGGCTTCTCATCGAGTAAAAAGCGGCTGTGGTGTTTGAGCACGGCCAGCCGATAGTCGTGGGAGCGCACCCAATACTTGGTATGGTCGCCGTGATAGACAATGTCTTCGACGACAGCGGGAAAGCTATTATATTTGTTGTTTAGCTCGGGCTTTTCATGGGCGATGTGGATCTTTTCCGGACGGATGCTGAGGTGGACAAAGTCGCCGACCGACAATTGCTTGTCGTTGTAGCAGAGGATATTGGGAAACCCTTCTAAAGAGATTAAGCTATGGTCAGCGGCCACTTTTTCTAAGACGCGCCCATCTAAGAAATTGGTGTCGCCGATGAAGGCCGCTACAAAGCTGCTTTTCGGCGCCTCATAAAGCTCAGCAGGCGCCCCAATTTGCTCCACCTTGCCGTGGTGCATGACGGCAATCTTATCGCTGACAGCCATCGCTTCTGTTTGATCGTGCGTGACAAATAAAAACGTGATGCCCACTTCATCATGGATCAGGTCCAGCTCGAGCAGCATCTTTTGTCTAAGCTTCAAATCGAGAGCGGCCAAAGGCTCATCCAACACCAGCACTTTGGGTTTATTGATGAGCGCTCTGGCGATGGCGACCCGTTGCTTTTGTCCGCCGCTGATTTGGTCGGGGCGCTTATGTGACTGATCTTCCATTTGAATGAGGCGCAGCATCTTCTCCACTTCAAATTCGATCTCTCTCTTCGGCAGGCCCTGCACTCTCAACCCAAAGGCAATATTTTCAAAGACAGAGAGGTGCGGAAAGAGGGCATAGTTTTGAAAGACGGTGTTCACTGGCCGTTTATTAGGCGGCAAATGGGTGATGTCTTGCCCCCCTAATAAAACGCGCCCGCTGTCTGGCATATCGAAACCCGCCACGATGCGCAAGAGGGTGGTCTTGCCGCAGCCGCTGGGGCCGAGCAGCGAGAAAAATTGCCCCTCTTGGATAGAAAAGGAAACTTGATCTAGAGCCTGAACATTGCCAAATTTTTTGGAAATATTTTCAAATTCAAGCATCCCCGACATCGATGCGCCTCTTTTGTTAACGATTGATTGCAGCCACTTTTTCCCTCTAATTGAGGAAAAAAAGAATGAATAAACCTTAACACCATAACAAATCTCCCAGCCCCATGCAATCACTTTCCTCTAGAGAGGGGGGCGTTTCTCTGCTAAAGTTTCAAGGGAGGCTTGGCGCAAAGCTCTAGCAAAGCTCGCAAATGCGCCTTAAATTCCGCTTTTTTAAAAATGTTTTTACAGTAGAAATTTATTTGGAATAGAGCTTGCTTCAGTCTGAGAATGAGCTAATTTGGGAATTTAAAAATTAAAAGAAAGCTTTTTGACATTTTAAAAAAGCAAGCTTATCTTTTTAGAGATAAAATATAATAAGCGAGATCAGGAAAATGAAACGGGCCAGAATATACAGATTGCTGCGAGCCTCTCGAGAGCGACTTCGCATGCTTCATCCGCCGCAGCCGTTGCCAATGGCCACTCAAGCGTTGCGAGGAGCGCTTTTACTGTCCCTTTTGATAGGTAGCTTGTCCTTTTTTTATCAGACGTTTAGCATCCCGGCTCTCTACTACTGGAGCGTTTGGCACCACTATTGGGCGATCATTGAAGGGGGGTGGCAAGAATTTCTTGTGGCTTCCAAAGAGCTTTGGGAATCGGCGGCTTTGCAGTCATTTGCCTCGCAAGAGGCGGCCGCTCAATCAAAGAAAATGGTCGAGATGACTCAAGAACCCTGCCGCCAATTCTTTCAAATGAGCTGGAGCTGCCTTAAAAACGCCTTTCAACTGTCCTTTTTTTCCTTCATCGGCGGCATGAGCTGCTTTTTTGCCTTTGCCCCCTTTTTAAAAAAATGAAGAGCGCAAGCTCCAAGCTCTCTTGCGCCTTTTGCTCACGAAAAGTTTGATTGCCGTGTACGTGTCACAGATGCCCAACCCTACAAGAGATGGGTTGGGCGCTGTTAATGGAAGACTCTACTTTTCTCTTGCCCGCCTCAGCAGATCGTTATTAAAGGTGGGAGGTGGAGTGGGGGGCGCCTCTCTTTGCGCCTGGGCCGGCATTTCAAATTGGTCCCAGTCTTCTTCTTCTTCTTCTTCTTGATCCCAGTCCTCATCTTCTCCTGAGGAGAAGCGTCTGTTGGCAAGTCCTTTTTTCAAAATTTCTGTCAGGTTGTCTGCAGGGGCATCCGCCAAGTTGTCTGCGGAGGCTTTTTCAGCGGGTTGCTCACTCTTTGCTTGTATTTCGGACGTTTCTGGCGGCCGATAAGGGAGAGGAGGTGGTGCAGAATCTCGTGACGGTTCAGAATCTAGTGGCGATCGAGGAGGGAGAGGAGGCGGCGCATCAGAAGTTTCTGGAGAAGATTTTGATTGCCTTTTCATCTCTTGGCGCACGAGCCGCTCTTGCTGCTTGCTGGATAATAGATTTTGGTACTCAGCCTCTGTCTTGGCCGCTTTTGTTGGAATGTTGAATTTTTTGGCAAAGAGGGTCTCTGTCTTATGGGCTGCGGCTTTTGCTGGAGACGCTTCTGGCTGGCTATCAGGCAAGTTTGGCGGGGCTGATTTTCTCATCGCTTGGCGCACCAGTCTTTCTTCTTTTGCAGCCGTGCGCTGCTCTAAAGGAATTGAGGTGCTGACCGGTCTTGCGCTTTCTTTAAAATTTTCTGGCGGCGAGGCAGCGCTCGCTGCTGCCTCTCTATGAGCTGTTGGAGGAAGCTTTAAAGGGGGAGGAGGGATGAGGTGGACAGGTGTAGAGTTTCTTTTGGCTCCAGAAGAAGCGGTCCAGTTTGCTGTTTGATGGGTGCTGCTGAATTTTGCTGAAGCCCTGCTTGCCGAGCTTCCTGATGAGTTTCCTAATGAGTTTCCTAATGAGTTTTCAGATCCGCTGCTCCGCCTCAGTAAGCTTGTGAATATCCCCGATAGGCGGCGGGCTATGCCGCTTTTCTTTTCCCCTGCGCTCCCCTCTACTCCAGAGCTATAAACCCTCCCTCTGCTGCTCGCTGAGGTCGTTGAAGGTTGATTGAGCTCCATTGGCGTAATATCGCCACCTCTCATGCCAGCGCGTTCAATACTCATGTCAAGCACCTAATGGTTTTTATTTTATGTGATATTTAATTTTATTATACTATATTTAATATAAAATAAAATAATTTTTGCATTATTAATTATTTTTTTAAATTAACTGAGTGCGGGATTATTAGATAAAAGAAGGGGGTTAGGTATAAAGTCTAAAAGATTTGCCTGAGAGAATAGGCGGCTTGATGGGAATGAGAGAAAAGGGGAGGAGCTCTCCCCTCTTTGAGAATTAGATGAG
>JARBTN010000042.1 GCA_029240195.1 Chlamydiales bacterium
AGTATAAGCATCGTTTTCGGTTGAAGAGAGCGTCGGAGGCAAAAAATACCTCGTTTCTTTAAACTAGTCTCACCTTTAACTTGTTCTACGTTGTCACCTATGGATTAAAAGATCCAATCATATAGAATATGTTATGGAAATATTTCAATCACTAGTTATAGAATTTTTAATTTTCAAAGATCCCCTGAGTGCCATTTCCTATGCCAAGCCTTTGATTATCAAGTAAAAGCGTATCATTTTTTAACTTAAGAGGCAAAGCTCATTTATGTCCCAAAAGCTGTTTCCCTCTCTCTTGCTGACTGCCCTTTTCCTATTGTTTGCGGGGTCTTCCCTTCAAGCCCAAGAGGCTGAAGGGGTCAAGCCGGGCTTGGAAGTGCTATTCAACCAAAGCGCCGTTTTCCAGCAGCTGAAAGGCAAGCGCGTCGGCTTGCTGACCAATCAGAGCGCCGTCTCCACCCAGATGGAGTGGTCGGTGGACTTATTTAAGCGGCATCAAAAGGCCGGCGGCTACCAGCTGGTCGCTCTCTTTGCCCCAGAGCATGGGCTGCAAGGCAAAAGCCACGCTTCTGAAAAGGTGAAGCATGAAAAAGACCCCGATGGGCTGCCCATCTTCAGCCTACATGGAGAGACGCGGCGTCCGACAAAAGAGATGTTAAAAGGGGTCGACATCTTAGTCTATGACATCCAAGACATCGGCTGCCGCTCTTACACCTTTATCTCTACGCTATTTTATACTATGGAGGAGGCGGCCAAATTAAACATTCAAGTTTGGGTGCTCGACCGGCCCAATCCGATCAACGGCGTGGTTGTGGACGGGCCCTGCCTCGATGCCAAATGGCGCTCTTTTGTCGGCTATATCGATGTGCCCTACTGCCATGGCATGACCATTGGAGAGCTCTCCGAGTTTTTTAATCGCGAGTATCAGATTGGCTGCCATTTGACAGTCGTCCCCATGCAAGGGTGGCGGCGATCGATGACTTTTTTAGAGACGGGCCTGCTCTGGTTTCCCTCTAGCCCGCAAATTCCGACCGGAGACACCCCTCTTTACTATCCGATGACAGGGCTTTTGGGAGAGCTGAATATGGTCAGCATTGGCGTCGGCTACACCCTCCCCTTTAAAGTGATTGGGGCGCCATGGATTGACGCGCTGGCGCTAGCCTCTTTTCTCAACCAGCTCAAGCTGCCAGGAATCTCCTTTGAGCCCTTTCACTACCAGCCTTTCTTTGGGCGCTTTGCCAAAGAGGCTTGCCAAGGGGTGCTTTTGTTTGTCAAAGATCCGGCGATCTACCGGCCAGTGCAAACCCAGTATGCCATCATTGAAGGGTTGAAAGCGCTCTATCCCGAAAAATTTGCCCAAGCGCTAAAAAGCTCCATCCATCGCAAGGAGATGTTCAACAAAGTCAACGGCACCGATGCTGTCTATCAGCTGATCGAGGGCAAGCAATCTTTAAAGGCGCTCAAACATCTGCATGCGGCCAGGCGGCAGCGATTCTTAGAAAAGAGGGGCAAATATCTGCGGCCAGAATATGCCGATCTAAAAGAGGCAAAGCCCCCTGAAAACAAACTGAGAGCTAGCTAATCCTTTATGGCTAATCGACAAAGAGCCATCCAACCTCTCGTTTCTCAAGAGCAAAAGGCAAGTTAGGTTTGATCTTAAAAGCGAGAGAGAATTATAATGGGTTGCTAAAGAGAGAATTAGGAGCGACCTTTGCAGTAAATATGCAAAAGTGGCTAACCGAGAGGCCTTGAATTGTTCCCTATAATCAATAATAAGCATATCCAAGAACCAGTCAAAGCCCAAAAAAGCCAAATGCGCCATCTAACTGAAGTTTTTCTTAAGAGTGGCCATTTAAAACTCAAGTTGCTGACCTGATTCAGAATTGAAATTTTAGGCGACATGAAGTAAAGACCATTGAAGCTAAATCCTTTATCTCTTGTATGCCGAGGCAAAATGCATGTTGCAAATGGCCTGAAAGTTCAAGCTTGAAAAGGAAATCGGTGGCAACTTGATTGTATGGGCTTAAAAACAATCGTCTGAGGTAGCTATGCCACGGTGTCTTCCCAACCCGCAAAAAATCTATCGAACCAGCTCGATTCATTTTTTAAGAGAATTTTACGAGGCGAATTTTTCGATCGCCGAAAAAGCCAAGGAAAACGGATCGCCTCTAGAACTATCAGTGGGCCCTCTTCACTCTTCCGATACCAAGAGCCCAGAAAATGAGGGCTTGCGGCTCATGCCCATTTCCCATTATAGCGAAGCGCGCTCTACCCTGTCTTCGATATCCCTATGGGTCAATGAGAAATTGAAAGCATGCTGCTGCTTGCCGAAAGAGTACCGATTCATTCAATTCTTTCGCCAATACGCAGAAGCGCACAACGAGCGCGTGCGCCGCTACAACGCCATGATCGCCTCTTGGAGCCTGTTGCGCTATCTCGATGAGTCCTTAGCCAACTTTAACCCCAGCTGGTCGCTGAAAGCTCCGGAAATCGATTTAAAAAACCTCTGGACGCCAAGCGAGAGGGAAATGCGCTACACAGCTCGATTAGCAGTCAAACAAACCGGTCCCAAACAGCTGACGGGAAAAAACCGCTTCATCTTCTCCAACCAATCCTTTGAAAAAACGTCCTACCTAAAGACCCATCGCTTCTTTCTCAATATCCATGAGTCGAGCTGCCAAGGGCGCCGCCCGCTGATGGAAAATCGCCATCTCATCACCTATACCGATGACGGCGATGTCATCCTGGCCATCTTTGACGGGCACTCCGATCAAGGCAGCATTGCCGAATTTTTAAAAAACTCGCTCGTGCACACCCTGCAAGAGGAGCTGAAAAGCAAGGACAACGACCCCTTTGAAGCCTTTCAGACCACAGCTAAGCGGCTCAACCAAGAAGCAAGAGCGTTGCCAAATGGCCAAACGGGAGGATCGACAGCAGTGGTCTGCCTGATTCGGCAAGACTTTGTCTATACGGCGACCATCGGCGATTCCCTCGCTTATCACCTACGTAAAAGAGACAATACAATAGCCTGGGCGCCCCTCTCTTTAAAACTCGACTGGCACTCAGAAAGAGAACAGCAGCGCTACCAGAAGATCAAAGGGCGGCCGATCAGCCCCTACGAACTGGCCAGAGAGCGCGTGCGCGGCTTAAAAGTGAGCCGCTCGATTGGCGATGCCAAGGCCGGAGCGCTCATCTCCTGCCGTCCCAAAGTGACCATGCATGGCTTGAAAGGGGGCGATTATCTGTTGCTCGCCTGCGATGGCCTCTACGATTACTGCTCCATCAGCGATATCGCCGCCACTTTCGATCGCTTTGAATGGGCGGAGGGGAGCAATTTCGCCAAAGAGCTGCAGCAAAAAGCGCTCTACCAGGGATTAAGCTTAGATAATATCACCATCATCGCTGTCCAACTCACGGATGTGCCTTAAAACTAGTGCAACAGATCAAAAAATTTAGTGCGCTATAGCTGATAGGAAAAAAGCGATGAATCAAGTGCCCCCTTTTTTAAGAGATGGAGCCCCTCACTTTCCGCTAGGGGCTCTGCCGACGGAGCTGAAGAGCGCCCTCTTTTATCTTCTCGATGAAAAAGGGCAGCGGGCTTTAAAAGGGGTCTCTAAAATTTGGCGAGAGGTTTTTGACTCCATCCCCAGCCAAGTCACTTTACAGCAAAACCCTAGCGCCGATGCATTCGATCGAACATCTTTTCATTCTTTTTTAGATCGCCTCTCTTTAAAATCCTCTTTTGCAATCGACCTATCAAATAGCTCTCAAGAACAAATTGAGCTTCTCTTCCACCACCGAGGAAGCGAAAAGCTGAGGCAGATACGCATCGACTTCACCTGGATCAACCTGTCCCCTAGCTATAAAAAATCCTACCTGGAGCTGCAGACGTCCCTTGAGCAGACGATCTCGGCCATGAGCCAGATGGTTTTGGGCATGAGCCAGTTGGATCTGGAGCGCTTTTCAGCAAAAGGCCAGGAGGTTTCCAAAAATTCTTTGGAAAAAGAGAGGTGGAGGCGAAAATTAGTCCCATTCCATAGCAGCCCCTTCCCTCAACTGCAGAAGCTAGACCTAGAGCATTTTACCAATGCTGACCTGCCTTTCCTAAAAAGCCTCTTGAAAAATGCCTGGCATTTACAAGAGCTCTCTTTGCATGCTGAAGACCCCAGGATCTTAAGGCTAGCGCTGCTCGATTGCCCGAAAAGCATTGAGTCGCTATCGACAGGGTGCCGCGCCTTTTTAAATCTCGAGGAAGGAGCCATTCTCATCCGCTGCTGGGCAACCCTTGGCGAGACTTTGCAGGACTTGAATCATCTGCATATCGAGCACAGAAGCCACTGTTCATTGAAAGGCGATGGGCAAATCTATTCACAAAATAAAAAGCTCCAATCGCTTCACCTCGTCACCTACCATCTCGCTGATAGCGGCCTGAACGGAGCATTGGAGAGCGCCCCACTATGCCCAGAGCTAAAATGGCTCACTCTAGAGCTAACTTCGATAGACGATCAGGTCCTGCTTCGCTTAAAAGAGCAATGCCCTAAATTGCTTAAGCTTTGCCTCATCAACTGCAAATACTCATACCTGCAAGGCGCTCTTCTCAGGTTTTCCGGCGAGCACGCATTGTTGGCCGATGCAGCGAAAAGGGTTTGGCCAGATATCGAGCTGCACATCCGTTGATTTACAGGCGAAAAAGAGAAATGGAAACGCTGAAAAGAGCCTATAAGGCTAGTTGCAGACTAGTTGAGCTTTTTCCCTCAGCCTTCTAAAGCCCTTAGCGCCTCTCTAAAGGGTTCTTCAAAGAGGAGCTGAAACCCCTCTTCAGCTTCATTTTCGATGTAGTAGAGGACGCGCTCTTTTGTGAGGTGGACGTAGCAGATGATCTCTTGCCCATGGCCCGGGTTTTTCAAAGTGTTTCCCGATGCATCAGTAAGGCAAAGGCTATAATCGATAGCCATCATTGGCAATGGATAGGCAATGAGAAAGGGGCGGATGGCGCTACTTTCATCAAAACGCCTCAATAGGTCGAGGGCGCCAAGGACGAGATAGCGGCGCATCTCCTCTTTAGAAAGGGCTTTGGCGCTGCAGTCAAAGCCCACTTGAATATGAGAGAGCTTGCCATCTGGAGCGCCCCCACCCTTGAGAGAGGGCTGCAGGGGAGCAAGCTCTCCCACAGCTTGAAAATGCTCGGCGATGATCGCATCAAAGAGGCGCCAATATGCCTCCTCACCGCTATAAGCTTGGTTCATACAAAATACCCCGCAAATTAAGGCAAGGAGAGCTTGCTTCATCAATGAATTCCCTCGTCAGATAAGATGCCGGCGCATATTTTCTTCATGCTGCTTTGGTAGCCGCCGCTCTCTAGCAAGTGGTCGGTGATTCCTCGCCAGGGAGTCCAGCTGGTGGCGTAGTTATTGTATATGATGTTATAGCTTTTGGAACTAAAATAGTGGTTGATATCTAATTTCGGCACAGCGTCATGGGGGTTGACGTAGTTGACAGTGCTCTTAAAGCGGCTGGTCGAGGCCAGCTGAAAGGAGCCGAGGGAGTAGATGGAGGTCTGCTTTTTCAGCGCATCAGGCAGCTGGCCGCAGGCGACATCAGTCTCCAAGCCGCCGCGGCTATGGGCGATGATGTACTCGGTATAGTTCTCCGAAGAGGCATGGGAGGCAAAGTCCTGCGCCACATCTTGATAGAGGTGAGAGATGGCACGGTTGATGATGGGAGGCGCCCCAACTAGATCAAAGAGCCAGTCAGAGATCTTATAAGCTCCAGCATTGACAGCATCGGTGAGCAAGCCTTTGGTCTGATTGCAAGTGTAAAACACCTCATACCCTTTAAGCTGTTTGCTAATTTGGCTGGCCATATTCTGGCAGCTTTCAAGGGTCGTGCCAATGCCGGGGACATAGCGCACGCGCCCATTTGGCAAGCTCTTTCCAGCTATGCTCCCAGAGATACTCTGCACTTCCCAACTAGCCTGATGCTGGAAAGAAAGGCCCTGCATCCAGCGGCCGACTCCCTCCATCTGATACTGCAAATGGCTAGAGTAGAGCGCATTGCGAGCTCCCCACTCTAAATACGAGCCGAGCTTCTCCTTGCCATTGCTAAAGAAAGAGGCTATAGGGTTGACCAGCTCTGCCGTCGACCCATAGAAGTCGAGGTAAAAAAGAGGCCGGTTTTGGATGAAGGCATAGAGGTTAGGCCCATCGACGAAGCCCTGAGGATCAGGGGTGAGCCACTTGCCAATTTCTACATCATAGTAGCGCTTGCCAAAGTAGATGAGCCCTGACTCGGCGTCAAAGCGCTTGCTGGCAAATCCCCATGGGAGGCGCCCTTGTGCAAGCTGTTTGCCACCCGCGGCATAGGTCAGCCGCTCGCCAAAAGCCGAAGTGCGATAAAATTCGGCAAGCTCGCCGCTTTTGCTGTCGATCAGAGCCATCAAGCTGCCACGAAAGTCATAGATGGGGGCGTAGACGGCATCTTTCACTTCGATGAAGACAGCTGTGCCCAAGTCCTCGCCCTTGCCAGAGCCAAAGAGGCGCAGCTCTTCAAAGGCGCCCTGGCTATAGGCACCCATCTCCTTTTGCCCCTGGAAGAGGAAAGATTGCTCCCGATCGAGCAGCCAGCTCGCTGAAGCCCCATCCCAAGAGAAATATGTCTTGGCCAGGCGGCGGCCAAAGGAGTCATAGAGGTAAGTCACCTTATATTCTAAAGGCTTTTCAACAGCGCTCAAGCGGTTCAGCGCATCGTAAGCAAAGTGAAGCGAACCCTGAGATCCTTCTTTTTTGAGCAAATTACCATTGAGGTCATAACTGTAGAGCTGATCTGCAGCGGAGAGGACCTGATTTAATGGACTTATCTCATACTCAGCGCCCCCTTTTTTCAAGCGGTTATGCAAAGAGTCATAGCTATAGACAGCTTGAAAGGGCCCTTGTTCCTTTTTCAGCTGATAGAGCGGATCATACTCTAAGCAAATCGATTCTTTGCCGAGCGGGTCTTGCACTGAGTAGGACCGCAAGTTGCCAGCGCTGTCGTAGCCGGCGCTTGGGATCTCTAAAGACCAGTGCTTTGACTGGATGGAAGAGATGCGGCTCATGCTGTCGTAGTCTAAGGTGAGGGCTCCAGCCTGAAGGGGCAGCAGCTGCTCTTCGGCAGCTCCAATCAAGTTAAAACGGCAGTAGGCATGCTCGTAGAGAGATTTTCCAGCCGCATCCAGCCGCTCTACCTTGACCAAATTCGGGCCGCTATAGTGATAGCGCACGCCAGAATTTCCAGGCAACGTCAGCTCGGCCAGGCGACCGGCCAAATCATATTGATAGCCCATCTTCAGCCCATTGCCGAGCTCTTCTTGCTCCAGCTGATTAAAGGCATTGAATGAGCGGCGGGTTTGCACCTGATGCACGAGGTCTTTGGCAAGCGTCAGATTGCCCTCCAAATCATAGCTATAAGCATAATGGATCGACCCATCAGAGGCCTTGAGCCCCTTTAAATAGCCGGCAGGATGGTAGCTATGCTCTAAAACGACGCCATCGGGCTTGATGATCGCCTCCAAAGCGCCATAAGATGTGTAGAGGTGGCGCGTCTCTTTGTGAGCCGAATCGGGTTGCTCGACAATTTTGACAATGCGCCCCATCGCATCAAAGGTCTGCTCAATCACGTAAGGGGATAGCTCCACGCTGCCGCTGAAACGCGCATGCACTTCCCGAATGGGGTTGCCTGCCAAGTCGCGCTCAATCTGGCGGCAAGCAATGCGCTCGAGGCAGACATTCCTCTTTTCTGAAAAGACCAAGCGGCCGAGGGGGTCGAAGAGTTCAATGCTTCTCAGCCCCAGCGGGTCGATCGTTGTCTTTTTAAGCACCTGGTGGCCAAGGGCATCGATATAGTGGTAGTCGTGGATGTAGGAGGTCTTATTGCCCAGCGGATCTATGCTGGCGGTCATCTCCTTTCGCGTATTATAGGCATAGAGGGTGCAAGCATCTTGCCCGGCATCGATGGCAATGTGATGGGCGATCTGATTGCCGGCAAAATCATAGAGATACCTTTCAAAGCGATGCTGAAGGCCTGTTTCATCGGCCACTTGGCGCGAAAGGAGGCGGTTAAGCAAATCGAAGGTGTCTTGAGTGGCGATATAGCTATCGGGGCTCGTCCACACTTTGGTGTCGAAGAGGCGCCCCAAGGCGTCGTAAGCATATGTCTTGCGCCGAGCCATCGGTCCACTGCCAGTCACCTCCTCGATCAAACGCCCGGCTCCGTCATAGCGAAAAGCTGTCTCTTGGCCGCGCGCATCGATAGAGCGGATGAGGTGAAAGGCATCATACTCCTGCTTTTCGACATAAAGCATGGTTCCCGAAGCGTCATAGGTCTCAGCTGTCAAAGGCCTTTTAAAGGCATCGTAAGTGTAGAGGACATAAGAGCCGTTTTTGCGCACATGCTTTTTCATGGTGCCATTGAGATGATACTCAAAAGACTCCTGAGCGCCAGAAGGGTCGGTGATAGTCACCGGCTGGCCGTAGAAGTTATAGGTTTTGTGCGTGGCGCCGCCATTTTCATCGCTCTCAAAGATGACGTGATTGGCGATGTCATACCCTTTTTGGCGAACGGGCCGAGAGGAGCACCCCTTAAAAGTTACTTCCGGCAGCTTTTCTGAAATTTCCCGCCCCAAAGAATCAAAGGCATACTCGGTCGTATAGCCCAAGAAATTGGTGTGGCTGACCTTGCGCCCCATCGAATCGTAGGTATAGCGCTCGACCAACGTCTGATCAGGATGCACCTCTTTCAAAGAGATCAGGCGGTTATTGAAGTCGTAGCTCTTTTCAATATGAAACCCTGAGCCGATGAGTTCGGAGCGAATGCAGTTTTTATTGGCGTCATACTCATAGCGGGTGATGCGCCCCACAGGATCGCTCTCTTCTACCAAAGCTCCAAGCGGACCATAGGCGTAATGTAAGCTGTAGCGGCAAAGGCCAGAGCTATCGATTAAGTCTTTTCGAATCAGCCGGTCGCCTGCGGCGTAGAAAAACCGCTCCTCTTTTAATAGCACCTGTTTTCCACTCTCTACATCGAGATAATACTCGGCAACCGACTGAGGCTGGCTAAACCCGGGCTGCTCGGGATCGCCCTGCGGCGTAATGCGCTGCATGCGCCGCTCAGTAACCCCCGTCAAGTCATCTTCTTCCCGGCTAGAGCCATTGTCGACCACTTGGCCGATGAGCACTGTGTCCTCGTCATACGCATAAAACTCGCGGCGCACCACTTGGCCCTCGACCAAGGTCAGCCGGCTTTTTAACATATCGGTGTTGGAGTAGTAGCTGTATAGGAAGAGGGGCCCTCCCGCCTCTTGCTCCGACAATTTCAGGTTAAAGCCATCATCGCTATAGGTGTAGCGCTTGGCTAAAGACTCGCAAGAGCCTTGAATGGCATCTCGAATCGCTAAATCTTGCGATCCTGGCGCCCAGTCGGTGCTTAAAGAAAGGGGTTTTTGCTGCAAGCCGCTTAAATTGCCAAAGACCCGCTCTTCAGTGATATTATGCCGCGCGTCATAGGTGTAGCTCCAAGCGCCCCAAAGGGCACCATTTCGATCGAGAATGGCCTTGCCAAGCAGCGACCCGCAAAGCGGGCTCTCTTTGTCATCGGACCAGCGAAAGAGCTCCGCGCGGTAGCGGATATGTTCCTTTAAGCCTGGCTCTAGGGCGTGATACTCTATTTTATAGATGCGGTTGCCAGCAAAGAACAGGCGCTTGCTCAAGCCCGCAGCATCGGTCACCACAGTCTGAGCGCGCTCGCTCGGATCATCGGGATTTGCTTGATAAGAAATTTGGTAGAGCGGAAATTCCTTCCCTTCGGCATCGGGAATGAAGATCTGGCTCACCTGACCCGAGGCATCATAGCCAAATTGCAAAAAGCGGCCAGCGGGCCGCGCGATCCGATGCAAGGAATAGCCGCTGTCGCTTGGACTGTAGAGGTAGGAATAGGCTGGCTTATCGCTTGGCACCACATCTTGCAAATAGTGGCGTCCGCTCTCTGCTGCTGGATCTAAATCGGATAGGTAATAGTCGACGCCCCGCCCATTGCTCGCCAGATAGCTATGCTGCCGCATGCCATTTGTTTTATACACTCTTTTCTCTAAGCTGCGAAGCCGCTTGCCCTGGCTGTTTGTCGAGTAGACTTGATAAGAGCTGCCCTCTTTTGGGTTGTGCTTAGAGCGATAGTGCACCTGATGACCGTCGGGCAGCGTCTCTTCAGAAAGAAGATAAGTGGCATATTTGCTATTTTTTTGATCCGATGCCAGCTTGTAAAGCTTTAAAGAGCCGTCCGCTCCCCTCACCAGGCACGTCTTTTTTTCGCTGTCGTAGGTGATCAGTTGGTTTTTGCTGTTGGACCTGCCACAGATCTCTTCGCCCGAGGTGTTGACCCACCCATTAGAAATGCTTGCTTGAGATAGGCGGTATTGCTGGCCTTGGCCAATTCGCTGGTATTTGACAGAGCTGCCGCCAAATTGCTCTAAGAGAAGATCCGATAAGTCATTGCTCAGCTGCAGCTGCACAGGAAAATTGGAGCCGCTTCTCAAGCCGCACTCGCCATACCAGATCTGGTCCCCTCCGACATAGGTGCGGATAAAAGGCAGCGGATCGCTCCCCTCCATAGGGATGTCCTCTTCCATATGATAGATCTGCCCATCTAACAAATTGACGCTATTCATCAAATGGAGGGAAGGGTTTAGCTCATATTCGCTTATCAGAGCTTCTTGCGGGCCCTCAAAACCTTTGGTCTCTAAAGACTCTTCCGCAAAGGCTTGAAAGACAAATAAAAAATAAAACAGGGAATATAATAGAGAACGAGAGCCCATTTGCATAAAAATGCTCCTCTTTTTCTTAAAGTGTGCTTGAGATCTCCTCTATCGGAAAAACTGAGCAAACACTTTAGCGAGCTCTCTATCGGGCACTTTAATGGGCTCTGCCCATACCCGCCAAAGGGTTAAACCCTTTGGAATCCTTTAGTGATTAAAGCAAAAGGCTTTAGGCCATGGGCTAACGCCCAAGGCCTAAAGCCTTTTGTCTATTCTTTTGCCTATTTTCCGTTACAGCGCTTGCCCCATCGATTGGAGCGCTTCTATAAAAGCCGGCTGATACTGGCCCGCATCTTCCATCACCTGCTTCATCAATTTCAAGCCCGCGATGTTGAGCCGGCGCTCCATCGCCTCTACTTGATCTGGAGTTTGAGGCGTGATCCTTTGCAAATTTTGCACCTCTTTCAAAATCTCAATATAATTTTTTAAATTGTGCTTTTGCAAAAGCTGAGGCAATATGGCCATATTGACAGTTAAGAGCGGCTCGACAGCTTTTAAAAGGGTGACTTTTAAGTCCTGTTGCTGCTGTATTTTCTGAGAAATGGCTTTTAAATTTTTTTCAAGCTCCATTTTTTGAAAGGCCACCTCTTGACTCCGATTTTTAGGATCGGCCTGCTCGTATTTTCGAATTTGCCCCAACATGTTATCTGTCGCTAGGTAGTCTAGCTGCAGCATCTCGGCCCTTTTTGTCGCCACTACTTCAATCTGCTTTTTGACCAGAGCAAAAGCCTGCTTTTTAAAGGTCGGGCTGATGGCTTCCTTAATCTGCTTGATGAACGGCAAATTCAAGACTTTCAAAAGGCCATTGCCAGCCCAACGCATTTTCTCCATCTTCTCTAAACCTTGAATCAGCGCATCTAATTGCTGCGGCTCAATCTCTTTTAAACTGCTAGAGATTGGCTCAAACCAACCTTTATAAAAAGCGCTGACATGGATTTTTTCCGCTGGGTTTTGCTCCAACGCCTCTAAAGCGGCAAGGTCGTTGACAACAGCGCCTTGAACTTCATGGAAGAGATCCTTTAAGGGAGAAGCCGCTCCAGCTGTAATTTTAAACATGGTCGGCAGCAAGAGCCCCATGGAGTTTGTTTGCTGTAGATAGGGCGCTAAAGCCGGGCTTTGCAAGACAACTTGCGCCAACTCATTGACTGCTGGCTCCAAGCTTGGCTCTTTTCCTTGTAAGGGAAATGCTTGCGCTAAAAAGGTATTGAATGCTCGCGTTAGAGGTTTGGAATCTTCGAGCAGCTGGGATTGGGAGCCCTCCTTAAATTTAGTGCGCACGCCAATGGAGGGCAGATTTTGATCGGGCCAGGCTGGAGTGGAGGAGGTAAATTTTTCCATATTTAAGACAAAGTGCCATGCGGGAAAGAGGACAAGATCGCTCACTTGGCAGCTTTCTCTTTGACAAGCGCCTTTGATCGCTTGCAGAGCGTCTTCTTTTGTATAGCGCTCAGCGACCGTTTTGACATAGGTCAAAAATTGTGTATTCGCTGTCATGTCTTTATGCGCCCAAAGCACCACATCTTTCAAGACAGAATCGAGTACCGATTGAATAAAGGCCATTTCCTGCGGGTCATTTAGCTGGGACTGGGGCAAAGAAGCCACCGCTTCCTCTCGAGTGAGGGCTAAAAAGTGGTTGCGCTTGCCAAGCCATGTTTGGCTGTTAGCCTCCTGAATCGCCGTCTCTAAACCCTCTTGCTGAATTAAGCTAAACAAAGCTTTGGCTACAGCCGGAGGAGAAATGACCCCTTCGAGATCCGATGCCACCTTGATATACCCCTTAAAGAGGGCTTCACGCATTTTAACATTGTTTTCAAGCCTCGAAAGCAGATAGATGGGGTGCATCTCCTTTAAAAAGGCCCTTTGCAAAGCCCCTAAATTTTTAGGAGATGGATTCACCGCAATTTTTAATATCTCTTGCTCCATATTCTCTAAGCGAGGAAGGAGTGCAATCCTCTGATCGATGGCTGAAGCCGTCTGAGCTCCCTTAAAATAGCTCAGTAAGAATTCTCTATCGAGAAAAGTATCTTTAGAGCCACTTAAAAAGCGCTTGACTAACTCATCTGGTTGCTTGATTGGGTTAGAATCAGAGCGATGACAAATGGCGATGAGATCATCGGCGCCCTGTTGCCAAGTCTTAAATAGCTCATCTAATTGCTCAATCGATTCGATAGAAGGAAGATGTTCTGCCAAATAAAAAATAGCTTCTTGAGCTATTGCTGGAGGCAATAAAGCTTTTAGACTTTCTTTAAAAGGCGCCAACAGGGAATTGCTGTAATCGGTTAAAAGGTTCTTGGAAATTTCCATAGCGATGCCGTCCAACCCTTCCCCTTTTCTTGCGATGAGCGCGCGTTTCAACTCTGGCAAGAAAAGATCTGTCTTTTCAAAACGCATGGATAGCCCGTTCAACTGATCGAGCTGCTCTCCTTGATCTGGAAGCTTCTGCATATTGGATAAAAGGCTATTCCATTCCTCGTCTGAAAAATCTTGTGGGTTTTGCAGCAGGGGCGCGAGAAATTTCTCGATGTATGCCTCTTTAAAGCGCGTTTTCATGTCGCTAATCGACCTGAGCTCACCCAATGCCCTTTCGATAGGCTTGTCTAAAGCTTCTTCTTGTAAATTTTTAAACAGCACTTTTTCAAAGACCCCAGGCAAATCTGCCAACTGCTCTTTCTCTTTTACAAGTAAATCTAAAAAGCCTTTATAATCTACAGCAAGCTGCTTGAGCCCCTCTAAGGGTTCTTGATCTACAAAAGAAGAGGCTGTCATCCCCCTTAAAAAAACTTCTCTACCCTCTTCAGGCATGCCATTTGCAGCTTTAGCCAATAGGTCTAAAAAAGATAAAGACGGTTGGTAATCGCCTGGGGCTAAATAATGAGACTGATTTCCATTCATTGCTTGAAAAGCATCTAAAGCCTGGCAAATGGCATCATGACCGGCAAAGTTTTCTTTAAATATTCTCAAAGACTCCGCATAGCCAAATGTCTCTAATTGGCGGGCAAGCTGACTCTCTTCAGGTTTTTCGGGATTGGGAATGAAAACAAAATTTTCGAGATGTAAAGCAAAACGCTCTAAAAAAGCTTTCTTATCTTCAGGAGTTTTCTCAAAGCCTTTTTTAGGGGCTTGCTCGATCAAGTTCCAAAGGGCGATCGCTAAATTGCGGTTATCTTCTGAGCACTCATTGAGAGAGGCGAGGCAATTTCTAAACGCCTCATGGTTTAAAGGTGAGCCCTCTTCTTGGCTTTTTTGCACGAGTTGTTGGTATAGAGAGAAATGGCTGATCAGAAGCTCGCTTCTATTTGTTTTTGAAGCCAGAGAAGGGGAAATTTTGAAGTGCAATTTCTTTTGATCGGGCAAAGAGAGGCTTTTATTAAACGCATTGATGATTTGATTGCTCTCTTTTATAAAGACGGCTCTGATGACCTTTTCCTTTCGGGAGGCGCCAGCAAAACGCAGGACAAGGCGGTTAAAAAAGCCAAAGAGCGGCCTTTTCCTATACTTTAGCGCTTCTATATTATCGACAGTACAAGCAGAAGGCGGCACTGCAATAGGTTGTTCAACATTTTTCCCAACCGATGGCTCCATAATTACCTCTCTATTTTCACTCATACTAACACGCATTAAATATTTAATTAATAACTATTTTAATATTTAATTCCCAATTAGTTTTTATGAAATAACAAGTGAACAGCAACTTACTAATAGATAAGCATTTATGGAAAAATTAAAGAATGGTTAATTTTATCCGTAAAATACAATCCCAATACACTTTATATAACAAATAAAACGCAGAAAATAATCTATTGCTTGATTTCTATTTTTTAGAGCTTCATCAGCAATTTTATGGTGAAATATTAGAATGAAAGATACGAGGCTCACATTAGAAGAGCAAGAGTCGATGCTAGCCCTTGTGAGTCAAGGAAAAAGCATCCGGCAAATTGCCAAAGAGTCAGGGCGCTGTCATTCGACTATCGGCAGAGAATTAAAGAGATGAGGGGCTACGGAAAGGCCGATCTCATATTTATAGCAGCGAGAAGCAATTAAAGATGCAACTCCTATATCTTGTACGACCTGCTGGAATTGATAAAAGAAAAGTTCCCGGCCAATGACATCGACCAGCTATTTTCTTTAAGACTTACGGGAAGGAAGAGAAAAACTCCCCTTATTCTTGAGGCATTGCTTTGAAGCGAGCGGTGATATCCTCTCCATAGCGACCATCGGAAATGCCCCAAAGAAGGAAATAAAAGCGATCTCTAATGCGACCAATGAGATCTTTTCGCTGGGGATAGGATAGATTTGGTTGTGTAAACTTAACGGAAAGCTTCCCCTCTTGCCATTGCACAACGTGACCTTTGGAGCAAGAATTCTGGGTAGGGGCAATGACTGTCCTGCCAGGTGCAAGACTTGCAATTTTTTGGGCAATACTGGTTGCTCCCTCTATGTCAATATGGCCTGTAGAACATCCACTGACAATAATTGTAGCATCGGGGGTCAATTGTTCTAAGGAGCGCTTTAAAAGGAGATGGTGGTTATCAGGGGAAGCTGTGGAGTAGCTTATTTGCGGCTGCGTGTTTAAGGAGAGGCTGTCTTTAGAACCATGTGTCGCAAGCCAAAGGTTGCGAATGGAGATATTTTGTTGTTTCAGCTGAAAAATTGTTTGGGCGATGTCTTGAATGGAGCCGATCTCTTTAAAGACCAAATTTGTGTGCTTCTGCATTTTTTCAATATTAGGAAGGCCATACTGGAGGGCCTGATTGTGGTCAGAGATAGAAGTAAAGAAAAGAGTCACTTCCTGATTTTGAAAGTGGGATAAAGAGCCCTTCCTCAAGCGCCAAAGAGCATATTCATTGGCTGTCAGGTATTGAGCAGCCGTCAGCTGCACAAGAAAATTGGTAAGACGGCCTAA
This sequence comes from Chlamydiales bacterium, assembly GCA_029240195.1. Lineage (GTDB taxonomy): Bacteria > Chlamydiota > Chlamydiia > Chlamydiales > JARBTN01 > JARBTN01. Next base: position 15,744 of record JARBTN010000042.1, read on the forward strand.
GTAGCTATTTTGTTGACAAATCATTGTCTGGCCTCCTTTTAAAATGGATCTTGAAAACGAATCTTGAAAATGAATCTTGGCCTTTCTATATCAAGCGAGCGGGCGCAGCTCTTGCTCTAGACTCAACAAAGGTTTGACCTGCTTAAAAACTTTGGCCACCTGGCATTCGTAAATTTTGTGGATGATGCAGGCAATGCCTGCCATTGAACATGTAATAATAGATGCGATAATAAAAAGAGGATATTCTATAGATAGAAGAAGGGCTGTAATGCCTACCAGCATCAACCCAAATGCAGCAATAGTGCTCAAGGCAAGCACAATAATCTTCTTCTCATTTTCCTTGATGAGCTGATTGACAGCTATGGCTGAACGCCTTTCAACCGGCTGATAGGTGCATGCAGAAGGGATTTCGCTAATCGATGCAGTATGATAGTCCATAGGGCCTCTTCAATTGAAGATGGAATAAAAAATATGTTTATTTTTTTGCCGATCGATACTTATTTTAAAGAGATCGGGCAAGATATTTTTAATGATGGCAACTTTTTTAGTTAAGTAATATAGCATAGGGAGATTAAATTTATAAGATTTTTTTAGGCATCAAGAACATAAAATTTACCCTTCCTCGTCACCTTTTTTATTGTCCTGCAAAGAAAAAAATAGTGCTTCTGCTATCCATCTAACATTTAAATCCTGTGGCTAATCTGGATAGAAAATTCCGCGGAAAATATTATTATCATACATCTTTATTTGAAATTTAATTTTTATATTCAAATGAGTTCAATGATTTAAACTAAATTCCACCTCTTTCTAATATTTGCTGGGAAAAAAGAGAGCCCTTTGATAGAGTCGCTCTTATTTTTAATTTTTTTAAGGTGAAACTATGAATGAAATGAACTCAGCCATGAGCCAACTGCCACCTGAGCTCTGGGCTCAGGTGCTGACCTTTATGCCGCGCCAAGAGCGGCACAAGCTCTGCTCTCTAAGTCGTCGTTGTAAACAAAACTTTGAGCCTTTTTTAATTTGTGAAGAAAGAGAGCAGCTTCAGCTCTTTGTCGAGCACCTTAAATCTTTCTTCTCCTATAGCCAAGAACAACTAAAGCCTCTCTCTGAAATCTCATTTACAACAATGAACTCCCTCAAGGCCGACTTAGAGGCTATTGAACAAGCAGTGCGCCCCCTCTTACAGGACAAATCTGAAGAGAAGCTGGTCGCATTCTCTCTCGAGTTGCTGCAACACTCTCGCTTAGATCGCTCCTATGGGCATGTGCCTCTTTTAGCAACCTTCGATAGCTACCGCACCCAACTTGCCAGCATAGAGAAATCGGAATGGCCCTTGGCCGCTTGGATGGGACGTAAGGACGTTCTACATAAAAAATTGGCAAAGCGGCTATTTTCTAAAGGCTTTATCGGCGAATCGATTGCCTTGGCGGAATTTGCACCCTACCTCTATAAAAATATCTTCATCTTGAAGCGTTTTGCCGAGGCAGAAAAAGAAGCCAATTTATCGCTGATGATCAGACTGGTTTCTTATGTCAGTCAAGATAAAAAAGAGGATTTGAGCGCTCGCTGCCTCATTTGCATGGAAAAATTAGGCGCAGAAGATGAAAAAGAGATTTGGCTGGCAAAGCTAGAATTAGCCAAAGTAGAGAGTGCTCAGCACCGGCTCTTTAAAGAAAAGCCGCCTGCAGCCAATTCTTGCATAGAGAGCTTCCGACAGACCGCTTTCGAGTTGTTTTCTGAGTCTTTTTTTCTAGAGATGGACAGTGATTAAAATAAACCCGAAAACTGGCCGCCTAAATCACACGCTTGAGAGCTATTTGGAAGGGAATGCCTAAAGTAGGAGTCGAACCCACGACCTTCGCATTACGAATACTAGGAACCAGATTCTAAACAAGCAATTTGCCTTAGATGGCAACACTTGGCAAAACTTAAGTCTCTCATAAAAAGCAGATTGAAAAGTCGACCATTGTGGTTATCTGTTGTGCTTTTACGGACCTTTTTCCTTTCTCTAAACAGCTAGTATAAAACGGGATATCTCTTGTTTGAGGCACCTTTAATTCTAGCTTGCCAAATTCAGAAAGCGAACCCTACTTCTTGCAGGACTAGGTTTACGCACTTTATCCATAGGCGACTGGTCAATCCAGCCCCATTCATCACGGGCCTCGCTGAAAACATGGCTCAATGCAGCCAAGATATCTAATCACTGTTCCTGCCGAACGCTTTTTCCCACCGGGTATACTTTCTTGAGGCAGCTTATCCCGATACTCTCCAATTAGCGCCGGTGTAATATCGGCAAGCACATAGCGGCTTAAACTTTCCTTCCACCCCGCGCTAGGCACCCTTGCCTTCACTAACAGTTCCCCTTACCTGGGTCTGTACAGAACTTGCACCTGCTAACTTAATGGCATGCCGGTCGTATGGGACAAAGGAGCCGTAGACAGCTCTTTTTTCCCCAGGAAAGGGAGGAGGGCAGAAAGTTGATTATGGCTACAAGGGAAAAGGGATTAAAGCCTGTTATTCCTCATCGAAAATGGAAAAACCGTCGCAAGTGGCCTGGGCCAAAAGTTTCCCCTTCAAAAGGCCGCTGGAAAGTAGAACGCTGCTTCTCTTGGGTGCAAAGGAAATTTAGACGTCTTGATGCCCGGTGGGAACGCCGTTCAAAATATTGGAAGAGGCTCCTCCAGCTATCAATGATATTCATTTGGCTAGAAAAGCTGATTTGCGGATAGGCTAATCGACTTATGCAACAAAGCCCATATGGCCTATAATCCTTAGAAATGAATGCTTTCTTTTTATCCATAACAAGCACCTCAAAAAGCGAACACCTCAAAATTGGCTTGATCCTCTTCTAAAAGAGGAAAATTTTCCAAATAAGAGGTATCTTGAGAGCTATCTTTTCCATCTGATCCGCCCTCTTTCCCATCGCTAGAAAAACCCATAACACACCTACCAGACTTATTTGCTTTAAAAAATAAAAACTTCTTCGTTCAATGGAACCTCTCCAAGGCCAAACAACTCCTCTAAATTTGTAAAATCATGAGAATTATCTTTTGAGTTTTCTTTTCCATCTGATCCGCCCTCTTTCCCATCGCTAGAGTAACCCATACAATGTCCTCCTATAAAATATGATTGACAAGTGTTATCTTTAAAAAGGCTATCAATAACTTCTTTTACATACAAATAATTTTAAACTAAAATAAATACTTTATAACATTAAACATAGGTTATTATTCTGCCTTATATCTTTTATCCGCTAGAAAAATGAAGAAGGCACTATATTGACTTTAAATCTTTAGGGGCCACGGCAATTTCAGATATCAAGCGCATCACTCCTTGGTTTCCTAACTTAGAAGTTGTAGATGTCAAAAACGACTTAAGGGCTAATTCAGAGCAGACATTAGATTTGCTAGCCTTTCTCCATACCTTGCCTCATTTTAAACAGTTGATTATCAGCCAAGATTTAAACGCTCTGATTGCAGAAGCAGCGTTGACGAGATCCTTTAAATTTGTCATTAAGGCTGGCAATGAGACGGCTT
>JARBTN010000043.1 GCA_029240195.1 Chlamydiales bacterium
AGTAATAAGATCATACGAGGTGCCGTCATCGACGGCACTGTCTGCTGCTCTCCAAGAGACTCTGTAGAGCCGAGCGGCAGCAAAAGTCAAGAGAGCCTCGATGCCCTGGAACAGTTTTGGTCGTTGAAAGGCTTAGAAGAGGGGAAGAAGAAAGGCTTTGCCGAGGGAATTCTCGTTGGAGAGCAAGAAGGGGAGAGCCGGGGGCGGTCTGCCGGGCTTCTCGAGGGAAAAGAGGCGGGATTTCAAGAAGGATATGACAAAGGCCTTATCGAGGGAAAGGAGAGCGCGCTTGAAGAGTTGAAGACACTCTTTGCCTCTTTAAATAGCTCCATTGAAGCGGTCGGCCGCGAGCGGATTTCCCTTTTAACTCATGCCAAGGGCGAGATCATTCAGATGACTGTGGCCATGGCCGAGAAGATCTTTCCCCAATTGCTGTTGGAAGAGGGGCGGCTGGTCAAGATGCTCGACCACCTCATTGAGACGATCAAGCCGATGAGCCGCAATCACCCCCTCGAAATAGCCCTCTCCACAGAGGATTATGAATTGCTTTTAAAGCAGGGGTTAGAGGAAAAAGAGACGAAATTTTTCAGTGATAAGACCCTGCCTAGAGGCAATATTCGCTTAGAGACACCCCTTGGCTTGCTCAACTTTGATATGAAGCGCATGCTCAAAGATTTGGAAGTGCGCCTTTTAGAAGTGTCTGAAGCCATATCCCCCGAAGACGCGATAGACAGTACTAAATAAAAGAGAGGCCCATGCAGCTGCAATTTGACAAACATCTCGAGCATATCCAAGCGTGGGACCCTTTTCGCCTAAGCGGCCGGGTCACTCAGATCGTCGGCCTGCTGATCGAATCGTCAGGGCCCGTCGTCCACTTAGGTGAGCTTTGCTACATTTACAATAAGCAAGGGGAGTCGATCCCTTGCGAGGTGGTGGGGTTTAAAGAAAATCGCGTGCTGTTGATGTCATTTGGCGAGATGACCCACATTGCGCCCGGCTCTGAAGTGTATCCGACAGGAGATATTCACCGCTTAGCCGTCTCTGAAGCCATGTGCGGCCGTATTCTGGATGCTTTGGGCAATCCGATTGACGGCAAGGGGCCGATCATCGCCGATCGCTACCAGCCGGTCAGCAATCCACCCCCAAACGTGCTCAGCCGCCAGCCCATCCGCCAGCCCCTTTACACCGGCGTCCGAGCCATCGATGGATTATGCACAGCAGGTAAGGGTCAGCGCTTTGGCATTTTTGCCGGTTCGGGCGTCGGCAAGTCGACGCTCCTTTCAATGATTGCCAGGCTCTCCTCTGCCGATGTCAACGTCATCGCCCTCATTGGCGAGCGGGGGCGAGAGGTGCGCGAATTCATTGAGCAAGAGCTTGGAGAAGAAGGGCTCAAGCGTTCTGTTGTCGTCGTCGCCACCTCCGACCAAGCAGCCCTGCTTAGGGCCAAAGGCGCTTCGGTGGCCACGGCCATCTCCGAATATTTTCGCTCGCTCGGCAAAGATGTGGTCTTGATGATGGATTCGGTGACCCGCTATGCCATGGCGCTGCGCGAAATTGGCCTAGCCATCGGGGAACCGCCGACAACCAAAGGATATACGCCCTCAGTGTTCGCCCAGCTGCCCAAACTATTGGAGCGGACCGGCAACTGCGACCGCGGCACCATCACCGGCATTTATACGATTTTGGTTGAAGGCGATGATATGAATGACCGAGCGCCAACCACTACCCCCCGATTGCCATTTTAGATAGCCTCTCGCGAGTGATGACGGCCGTGGCTGAGCCCAAGCACCTCAAGGCTGCCAGCAAACTTCGCTCGGTATTAAAGGCCTATGAAGAGGCCGAAGATTTGATCAATATCGGCGCCTATGTCTCAGGAGCTAACCCCAAGATCGATGAGGCTGTGCAGCTGATGGAAGCGGTCCGCTCCTTCTTGCAGCAGCCAAGCACAGATGCCCTCCCTTATGAAGAGACCATTCAAGCCCTGATTCAAGCTGTGCGCTTATGAAGAAATTTCATTTTAAGTTAGAGACGCTGCAAAAGGTGCGTCAACTTAAAGAAAATGAGGCTCGGTTAAACTTTGAAAAAGCCCAGCAGGTGGTGGCGATTAAGCAGAGGGAAGTTGACGAAGTCAGAGCGCAGATGCAGCTGGCGGAATCGGATTTTACCAAAGCTCGCTCCGGATTTTTGAGCGCTCCCGACTTTTCCGCCCACTCGGCCTATGCTTTAGGCCTCCACCAACTTTTAGAGAAAAAAGAAGATGCCCTCATTGAGGCCAAGAACATCGCCTTTAAAAAAAGGCAGGAATTAGAAAAAGCAGTCAAAGCGCGAAAAGTGCTGGACAAATTGCACGAAAAGCAGTATGCCGATTGGCAAAAGCTCGTCGATCAAAGCGAGAGAAATTTTGCCGATGAAATGGCCATCTTGCGCTATAAGCCTAAAGGCGCTTTTTGAGATCTAAATAAATATTGATCCAAGCTTTTAACATGCGTTGAAGCGCGTCCTCTTCCTTTTAGATTATTGGGAAAACAGAGGATCTGATACACTTTGCAGAGATTATATACGTAGATAGGGTCGAGATGGGTCGAGTTTTATTGTTAGTCGTCGTGGCTATGTTGGCTTTTTTTGGTTTAGCGGTTGCTTTGGGATCGATATTCGGCGTCAAGTCTTTAAATCTTAGAGAACAGGTGGCTACTCAAGCCACACCTGAGAGGGCCGAGCCTTCAGATTCCGAACCAAAATCTGAAAAAAATAATTTGCAAGATGAGCTCAGCCAGCTCTCTGCGACACTTGTTTCAGAAGTGGAGAAAGAGCGCCGCTTGAATTTGGGGCTTTATACCCAGTTAAAGGCCTATCGCAGCATGCTCGATCAAGTTCAAGGCTATGCTTCTAAAGTGGAGCAGGATATGAATACGATTGAGGAAATATCGAGCCGCGAATTCCAAGAAGATATTGCGCTGCAGGCCAGTTTATTTGCGGGGAAAAAACCAGAGATTGTCGCGCAGCATTTGGAAGAATTCAAGGCCAGCCGCGTGGGCGCTATCTTGTCAAAGATGAAAGAAAAAGAGGCCAGCGCCGTCTTAGATATCTGGGCCAAGAACAAGGAACCTAGAGTCTCTAAATTTTATCGCGATGTCATGGGCGCTTACCTCAATAACCGGCGCTATGAAGCAAACCCTGAACTATACCAGAAAAAAGCAGTTTAAAGAGCATCCCATTTCCATGAAAGTTCCCGACGCGCGCAAAAAGCTCAAAAGCTGCCAGCAAGAGCATCTCTTCGATCTTTGGCCTCAATTCTCCATTCCGGAGCGCCTTCGCTTCATCCGGCAGATAGAAGAGCTGTCCATTCAAGAGGTCGATCATCTCCTCTCTTTAGTCGACCAGGTCAAAACCGAGTGCGAAATTCACCCTCCCCAAAGTTATGTCACTTTAAATGAGATCCCTAAAAGCTGCTATGAGCGGGGGCTGAATTTGACCTCCCTTGGCAAAGTCGGCTGCCTTGTCGTTGCCGGAGGCCAAGGCTCTCGCTTGCGCTCCGATAAGCCAAAGGGCATGCTGCCGGTCACGGCCATCAAGAAAAAGAGCCTCTTTCAGCTGATCGCCGAAAAGACAGCCCTTTTAAGCCAAAGATTCAATCGCTTGCTGCCGCTGGCCATCATGACCAGCCCGATCAACCACCGAGCAGTAGAAAGCTACTTTCAAGAAAATGATTACTTTGGACTCGATCCCAAACAAGTTTCCTTTTTCCAGCAAGGCACTTTGCCCCTCATCGAATTCGATGGAAAGCTCTTTTTAGAGCAGCCTGGGCGCATTGCTATCGGCCCCGATGGCAATGGATCTGTCTTTCACCATTTCGTGCAGTCTGGCATCTATGCCAAATGGCAGAAGCTCGGCGTCGAGTGGGTTAACTGTGTCCAAATTGATAACCCCTTAGCTGATCCATTTGATTTTTCCTTGATTGGCTTTCATGAGAGCGAGAGCGCTGAAGTGACTGTCAAGTGTAGCTTGCGCGAAAGCGAAGTTGAAAAAGTGGGCCTTTTGGCGACAAAAGACGGACGCACTTGCGTTGCCGAGTATTCAGAAGTCTCTTTAGAAGAAAAGCAGGCGCGCTTAGCTGACGGATCTTTAAAATACCCGCTGGCCAATTTAAGCCTCTTTGCCTTTTCGATGCCTTTCTTAGAAAAAGCTGCCGCCTTTTTCCCCTCCATGCCTTTGCACATTGCCAAAAAGGCCGCCTTTTATTTAGATGAAGCTGGCGCATCCCATCTCTCTTTAGAGCCAATTGCCTATAAATTTGAGCGCTTCATCTTCGATGTGTTGCCCTTAAGCTCTCAGGTGCGCCTGCTTGTTTACCCGAGGGAAAACTGCTTTGCCCCCCTTAAAAGCGAGATTGGCGAAGGGAGCTTATTGGCGCTGCAAGAAAAGCTCCAAGCGTATGATAAAGCCACTTTTGAGCAGGTCACAGGCATCCGCATTCCTGATGACGCCCTTTTCGAGCTCTCCCCCGAGTTTTACTACCCGAGTAAAGAGCTCCTCTCTTCCTGGCATGGGCGTTCTATCCCAACTTCTTCCTATATCGAATCTTCTATCTAAATGCCGCCTTCCTAAAAGCGCTGTGCATCGACCCACTCTTTTTTTTAGGGCGTTAATTCGCCCATCTCTTAAGATGAAAAAGAGCCGCTGAAGCGGCTTTTGGCACTGAACATGTGGAAAGAGAGGGGGGAAATTTTGATGTTACAAATAGCCCATTGTAGGCATGCCGTTTTACAGAAAATAGAAGCCGTGTTGAAATCGGCCGGCATTCCGATTGGCCGTATGAAGAGCGGTCAATCAATTAGATCCATAAGCCCAGAGTGCAGTGCGCTGCCCCCATTGCCGCCGTTTAAAGATCTGTTTGTGCGAGATGAGGGAGGGCTTACATCTTTAAAGGACCGCGCCATCTCTTGCCTGAAGAGAAGCTGGGGCATCTTTTGGCTCTTCACAGGGCAAAAGTGCATCGGGCGCCGCCCGATCAATTGGCCAGACTTTCTTAAATGCCTGCAACGAGAAGAGCCTCTCTTACAAGACGCTGTACTAGAGCAAAATGGATATTTAATATCGCCTCTTGAATATGCCATATGCAATCAAAAGGGTGAGGCCATTGTCGCCTCTCTCCTGAAAAAAGGGTTTCAGGCGCGGCAAAACACCTCTCTTCTCTCCTTAGCCATCCATTCCATCGCTCAAGGGATTGGAGAGCAAAAAGAGATCTCCTCTCTCTTGGGTCTTCTCGCCACTCCTGAGGCCATCAATTTGCAAGATACAGAAGGAAAGACGGCTTTGCACCACTGCCTGATTCTTCTGCCCCAACATCCCCTCTTCATTGGGATTACATCCCTCTTATTGGAGCGGGGCGCCGATTTCAGTGTGCTCGACCGGGAGGAAAAGATCGCTAGGGACTATCTCCTGGCAAGAAGCTTGGAATCGGAGCCATTGCGAGAGGCGCTTCAATTCTTCGATGCCTGCACCACGGTGCTCACCTTGGGGGAAAATTTTGGTGTTGAGTTTGAAACTTTGGCTGACGCTTACGCAACAAGACTTGCGTCTTGCCGGCATGGCTTGGAGGACTTGAAGGGGGGATTGGCCCTTTTAAAAGAGGTCGCTGACGCAGGCTTTAGAAAGGAAAGCGATGAATATCGGCAAGCGCTCAGTGCCTATCAAACGGTGCAAGAGCGCGTGCAAGGGGAACTTGCAAAAAATGTCGCCTCTTTAAGGGGTGCTTGGGAACGCTTAGATGCTTTTTACGCGTTGAGCACGCGCTTGCCTCAGTTTATTTCGCACAGCATGGAGCGGCAAAATAGCCTGCTTTGCCAAATCGACCTCTTAGGGCAGCTCTATCAGCATAATAAAGAGCACATGATTTTTGAATCTTTCAATGGCTGGCGCGCCCTCTTCCTCTACATGGATGTTTTAGCAGAAAAACTTCAGTTCTCTGCCGATGACCCCGTCAGAGTAAGGATTCGGGAGCGCCTCTTAAAATTAGACGAAACTATCCCAAGTGAAGAGGCGCTATGAGCCAGGTGATTTTTCCCAAAGAGATGGGGCAGCTGGAGAGGGCATCGGGAATTTCCGAGGAAGAGCTGATGGAGCGGGCAGGGCGCGGCATTGCCGATGAGGCGCGCGCTCTTCTCCTCGGCAGTGCCGCGCCTTGGAAAGTGTTGCTGCTCGTGGGCAAGGGGCATAACGGCGCAGATGCCCTTGTCGCCGGCCGTTGCTTGCTGCAACAGGGGATCCCAGTGCTCGCTTGGCCCCTTTGCTCCAAAGAGGAGTGCCGTCCACTGACCGCTTTGAATTGGCAGCGTTTTGTAGAGGCAGGGGGAGCGCTCATCGACGCTCCGCCCCCTTGCCAAGCCCCATTAGAAATTGGCCTCATCCTCGATGGATTGCTGGGGACAGGCTTTCGAGGTGCTTTAAGCCCAGCCTATGTGCATGCTATCGAGTGGGCGAACGCCTCTTCAATTGATGTCTTCTCCATCGACATCCCTTCCGGCGTCAATGGCAGCGATGGCAGCGCGCCCTCAGCTGTCTATGCCAAGAAAACTTTGGCCATGGGCTTGCCTAAGATAGGCTGCTTCATCAAAGAAGGGTGGAAGTATAGCGGCGAGCTGAAAGTGGTGCCGCTCGGCATCGATCTCTCCAGCGCTTCTGGCCCCTTTCGCCTGCTTGAAGAAGGGGAGGCTCGCTCTAGCCTGCCAAAAATTGAGAGGCTGAGGCATAAGCACTCCATCGGCCCGCTGGCTATCTTGGCCGGCTCTCCTCACATGGAGGGGGCAGCCAAGCTGGCCAGCCTGGCTGCTTACCGTGCGGGAGCTGGCCTAGTTCGCCGGCTATTGGCTCAATCGCTGCCGCGCCCAATGGATGGCATGCCATGGGAAGTGGTCTTTGAAGTGTGCTCAGAGGAATTTCTCAAACATCGCGCGCTCTTGCTGGGGCCTGGGCTCTCTTTGGATAGTGAGACCGTCTTTCTTTTGAAAAGATGTCTGGCAACAGACGTGCCCAAGGTGATCGATGCCTCAGCTCTCACTTGGCTAGCCCAGGAAAAGGCTGCCATTCCCAAGGGGTCGGTTTTGACGCCCCACCTCGGCGAATTCAACCGCCTCCTCTCAGTTCCAGGAAGCCTGGTCGATCTCGACCTATTGCAAGAGGCCGCGCATTATGCCTCCAACGCGCAAGTGACTTTGGTCTTAAAAGGAGCGCCCACTTTCATCTTCCACCCCAGTGAACAGGGGCGAATTTGCCTCCTTGGCGATCCGGGCATGGCAACGGCGGGATCGGGCGATGTGTTGTCTGGCATCATTGCCTCTTTTCTGGCTCAAGGGGCGGCCCCTTGGCAAGCGGCGCTGGCCGGCGTCTATCTGCACGGCCTCTCCGGCCAATTGGCCGCTCGAGAGCTCACCTCCTATAGCCTCATGGCCAGCGACCTGATCGCCTACTTGCCCAAGGCCTTTCACACACTTCTTAAAAGTATTATTCGATAGAGCACCACGAGCAGATGGGGCACGTAGACGGATCGTGCCTGAGCGCTGGGCAGTAAACTCGGCCAAAATAGATGATTTGTAGGTGCAGCTTGCCCCAAGACGTTTCCGGAAAGAGCTTTTTTAAAGCTTGCTCGGTCTTTTCCACTGAGCTCCCATCGCTTAGCCCCCAGCGTTTGGCCAGCCGGTGGATGTGGGTGTCGACGGGAAAGGCTGGCTTGCCAAAAGCTTGCAAGAGGACGACAGAGGCCGTCTTGTGCCCCACCCCCGGCAGCTTTTCCAGCGCCGAGAGAGAATCTGGCACCTTTCCTCCATGCTCTTCAATAAGCATTTTAGAGAGGCGCCAGATGGCCTGGCTTTTATTCTTAGATAGGCCGCAGGGTCGGATGATCGCTTCGATGGCTTCAATCGACTGCTCCACCATCGCCTCTGGAGTGCTGGCCAAAGCAAATAGCTTGGGCGTCACTTGGTTGACCCTGGCATCTTGGCACTGCGCCGAAAGGAGCACAGCAATCAATAACGTGTAAGGGTCTTTGTGGATGAGGGGAATTTCCAAATGGGGAAAGAGCTCATCTAATATCAGCCCAATCTTAAGAGCTTTTTCTTGGTTTGTCATCATCGCTAAAGTTTCAAGTGACTATTATTTTTAAAAATATTTTCCATCTCTTCTGTCAGCAGAGCCATCTCTTCTCCTTCCCAGGCAGGAGGAGTGAAAGGCACCGTTTGCAAAATTAGCCGACTTTGGTGCTTTTTGGGAGAGTATTTTTGCCAGAGGATGTGCAGCGCTTGATGTGTTAGCCCGGCCCAGACAATAGGCAGAGGTTCTCGATTCTTGCCTTTAATGGAGTAGCGGACAACGAATTTGTTAGAAGGGATATGCCAAATGGAGAGGGTGGCTTCTAGGCAGTTTAAAAGGAAGTCTTTGGAAATCCAAAAGTGCCCTCTCTTATGCTCGAGAATCTCATAGAACGCGCGCGCATGGGGGTAGATGTCAAAAACCCGTTGCATCTGCACCTTTTTTTCTTCAATCGGGCAGATGAGGAAATAGAGATGGTGTTTGCAATCTTGGCTCCGATCAAAGTCAATTTCATTCTTTTGAAAGCCATACAGGGATAAAGCGACCCACTTCTTAGTCGCCAGACAGTGGGGGTTGAGCCAGATAGGGGCATAGCTGCCAAGGGGGGTGATGACCTTTTTGACCTTTAAAGCTAAAGAGAGCTTCTTTTCATCATTGCAGGAAAGAGATTGTAAATAGACAGTATTGGTCTCGACTTCAGCAACGGTGCCAAACAGCTGCGACTGACTCCCGCTTTCCCATACAGGGTCGTCTCCCGGTTCGATGGCGCACTTTTTAAAGGGAGGTGGAATAGAAGAGTCTTTTAAGTGAAAAGTCAGCCATTGGCTAGACAAGGTCCCTTCTTCCGGAATTTCAAACCCCTCTACATAGAGGTGGCCTTTGTGGGCGAGGAGCTGAGTGACTCTTGGCGTGGATTTAGGAAGAGGAGGCTGATCCCAAAAGCTTTCTGCCAACAGCTGCCGGTGCCCTTGCAAGAAAGCTTGGCCTTGGACAATCTTCCAAAGGGCAATTGTGCCGCTTTTAGAGGCCGTAGCAACTTGGTCGCTCGATAAAAAGGCGCTTTTGGCAATGGTTTGGGACTTAAAAACAGGACAATCTTTTTCTTCCGGGTAGGAGACAAGTGCCTCTTTTAAGTAAATGGGGATGGCCCTTTTTTCGCGCAAGCGAATGATAAAGAGGCGCGCTTTATTCCTAGCTGCAACCAGCAGCTGCCCCTTTTTCTTATCCTGCCATTCAAAAGTCACATGCCCCTCTAAAGTGGCCAGTGTCTTTATTTGGGCAAAAGGGGATTGCTTTATGCTGCGCAGCCAAAAGACTTGGGCCAGCAGCATCTCTTTATGTTGTAAGAGCCTCTGCCAAAGCTTGCAGACTTGAGCTGCCGCGGCTTGGTCTCGCAAATTGAGCTCTTTAAAGATCGCTAAAATCAGGCCTATTGGCAAAGGCGTCACCTCTTTAAAGGGAACGCCTTTTGGAAAAGGTACATTAAAGGGGGAATAGGCAACATAAGAATTAAGGACTGGGCCTAAAGTAGGTAGCATGCTCTTTTCCCCTCCAGTTGATGGGCGCTTAATCAAAAATCAAGTTTTTCATCTTTAAAGAGAGGCGGCCTGTCCGACTCATGGCCCTTTCTCGCGGCTCGGCCTTCGGATGAAGCGCCACCTTAGAGCGCACGAGCATGTTTTGAGTTCCCTCTTTGCTCCAAATCACCAGTTGGTCTTTTTCTAAGGCAATCGAGACGATGAAGCGCTTGCGGCCTTTTTCCTTTCCTACCGGGAAGGGCAGATGGACAACCGTTCTTCTGGAGGGAATATGCCAAATCTCCAATTGGTCATTTGCCGAAACAAAGAGGAAATGATTTGCAAGCCAGGCTCTCGCCGGCATTTTTCCTGTATTTTGCAATTGTTCCTTCCAAGGCAAATCCTTGGCTAAATCCAGCTGGACCTCTCCGCTTTCGGCCTTCAATACTTTAAAAAAGAGTTGCTCCAGTTCTGGCTGCTTATCCTTGGCATCTAAGTGGGCATAGGAGGAGAGAAGGACCCACCTTTTGTTGGCTGCAGAAACAATGCTTTTCCTGATCTCCAACCCATTTGTGGGGATCCAAAAGATCTTTTTTGTAAATTGACAACCGATCTGATTTCCAGAAAAAGTAGAGGCCTGCACAAAAATTGCGGAAGCATTTCTTAAGTAGCCGACATTGAACAGGGAATTTTCATTGCTCCCTTTTTGCAGCAGCTCCCCTTTTTGAGGCATCCCTGAAGCCTCTATGGGTTGAATGGGCCCTTGTAGATTCAGATTGATCCAAGATGCGCTTCTAAAGGTTTGACGGGGCTGAAACCCTTCAAAATAGAGCTTGCCTTGTGAAACTATGAGATGGTCTACTAAAGGATAGATATGAGGGTGAAAACTTGCTAGGGAATGCTCCCCTTTTGCCAGCAATTGCCGGTGCGCTCTTTTAGTGACGCGTCTGCCATCGAAATGCCAGAGCGCTAGCGTGCCAACTGTCGATGCTGTGATCAAGAGGCGGCTCGAAAGAAAAGCAGCGTGAGATCCTCTTTGCACGCTGAACAGGGGATCTATTCTCTCCTCCCGGCTCAGCGCATGCTCCAGTTGGAAGAAGATCGGCTTTTCTAATTGGCTGTCTAATAGGGCAAAAGCGTTTGGCCTTTCTCTATCGAAAAATAGCAAAGAGCTCTCATGCTGGCAGACGAGGACCTGGCTGGATTTAAAAGGGAGCGCTTGCCGCTTCATCTTTTGCTGCGTCAGATGCACCATGCTGGCAATATGCTCAGACTCAGGATTGTCTTTAAAGAGCTGGTGCCATGCTTTACAAGTCAAAGAGCTTGCTGCCTGCTCTTCCCACGAAAGATGGGAAAAGATCTTCATGGCTATTTCAGTGGGCAGGGGGAGCCTCTTTTGTAGAGCCGGGAAATCTTCAAATGGATCTTCAGTGGGTTCTAGATCCGCCTCTCCATAGAATGGAACGGCTATGGATGATAGGGGGTGCATGTCATACCTCTTCCTAAAATTTTAAAGCGAAAGATCTTTTTCTTTTTTTATTTTGGATTGCGGGCTTTTTGCCAAAGCTGGCTGCATTTTTTCTGTAGCGGCAAAAGCCTCAGCTGTCTGGAGAGATTTTCTAGGAAGTAGGTTTTATTTTCAGTGGGAGAGGTGTGCAAGGGGATTTTGATAAGGTCGAGAGATCCCTTTTCCCTCTGCTTTAATGCCAGCAATTGCCCGTCAAAGAAACCTGACCAGATGATAGAAACTTGGTTCTTCGCGGCCTCTTTTTTTTGCAACGAGACAGTTGCCAGATAAATTTTTGTCGGCACATGCCACAGCATCAGTTGGCTGCCATTGGCCAAGATGAGATAGTCATCAGATAGCCAGAGATTGGCGTTGCCTAAATAGCCGTCGAACCAGGGATGGGGAAGCATGTCAGGGACGATGAGCTGCCAAAAATGGGCCCCTTTTGTGACATCAAAAATTTCGATCACCTGTAAGCCTTTATGCTTCATAGGTTCTGGCTCAGGTTGCCCATCATAGCCATAGAAAGAGAGGATCAGCCAGCGATCATTGACCCCGGAAAAAGATCCCTGCCAATTCGGCATCATCCCTATGAGCGCTGAGTTATCGAAGTCGATGGCATAGGTCTGCTCGTCCTCTTTTTTTTCATTGCGGTAAGAGGCGGTGATTTTGGCGCATAGATTGTTTTGATGAAAAAAACCTTTGAAGAGGTGTGAGCCATTGGTGCGGTCTTGGAAAGGAGTGTCCGCCTCTGCAGGAGTTGGGTGTAAGTCGCTATCTAATGCCTCTGCCTGCCCAAATCCCTCTAAAAAGAGTTGATCCTTAGTCGTCAAAAGCTGTCTTAAAACAGGATTTTTTTTAAAGCGAAAGCCTTTCTCTTTCCATTGTTCAGGGTTTAGGGTCTGTTCATGGCTCTCGTGTTCGATTTTTTTCTGTGTTACATCCCAGACCGTTAATGTGCCAGAGACAGAAGCTGTCACCACCTTATCTTTTCTTAAGATGGCTCCGCCAGCGATCGTCTGATCTTTGAGAGCGGCAGAGGCGGCTTCTATCTCATTGAGCGCTTTCCTTAAATAGCCTTTTTTTGCCGTCCCTTGGGCTAAATCGAGAAGATAGAACCGATCGTCTTTTTTTGTCGCAACCAGGCAAAGGCCCTTGCGGCGATGCAACATCTGAAAAGGCGCTGCAAACGTCTTTTTGATGAGCGCAAGCTTTTGAACCTCTTTGACGCCCGGTAAGTTGTGAATGAGCCAAAATTCTTTTAAGGGCAGTAGGAACTCTGGAGGCAAAAAGACATCACTTTGCAGCAAGTTGCGCCAGTCACGACAAGTTAAAGGCAGGTCTCGCCTCTCTTCAGAAGAGAGAAAGCTGAAGATGTGCGCCGCAAGCTCCGTGGGGAGGGGCAAGCAAGCCGGCAAAGGGGGCAGCTCCTCCTGATCGGGCAGGCCGTAGAAGGGAACGCGCCTTTCAAAAGAGCTTTGAGCCAGCTGTGTATCGGCTTGCATGGCCTATTTCCCAATGCAGAAGTTTTTAAAAATGGAGGAGAGGATATCTTCGCCGACATGGGTGCCGATGATTTTGCCCAGGCTCTTTAAGCTCTCTCGCATATCAAAGGCGATGAATTCCGCCGAGACTCCGCTTTCAAGGCCAAAGATCACTTGGCTTAAGTGCCCAAGCGCCTCATTGAGCGCTTGGAAATGGCGCTCTGAGGTGATTAAAAGCTCTTCTTTTGAGGGCGGATGGATTCCAATCACGGCATCGATCGCTTCTTTTAAAAGATCCATATGCCCCTCTTTAGCTGAGAGGCGTACCTCCCTTTGAAATGGTAGAGAGGGCAGATCGCCGACCGGCAAGTCCATCTTATTCCAAATGGCAATGGTGCGCTCTTTGGGCAAGTCAGCTGCGAGCTTGAGATCTTCTTCTTGCAGCCCCAAGGAAGCATCTAAGACATATAAGATCAAATCAGCCCGCTCCATCGCCTCTTTAGAGCGGCGGATCCCTTCAGCTTCAATCGATTCGTCACTTTCGCGAATGCCTGCCGTATCGATGAGGCGGATGGGAATGCCTTTGAGGCGTAAGTCTGCCTCGATCAAATCGCGCGTCGTGCCCGGCGTGCTTGAGACAATGGCCCGCTCTCGATCGAGCAGCGCATTCATCAGCGACGACTTGCCCACATTCGGGCGGCCGATGAGGCAAAGAGAGATGCCTTCGCTGACGATCTTGCCATCATGGTAAGACGCAATCAACAGCTTGAGCCGGCCTTTGATGGAGTGCAGCTGCTGGCAAATCTCTTCCATAGAGGCAAATTCCAACCCCTCTTCCGGAAAATCGACCCAGGCATCGAGAATCGCTGCGATATCGGTCAGCTCCCTTTGGATTTGGGCAATGTTTTTGGAAAGGCGCCCTTGCAGCTGATCTCTGGCCGCTTTCAAAGCCCGCTCATTCTTGGCGCTGATCATCAGCTGCACCGATTCGGCCTGAGCTAAATCCAGCTTGCCGTTACAAAAGGCCTTTAAAGTGAACTCGCCGGGCCTGGCCAGGCGAGCTCCCTTTTTAAGCGCCAGCTCTAAAATGCGGCGGCAGATGAAGCTTCCCCCATGGCAGAAAATTTCAACCGTCGTCTCGCCGGAATAAGACTTTTTGCCGTGCATGACTGTAATCAGCACCTCATCGATCTCTTCATCGCCATCGACAATCTGGCCAAAATAGAGCTGGTGGCTTTTAAATGCCGTCTCTTTTTTTCCTCGAAAAATGCTCTTGGCCACCTCTAAAGAGGCGTCTCCAGCGATGCGGATGATGCCGATGGCCCCATCGCCCGGAGCGGTGGCGATTGCTGCGATCGTTTGCCCTTTTTCAAATGCTTCGTGGATAAATTCCATTACCTCTTCTTCCTTGATCCGTCTTCTCGCATTTGTTTGAGAACCACCTTCTTTTGAATCATTGCCGGCGTAGGCTGCCGCAGCACTTCTTGCCGATGGCTGTCGGTCGTCGATAGCTGATCGTGGGGAAAGGAGAGGGTGATGGTGCCCATTTGCGGCATATTTTTTAGCGAAAAGAACATAAAATCCATAAAAATTTTCCCTAAGAAAAGTCAAACTGAAGGTTAAAAGTATTTGAAGGAACTCAGTTAAAAGTCAATGCTTGTTTTTCAAAAAGAAAAGATGTTTTAAGGTGGCAAATGGGCTTAATTTTTTACCGCGGGTGGAGATGGGGTGGGCGATTACTTTAAAAAAAGAAGCTGCATGAGATTATCGGAGAAATCTCTCAGTTTCTCTCTAAAAGGGCGCCGTTGAGCGTAAAGTTTCAAATCTTCCCTCATTTCTTGCGCCGAAGCATAGCGATGCTTGCGCACAGAGAGCGCTTTGACAAGAGGCATGGCCAGGTGCTTGGGCAAATCGGGCTGAATGTCGCAAGGGTTCGGCGCCATCCCCCTTTTGGCATCATCGATCTTAGCATAATTGGACGTATAAGGGCGCTTGCCTGTCAAAAGCTCAAAGAGCATCACGCCGGCCGCATAGAGATCGGTCTTGGCATCGGCGGCATGCCCCACAAGCTGCTCGGGAGCTAGATAGGGCAAGTGCACTAAGTGAATCATCGATGAGGGCTCCACTTTCGGGCGCGCATTGATGAAACCTTCCACTAAGAGCTCATCTTGCAAATTGACTCTGAGATGAGATAAATTCAAGTCGCGGTGGGTCGCCTTTGCTCGATGAATGTAGTCGAGCGCCTCTAAGAATTGTAAGAAGAAGCGAATTGATTGCTGCCAGCGCTCCTCCTGGTCGGCGATGTCTTTGATGATGCGCTCTAAGGGAAAAGAGGGGACTGCCGGATGAGTGTAATAAAAGCGGCCGTCGGGCAAGGTTCCATAATCGGTGGCTGCCACAAGCCTTGGATGCTCAATCTTTTGCGATAGCTCGGCCCTCCGAATCAACCCCTTTTGGCTGGGGCCCGGTTTACAAGCGACCAATGTGATGAGATACTCTCTTTGGCTGGCAAGGTGCAAGGAGCGATAGAGAGTCTTAAATCCCACCTGATCGATGCGAGGCCCTGTTTGATAACCCTTGACAACTAAATAATGATTCATCTAAAATATACCCGTATTCCTGATTTAGAACGCTTTAGACTTTAAGTAGATTTGACGCCTCTTTCTCAGCGACCTCCAGATATAAGACTCAAACGAGACCGCCATAAACTTTCCCTATAACAAAAAAATAGAAAGCTGACAAAGACTTTATCGAAAAGTCCTCATACAGCTTGATGGATCACTTAAACTAGGATCTTCATGACACCAATTTCTTATATCGATCGGCAATCTGGGCAGGTTGAAGAAGAAAAAATATATGGTGGCCGCTGGATGGCTTTTTGCTACGGCGACTCCCTTCTTTCTCGAACAATTGGGCGCCTCGTCCTCCACTTGTTCATCAAAACAGCCGCCTTTTCTAAGTTCTATGGAAAGATTCAAGATTTTTCCTGGACGCGCCGAAAAATCATCCCCTTCATTCGCTCCTTCAACGTCAAGGTTGAGGAATTTGAAAAAAAGGTCGAATCCTTCACCTCCTTTAACGACTTCTTCTACCGCAAGCTGAAAAAAGAGGCGCGCCCCATCGAAGCCGACCCCAATGTCGCTGTCATGCCCGCCGATGGACGCTACTTAGCTTTTCAACATATCAGCGCTGTCGATGAGTTCTTTGTCAAAGGGGATAAGTTTAATTTAGAGACCTTTCTACAGTCCAAAGAATTGGCTAAAGAATATGAAGGAGGCAGCTTGCTCCTCGCTCGCCTCTGCCCTTCCGACTGCCATCGCTACTTCTTTCCCCACGATTGCACCCCCTCCACCCCTAAGCTCATCAACGGCAAGCTGTTTTCAGTCAATCCAATGGCTTTTGTTCAAAATTTAAAGCCGTTTTTACAAAATAAGCGCTACCTGACCGAGCTCGATTCCCCCCAGTTTGGCAAAGTGCTCTATGTGGAAGTGGGCGCTACCTGCGTCGGAGCCGTCCACCAGACCTATGAACCCGGACAGTCTTACGAGAAGGGAGAGGAAAAGGGCTACTTTTCCTTTGGCGGTTCCAGCCTGTTCCTCCTCTATAAAAAAGACCAGATTGCCTTCCACCCAGACCTATTGGAAAATACCTCTATAGAGAAAAGAGAGACCTATTGCCAAATGGGTGGGGTGCTCGGCACAGCCGTCAGCGCCCTTTCTGAGGCTTAAAGCTGGAGGGAGGGGGGCTTTGCCCCCCTCCACCCCCCACCAAAGGGCAAGCCCTTTGGAATCTTTGCTCTTTAAAGGCGGAAAGGAAATTTCTATACGCTGGCGCGTCAAGAAATTTCCTTCCGCCCTTTCTTCTTTCTTATAGCTAAACTCCTCAAAGCACAAAGCCGTTCTGTTGATCTGCTTGTATTCTGCCAGGTCTACTTTCTTACAAGAGGCAATATCTTGCCTTAGCACAATCTATAAGCTTGCTGACCGTTCTTTTCTTGAATAAAAATTACCCCTCCCCGCGAGCATGTACTGAAGATTTACCTAGCAATCTTCTATTAAAAATTTTTACTGCATTGTATAATAAATAATTTAAATAAAATATTATTTGCAGTTCCCTTGTGTGCTAAAGCTTGATTTTGTTAGCATTGTCCATTAGCCTAAAATCGCATATTAAAAACTAATGCGTTTGAGGCTAAAACGTCTGGGATAGCCATTCTCAGAAAAATCGTTAGATAGTTCAAATAGAAAAACATTTTGGAGAGGAAAACTATGAGCTGTACGTTGGGGAATGAAGCAACGTCTTCTACAAGTTCCACACTAGTGCCACAGGAAAATGTGAACGAAGTGCGTAAGCTAACAGAAGATATGGCCAGAATGCAAAAAATGGTCGAAGACACCATGGAATCATTCTTAAGACTGCAAGCGGGGCAGAACGCGCAAGATGTGAGGTTAAATTCCATAGAAAGACAGATGGCAGAGCGTAATGGACGCATGATACAAAAAATTGGCGAAGCTGGATATTGTGCAGGCAAAATAATCTTGAAGATTGGTGGCAAGGAATTTTTCTTTCAATCGGCCAAGGTCTTTTCCAGTGAAGCAGCGAAAAAAGCTTCAAAGGTTGCCGCAAAGGCAACTCCGTTTTTAGGATTAGGTATAGCAGTTGGAGCTTGTGGATATCGAGTTTGGCAAGGTCAATATTTGAAGGCTAGCGGAGAGCTTACTTCGGGAGTTGCTAGTCTTTTTCCTGGTCCTGGTACTATCCTCTCTATGGTTATTGATCTGCTCATGGGTGTCCATGACGTCTATGAGTTCACCCAAATTCTAGGCGCTAATGTAATTTCTGTTGATCCAAACCTACAAGAGGCATTTCGGATGCTTAGCATTGAAAATAAAGAGGATCTGACAAAAGAAGAGGTTGATCATGCATATCGTATTGCAACCAGGATTTATCATTCGGACCATATGGATAAAGAGGGCAACGAAGATGCTATAAAACGACAAGACGCCATGACGGCCCTTCTTTCTGATTCTAGAGATGTTATTTATAAAGAAAAAGGTTGGTAAGACAGCGAACAAAGGGGAAGAACCTATTAAAATGTCTCCTCTTTGCTATTTAAAAATTCTAATTTAAAAGCCTTAACCCCTTTAGAAATCACCACAAAGGATCAATTCATGGATGCTCTTAATTATCCATCTTCTAATTTAGTATTGGAAGAACAGCAGTCTACCATTTCCACCTTAGAGACCAATAATGACCAAGAAGGGATTCAACCTCCAATAGGTTCTGGGGCGATGGTTCTATACGCTGCACCAGAACCAAGGCGCATTAGAATATGGCCGAACCTGCACTCTCTATTTACAGTCGCTACTCTTGTAAATAGTGTGGCTTTATTGATTTTTCCAAATCCACTAACTGTAGGAATTAATATTACGCTTCGATGTGCAAGTATTGCTTTTTCTGCCTATGCAATGAATAAGACGAAAATATCGACAGATCTGTTCGCTATTATGGCTATTCTAATCGCAAAAAAAACTCCTGTAGCGGCTATTGCTCTAGACCTTATTTCCGAGGGAATCAATTTTAGTCGATGTGCAGTGTCATGTAAGCTGTTAAAAACTCAATTTAGCCGTCTCCTTCCAGAGCCTAGGCAAAAGAAGTCAGGAGATATAAGTCGACTTATACCACCTTTAACAAAAAACCCAAAAAACCTAGAGGATGCTTGTGAAATTTTGGGTGTTCCATTGGATAGGATAGACGATCAAGATTTTATAGAGGAGCGATACAATAGCAGAAATCGTACACTATTCCTCAAAATGAAAAAAGAATCAGAGGCTAGGGGATCTCCATTCACCCAAGCAGTACAAGAAATGATAGATCAACGAGATGCCGCATATAGAACACTAAAAGAACGAAATACAGCATATTCCAAATAGGCAAATCTTTTTTAATTAGGAATTCAAATGCAAGTAGATGTCTTAAATACTCCTACAAGTGTCTATAATACAATTATAGACTGCTTCCCCTCCGCTACTGTGAAAGTCCATGCTCATAAGACAAATGCAGTTGCTGTAAAAATCTTATTGCAATCCAGTTTTCCTGAGGTCCAGTTAAATGGAGCGGTTTATAAACACCTATTTGAGCTTAAGGTGCGAATAATTAAAATTCTACAGATGGCACGCACGCTTACGAGTTCAGCTATGAGCAGAGATTGCTTGATCTTGGTCTAGCTCCTTCTCAAGTTTGTTTAGAAGGCGATTTGTTACAAGATGACGAATTATCCCATTTTACAAGGGTTCTAGACAATGCGCCTACACTTTGCACCAAAATGAAGGAAAAGTATCCAGGGGTTTTCAGGCAAATCCAAGATATGGATATTGAAGAAGATTCAAGAGGAGGGCCTCTTTTTTCTGATTACGATAAAATTCTTAGGGCTTTGCAAGAGTGTGTAATAGGTCAGGAAATGGCTACTTCGGTTGTAGCAGGTGCTCTTTCATCACAACAAAGTGGACGTAATGAAAATCACAAGTTTTTATTTGTCGGACCAACAGGCACGGGAAAAACAGAGCTAGCTAAAACTATTGCTAAAGCTAAAAAATTTTTTATTGTCTTTACAATGAACCAATACCCACTTGAAAGTGATGTGACTCGTTTATTCGGAGTTTCAACTGGGCATCTTGGTTCTGATAGCAAGCCAGATTTAGCGCGAGAATTAGATACTTGTAATCCAATTTCTACAGGCTTTTCTAACGGCAATGAAATTTTTACAATCGAAAATACTGTGGTTCTTTTTGATGAGTTCGAAAAGGCTCATCCAACTACTCGACAATCTCTTTTAACCCTTTATGATGAGGGTACTGTGGACATTAGTTACACAGAAGGAGGGTTATTTGCGAGTTCAAATAAAAAAATCCAATATCGATTGAAGAATTCAGTCATTATCGCAACATCCAATCTATTTCAACAAGAAATTTGCCAAGCCTTTCAACAAAGACAGAGCGTTGAGGAAATTACAGAAAAATTTAAAAGTTTAAATGCCATAGCTCGTTCTCAAAATAACTACTCTCCAGAATTTTTAGGTCGTTTAAGTATTATCCCTTTTGGGCCAATACCAAGAGGTATCGCGTACCAGAACATTCTAAAGATGAAAATGAATGCATTTTTGGAGGAATTTAAAACGGAGATGAAATGCCGCGCTGCTGCTATTCAAGAAGGAACGGAAGGCGTATTTTATCAAGGACTCGAAGATCTATTGTATGAGAACGGAAGTGATATTCGCAAGCTGCCTAGGTTTATTGACAAAATCAGGCGCATCGTCGAACAAAACAGAAACTTGTACGGGAAAGACATTTCGAACAAAAAATTCGTTTTTTTCTACGAAAATAGAAAAATTCAAATTAAATTGGAAATATTCACTCGCGGTGAATATGTAGAAATACGTATACCTCCAATTCTTATCCAAGAGAGGAAAGAAGTAAGCATTGAAGGTGAGGGAACTCGTTCAAACCTCTATTTAGAGAGGATAAACCCGAAACTCATGGAGCTAATAAAGAACTCTTAATGAACGATTTTATGAAGCAAAAACTCTCTATAAATACGGGATTAAGCAACAGTTTTTCTGTAAAATTTGAGAAGTTCTTCTCCAAAATCAAATTTAGATTTTTTTTACCGTCGTTTTGGCTCGGCTCACCGAGCTTTGCGGGGCTAGCTCGCTGAGCCAAAGCTGACTTGAAGTTTTTTTAGCTTAATCTTCAAATACCAAATACCTATTTCCTGCCGACCAGTTTTCATATAGATTCATACAAACAGCTGTGATAAGCATTTCACAAGAAGATTCATTTGGAAATAGCCTTGCTACACATGTCCTACGCCGAATCTTCTGATTCAGCCGTTCTATCACATTAACTGTGCGAATTTTCTTCCAGATCTTTTTAGAGTAGCTGTAGAAGGTGAATCCTTCGGAGAAATTCTCTTCAAACCAAGTACAAAATGTGGACGCTTTTTTCTCATATCTACGGATAATATCTATCATCCGATCCTTGGCTTCGATTCGGTTTACCGCGGTATAGATTCCTCTAACTAACTGAGCGATCTCGCTTTTTAGAGCATGGTTTGGAGCGTAGCTTTGAGCATTTTTGTAGTGGCCCCAAAATAAACCGGACCAGCTAGCTTGCTTCTAAGAGCCTATCCGCAAATTAAAAGTTTGAGTATAATTCTTTCTCTTGAAAGAGAGGAAAATGCTAATGAAAGGACGATTTACAGGCTTAACAGATGAGCAATGGCAAGTATTAGAACCTTTTTTGCCCACAAAAAGAAGAAGAGTCGGTCGACCAAAC
>JARBTN010000044.1 GCA_029240195.1 Chlamydiales bacterium
GCGCTCTCGTTGGCCCTCTGCTGAGAGGGTTATGGGGACGAGAAAGCTGAAAAAAATTTCCCCTGTCAGTTGCAGGCGCGTGGGGACAGGTTGAATTGGCTCTGAAGAGGCGCTTTGAAAAAAAGCGGGGAGGGCCTCTTCCATGGCGCTAAATGCCCCTTGCCAATCTGAGGGCGCCAGAAGATGGAGATCGATCACGTGAGGGAAAGGGATCTCTAAAGGCCGCCTTTTTCCCTCTTCCATCAATGATTCATAAAAGCTGGACCCTAATAGAAAGGGGATCAGGCGGCCGACGGCTTGGCAATCGATGTCGCGCGCTTGAAGGCCGGCCATTGGCGCAAAGGTCTCTAAAAAGCCTCTTAAAAAAGACAAAAGCCCCTGAGGGCTGATGATGTCAACCTCTTCCCCCTCGCCCATCAAATGGAGAGTTGCCGGGCTCAACCAAAGCTCGCGCAAGAGCGCTTTAGACGCCTCAGTGAGAGGGGGAAGGGGTATGGCCAAGGAGGCGTTTTTTTGCTCTCGATCCTGGATTTTTTGCGTATCAAGGAAAAGAGAAGATCCATGTTGCCAAAGCGCGTTTTTATGGAGAGGATGCATATGAGCCTTAAAAAGTTGAAGGTTAGCTGCCTTTTTCAAAGACTTTCCTGATATAGCGAGAGAGCTATTGAGCAGAAATAAAAATACCTGTCTTCTTGATAAAGATGCAATGCTCTTGAGCATGAAGCAAAGGCATAAAACCTGTTGCGCTAACATAAGTTTTATGCCTTTGGCATTTGGAAAAAAGGGATGGTAAAGGGGCCTTGGCTTCTTTGCCAGAGAGGGGTTATGGCTAAAATTTTTGATTTACAGCACTTAAGGAAGAAGCAGCGCCTTTCCTCCTCTTTTATCTTTTGTTACGAGCCCTTTTTTAGAGTAAACTCTGATAGGGTCGATAGCAAAGAGATCGGCAGTTGAGAGCGGATGAGAGCGTCATCTTGATAGCTGGTAGACTCGTCTAATAGCGATCGTCGGACAAATTCGAGGTAGGCGACGAACTCTGGCCTGGCCTCAGGGCTCATGCTGTAGCTTGCTACGGGCTCTTGCAGCTTTAAGGTGAGCTGTTCTATCTCTTCTCTTTGCAGCTTTAGGACATTTTTCCCCTTTTTAAGGGTTTCTAGGCTATGGATGAGCAATAGCTCTGCCTGTTGGGTTGTCATCTGCCCTTTTTCCTCATTAAAGAGGTCGATTTGGCTTTGATAGATTTTCTTGAGCCAGCCCTGATAAAAGGCGGCATGTTCTCCATTGCCGGTATCGAGCAGCAAGCTTTGTTCCGAGATGAGTTGCAAGAGAGTGACGGGAGTTGACTTTTTCATCGGCTCAGTGAAAAGGCAGCTGCCCGTGCTTTGGATATATCGTTGATCGGAGGCTTTGCAAAAGTCGATCAACGGAGAGAAGGCGGCAAAGAGCTGGCGAGCGGGAGTGGGGGATCCCTCTTCTTTCATGAAAATGCAATAATCTTGCAGCAGTTTCATCAAGCGCCGCAAAATGAGATAGTCGAGCTTTTGATCAAGCGCGCCTGATTGGCCAATTAAGTCGGCAACAGCTAAGGAGCAGGCTATAAAGAATTGCTCCCTCTGCCCTTTTTCCATCATCAATGGATAACCTAAAACCAGGCCTAAGCGGGCAAATGAGGCCCAGTCGCGCTCTGCCAAAGAGCATAAAAGATTGATGCGGATGAAGATGGAGGCCATGGCGGTATGGACCAAGGAATTGTTGTCGCTGCGCAAGACGAAGTAGCTAAATAATTGAGAGGTGAGCCTCACCAGAGTCGCTCTATTCTGGGCCCCGGGTTGCGCCCGTTCGATCACTGTCATGGCCAAAAGCAAGATGAGGGGGGAGAGCTTAGGGTGGAATGCCCCTACATGTTCTTTCCTCCGTTCTAAATCGCTTAAAGTGAGCTCATATAAGGCCTGCTCCCCCACTAGGGGATGCACCCAATCCTCAAATAGATCGAAGAGTTCTTTGACCTCATCCTCTTTTTGCAGCAGCGCTTCTTGACGTGTGAAAAGCTGCCAAAGCTGCTCGAGAGGTTTTTGCCGTCTGGCTGCATCCGACCACAGGTCGGCGGCAAACCTCTTATTCCAGTCTAAAAGGGGAGAGAGGCTTTTCTTGAATAGGCCGGGCGTCTGTTGCGCAAAGAGCGTTTGCAATTCCCTTTCAAAGAGGCTCTTTTTTAAAGAGACAATTTCAGAGCTAAATGCTCTAGAGGGGGAGATGTGGATGAGCGTTCTTTTGACCAGGGAAAGGTACTTATCCCCCCCTTTCAAAAGCGTTGCCAAAGCCAAGTAGAGAACGGGGTTTTTTTCTTTTTTCAGCAATTCCCGCTGCCTTTTACTCTCTAAAAAGGCAAGTGCCCACCCTTCTAAGTAACTCAAGAGGGGGGATTCGAACCGCTTTTGCAGCCCCAACAGGATTTGGACAGGCTGCTTGTCAAAGGGCACTTTAGATGCAATGGTCTGAATGAGTGCGGTCCAACGCTTTTCCAAAGAGGGGTGTTCTTGCCTTTCGCTTTCTTTTAAGAGACTTTGCAGAAGATCGGGGAGCACGTCTTCATTCTGCTCAATCCAAAATGAGAGGTATTCAATCGCTTTTAAAAGGGATCTCTCTTTTAAGAGAGGAAGCGCTTGTTGGATGAGCTTTAAATCGAGCGCTTTGCTTGTCTTCAGGTGACTCCATAATTTGCCATTGATGGTTTTGCGCGTTGAAAAAAGCTCTAGAGCGAGAGCGCTTCTCTCTTCTGGAGCGGCCTTTTCGAAAGCCTTTAAAGCTTGGGGCAGCATCTGTTGCAAGAGGAGCTTTTTCTCTCCGTCTGAAGTTTGGCGGTCTTGACACACCATTTTCAAATAGGAGAGCCCTTTTAAAGGATTGATCTTTGGCGCTCCTTCCAAAAGCCAGCTTTTGACAATTTGCAAAAAGAGAGGCTCGCTCAAAGTTTTTTTGCCTTTCAGCGCCTCTAAGTGGGCGATGTAAGAGGGGAGCCACTCCCTTTTCAATGGGCTTTCTAGCTTGAGCAAGCGCTGAAAAGAGGCAATGTCTTTGATGGGGCAGCGCTCGAGCAGGAAAAAGAGGCATTTGGCTTCTCTAGCGCCAAGGGGGCGATCTAAAAAATGGTCGATAATGGTTTGGGCTAGGCCCTTGAGCCCATTTTTAGGGAGGGCTTCGGAAAAGAGATCCATTAAAGCGCCCTCGGCCCCATCGCCAGCCAGCTTAAGCACCAGATGGGCCAGGAGGTAGATGGCAGCGTTCTCCGGGGCTTCTTGGTGGCTTTTGACGCGGAGCAAAAGGGTTTGCAATAGCTGATCGACGCGGGCGTTATCTGCAAAGGAGTTTTGAGCGATGGCGTCTAGAAAAGAGCGCTCTTGATAGTGGCTTAAGGCAAATTGAACGGCGGCATGCCAATCCAAAGCGAGGAGCTTCTCGGCGGTGAATGCTTTTCTTTTTCTCTCTTGATGCTTGTCTTTTAAAACAGCCGCATGCAGAAGGTAGTGCAACTGCTCTTGTGGGCCGAGGTATTTTAAGATAAAGCGCATTCTTTTCAGCGGGTGGCGCTTGGAGGAAAAGGCGCTTAAAAGTGAGATGGAGCGCTCGCTTTGCAGCAAAGAGCGAATTTCATTGAGCAAGCGCGCCTCTTGCGCGTCTTCAGGGTCGAAGAAAAAGCGCCGCTCTTCAATCAGGGCTGCAATCTCTTGAATCAGAGTCTGTTCTAGATCCGGCTCTAGGCTGGGGCGATCGAGCGCCTCTAAGAGATGAAGGCGCCGTTCGAGCCGCTTTTCTAATGAAGAGGAAGGGTCGAGAAATTGGATGAGCGAATAGGCAGACGCCGGATTTTTGCGGGCCGAGAGAAAAATCAGCGCCTTTGCTAGAGAGCGGATCTCTTTTCCTCCTTGGCCTCTATAGGCCGCTGCCTTCACGGCCTGGACGGCATGGCTGATGAGCAGGTTCTGCTCTGTCTTAGCCAGCTGCAAGAGCCACTTCATCTCTAATTCCTCATCGGGCGCACTCAACAGTTGAGGCACTTGGAGAGAAAAGGGTGCATCCCTAAATCTTCTCGCGCAGCTGCCCTCGACTTGCTCTAGCAGAAAATGGGCTTTTGGGCGATCAAAGCGGATGGCAGCCGGAATGGCATTTAAAATGCTTATCGGGAAACTCCCGCTTTGGTCTAGCTCATCGGCTGCCAGCCACAGTTTTAAGCCAAGCTGGCTTTTAAAATCGGGCTGGCTCAAAAGAGCCAGCGCCTCTTCTTTCAGCCGCCAAAGATCAAGGGGCAAGAATGAGGCGGCATGGCCTAGATGGACTAAAGGAGCTAGATCAGATGCGCGATGAAAGTCTTGTCGATGATTGAGGCATTGAAAGAGCGCTCTCAGAGAGGGGTGATGGAGAGATTGCCTTTGAATCCTCTGGGTGCTTTCTTCCAGCTGATCAAATGGCACTAGGCAATAAGCCTTCCCTTCAGGCCTGCTTTCAATCAAAACTTGAGCGGCGGCTTTACCGTCATGGCGCCTTAAAATGGCTCGGCTGCCACCTTGATGGCAGGCTAAGAAGGCGCCCACTTGCAAAGAAGAGAGGATCAAGTCAAGGCTGAGCTCCAAATCGGTCAATGCGGCAAAGAGCGCTTGGCTAAGCGGATCGGCTAAAGGCACTTGTTCTCTTGGCCAATGCCTGACAACGGCGGCGCGGATGAGCTCGATTTGCCCCTCGTCAGTGAGGCCCCCTTCTCGCTTCAAATCGATGAAAAGTTGCAGCGCTTTGCTTAATTTTTGAGCAAAACAGCTCAAGTGGGTGTGGCTTGTCGATGTGCATAAGGCGGCGATCTCTCGCACCAGCCCTTTAGAGCTGCACCTGGCCTCTTTGATAAAATCTTTCAAGAGGGGCAAAAGGATCGGCTGCCAAACGGTATCGCCCGCCGCCAATTTATTTAAAAGGAGGGGAAAGGCCAAGATATCCAAACCTTCTGGCTGCCAGTGGATGAAGCTGAGCAGGCGGTCAAATAGAGCTTGGGCGGGGTGGATTCCTTTTTCTAAGAGGAGGGGGTCAGACACCAATTCTAGTGCTTTTTGAGGCTCAGCCTTAAAAAAGAGGCTATTTGATGAAAATAAGCTCTGTTTTTTCATCTTTTTGACGATAATCAAATCTAAGGATGTCTGATCGATCTTGCCATCTGCTTGCTGAATGTCGAACGGAATCTGAAAGACAAGGAATTGGTTGTCTTGTCCGACGCGGGGAATGTCTTTGAAAGAGGGGCTTTGCCCGCTATCGGCAAACAGCTCGCGGCACTTTTGCGTCAAAGCAGCGACCAGCTCTTCAAAGCGATGGATGTAGCCGCCCTCTTCCTCCTCGTCAATCCAGATTCGCACATCGATATCGTGGGGCTTTTGACTGACTTTGTCTAAGCTTAAAGCAAGCATTTCAGGTGGGTGGCCTGAAAAGAGGGCGCTGATGAAACGCTCATAGTAGCTTTTGCCTAAGAGATAATGGGGCGTCGATCCGACGATTTGCACATCGCGAATGGGCCGGCGGCCTGTAGCGACGATGAGACGGAGCAGCTCCTCTAATAAAGAGCCGAGGCCGCAAGGGAGCCAGGGAGACAAGACTTCCTCTCGCTTCTCTGTATGCGCCCTCAATCGAATGGGCTTTAAGAGAAATGACTCAGCTGATTTGACCTCTCGCTCCGAGAGGGGTAAAAGCGGGATTGTCTCTAGCAAGAGCCCATCTGGGTTGCAGATCCCTTGTTGCACAAGTGAAGCCATGAGTGCGTCAATGGGGTGGGCAGCGGGAAAGAAAAAAGGAGCTTTTTCCTCAGGCGCCATCTGTTGTTTTCTTTGGCCGTTATCAGCCAAAGTTTGCATCTTGTGCGCGTATAAAGGTTGAAAAGCATCCATCATCATCTCCTGATCATTGCAAGCACCAAAAAAGAGGGATTCAACTTTAAAAAGTGCAAGCGGGATTAGTATTATAAAGATTTAGCAGATAATTTTCAATCTGCTTATCTTTAACAAAATGCTGATCTCAATTTAATTTTAAATTTGTTTTCCACAGAATAAACATTTTATTGTAAACTTTATATAAAGATATTCATTTAGGGAGCTAAAATGACTTATTCTATCAACGGTAAATCTCCTTATAAGCTGCATTCCTTGCCGGATAGGGATCTGCCTACCTCGTCTCGGGATTTATACGATGTGATTGAGGAAGTTGCCGCAGGGTCGATCGATGTCTCCTGCTGGAGCGCTAAAGAATTAGATGCTTTGGAAAGGGAAGTGAAAGTCAGCCGGCTTGCTTTGGAAAATACAGGCTGGGTCAAAAAAGCTTTTTTCGCCATCCGCTATGGCACAAGCCTTGGGGACTCTTGTGAAAATGTGCTGCGACAGATTAAAAAAGTGCAGTCAAAGCGCCTGAGATAGAAAATAGGCGGGCAAAAAAAAGAGGCCCTCGAAAATTTCCAAGGGCCTCTTGAATGCAACCTCAAGAGATTAAGAGACTTTGATCTTAATATCGACGCCGGCAGCTAAAGGCAGCTTTTTGAGCGCCTCGAGCGTTTCCGTCTGAGGATTGATCAGCTCCAGCAGGCGAATGTGCGTTCTCATCTCAAACTGCTCGCGCGACTTGCGGTCGACGTGCGGCGATCTCAAAACGGTGTATTTTTCGATGCTGGTTGGCAAAGGAATTGGGCCGGCAATTGCAGATCCAGTTCTTTTTGCTGTCTCAATAATATCTTTTGTAGAGCGATCGAGCACGCGCGGGTCGTAGCTTTTCAGGCGAATGCGGATCTTTTGTTTCGACTTCGTAGTTTGCTTTGCCATGGACTAACCTTTCTTGACGATTTGTTCTTGCAGCTTAAGTGGGATCTTCTCAAAGTGGCTAGGCTCCATGGTGTAGGAAGCTCGGCCAGAGGAGAGTGAGCGAATCTGTGTCGAGTAACCGAACATCTCGCTCAAAGGCACTTTTGCTTTGATAATCTGCGTTCCCTTCGCAGATGTTTGCCCTTCAATCTGTCCGCGGCGGCGGTTTAAGTCGCCCATGATGTCGCCAACGCTTGCCTCTGGGCAAAATACGTCGACTTTCATGATTGGCTCTAAGATGACAGGCTTACATTTGCGAGCGGCTTCTTTGATCGCCATAGAACCGCAGATCTTAAAGGCAATCTCGCTGGAGTCCACTTCGTGGTAAGAGCCGAAGACGATGGAGACTTTGACATCGACAAGTCCGTAGCCGGCTAAAACGCCTGTGGATAGACCCTCTTCAATCCCTTTGATGACCGCTGGGACGTATTCGCGAGGAATCACTCCGCCGACGATCTTGCTGACGACTTCATTGCCCTTGCCCGCTTCATTTGGCTCAACTTCGATTTCGACGTGAGCGTATTGACCGCGGCCACCACTTTGCTTGACAAACTTTGTCTGAGCAGCGCCTGGAGCTGTGATTGTCTCTTTGTAGGCAACTTGAGGTTTGCCGACATTGGCTTCGACATTGAACTCGCGCACCATTCGGTCGTGGAGAATCTCCAGGTGGAGCTCGCCCATACCGGCAATGATGGTTTGTCCCGTCTCTTCGTCCGTATGCACGCGGAATGTCGGATCTTCTTGAGAAAGGGCAGTGAGAGCTTGGCTCAATTTTTCTCTGTCCGCTTTCGATTTAGGCTCGATGGCCATGCTGATCACAGGCTCTGGGAAGACCATCGTCTCTAAGAGAAGAGGGCGTTCTGGGGAGCAGATCGTATCGCCGGTGATTGCCTTTTTAAAGCCGATACAGGCGGCAATGTCGCCGGTGTAAAAGCTGTCTTTTTCAAGGCGCTGGTTGGCGTGCATTTCGAGGACGCGAGAGACTCTCTCTTTCGAATTTCTCGAAGAGTTAATCAAGTTCATGCCCTTATTCAGCGTTCCGCTGTAGATCCGGATGAAGGTCAAACGGCCGACATACGGGTCAGTCATGATTTTAAAGGCCAGCGCTGAGAATGCTTCGTCATCGCTTGGCTGCAACGTGATCGGCTCTTGCGTGTCGGCATCGAATGCTTTGATGGCTCCGCGGTCGATAGGAGATGGCATCCATTCGACAACCGCATCGAGCAGCTGTTGAACCCCTTTGTTCTTAAAGGCAGTGCCGCAAAGAACAGGGTTGAACTTCAGCTCGCACACACCTTTACGGATGAGCGGGTTGATCTCGTCTGGAGTGATCGCATCTGGGTTTTCCAGCGCTTTCATCATGAACTCTTCGCCGTCATCTAATGTGGCCAATTCGTCGAGCAAATTCTGACGCATCTCTTTGCACTGATCGAGCAGGTGAGCTGGAATCTCTTCTTCAACCCAGTCTGCGCCGAGCGTTTCGTCGTTGAACATGTACGCTTTCATGCGGACGAGGTCGACCATGCCGCGGAATTCCGACTCTGCACCAATGGGGCAGTGGACAGGAATGGCGTTGGCATACAATTTTTCGCGCATCGATTTGACCGCTTCAAAGAAGTCGGCGCCGGTGCGGTCCATTTTGTTGACGAAGGCAATTCTAGGCACGTGGTAGCGGTCAGCTTGGCGCCAGACCGTTTCCGATTGGGGCTCTACGCCGGAGACGGCGCAGAAGACAGCTACAGAGCCGT
This sequence comes from Chlamydiales bacterium, assembly GCA_029240195.1. Lineage (GTDB taxonomy): Bacteria > Chlamydiota > Chlamydiia > Chlamydiales > JARBTN01 > JARBTN01. Next base: position 8,627 of record JARBTN010000044.1, read on the forward strand.
CTAAAACGCGGAGCGAGCGCTCCACTTCGACTGTGAAGTCGACGTGTCCCGGGGTATCGATGATGTTAATTTTGCATCCCTTCCAAGATACAGTCGTCGCTGCTGAGGTGATGGTGATGCCACGCTCTTGCTCTTGGACCATCCAGTCCATTGTCGCTGCGCCGTCATGCACTTCGCCTAAGCGGTGAACCCTGCCACTATAGTACAAGATACGCTCTGTTGTCGTCGTCTTACCGGCATCGATGTGTGCCATGATGCCGATATTGCGCACCTTATGTAAGGGTTCTTTTTCTGATCTAGCCATTTTTACCTCTTAAGCACAATTACCATTTATAGTGAGCGTATGCTTTATTGGCCTCAGCCATGCGATGTGTGTCATCTTTTTTCTTGATGGTCGTGCCTTGGTTGTTGAAGCAGTCTGTCAGCTCGTTCACTAAGGCTTTTTCCATAGGAACTCCGGCTTTTTTGCGGGAGTTGTCGATGATCCAGCGCATTGCCATGGCTGTGCGGCGATCGGGTGCGATCTCGATCGGCACTTGGTAGGTGGCGCCGCCAATTCTGCGAGACTTCACTTCTAAAGCTGGCTTGGCATTTTCAAGGGCTTGTTCGAAAGCTTCAGCTGGATTGTCCAGTTTCACTCTCTTAGCGAGCGACTCTAAAGCATCGTACATGATGCGTTGCGCAGTAGATTTTTTGCCGCCCAGCATCATCTTATTGATGAACTTTGCGATCGTCACATTGTTGTAGCGTGGATCTGGTTCGATCGTACGCTTCTCAGCTCGACGTCTTCTTGACATGAAATAATCCTCGTCAAATCAAAATAAATAATCATGAGTTTAAGCGCTTATCAGCGCTTTCTATTAGTATCTCTATTTGCATAAGAGATGACGGGAAGATCTAAAAAGCTTCACCTGGCCGCCTTAAACTTAAAGGGGCCTGTGCGGGACATGCGCTCTAACCGTTCAAGCTAAAACGCATATCGCGGACCAGAAAAGGTAAAAACCTTTCCTAGCGTTACTTCTTGGGCCGCTTTGCTCCATATTTAGATCTACCCTGTTTACGGTCTTGCACGGGTGCGCAGTCCAAAGTTCCTCGGACGATGTGATAGCGTACGCCAGGCAAGTCCTTTACGCGACCGCCTCTGACGAGAACGATGCTGTGCTCTTGCAAGTTGTGGCCTTCGCCACCGATGTAGGCAATCACTTCTTGACCTGTAGAGAGACGGACCCAGGCTACTTTTCTCAAAGCTGAGTTCGGCTTCTTAGGAGTCTTTGTCTTCACTTGAAGGCATACTCCGCGCCTTTGAGGGCATTTTTGAAGAGCTGGCGATTTGCTGCGCTTCTTCTTAGGACGGCGTGGTTGACGCACTAGCTGGCTAATGGTTGGCATAATTCTGCCTTCTCCTTATCCGTTTCTTTAATGTTCTATTTTAAAAGGCGCCCTTTCCCTAGGAAAAAAACGCCTTAGCACCCGAAAAAAAGTCTTTCAGCATCCCGAAAGGAGCGGGGCTGAAAATCTCAAAGCCTTCAAGGGACTGGGTGCTATTGGAGTCGCCTGATCGAGCTTTTACTTGAGAGATAAAAGTGTCAAAAGCGTACATCATATCCCTCTTGGGAATTGTTCGGTATGAAAAACTTAAAAAAAGAAAACTTTGTCTTTTTGCTCGTTTTTTTGGTGCAGAAACTTGGGATTTTATGAGGGGAGCGAGGGAGGGGAAATTTGCAGTTTAGGGGAAAGGGGGAAGCTGCTATGTTCAAAGGAAAGGGCTAAGTAGCTCTCTATTTAAAGAGAGTTGTCATCTATTATAGGGAAGCTTGCTTTATTTGCAAAGGAGCTATTTCAAAGAAGTTATTTTCAGATCCAAGGGAGCTTTTTCCAATCATGCAGCGCATCTTATTTTTAGTGCACAACAACCAATACGATTCAAAGCGCCATTTTACCAAGCACTTGATGCACAGCTTGCAAGAAAAGGGGGTAGAGTGCCAGCTCATCGATACCCCGCATGGCGAACTTTCTCTCGAGCACCTGAAAAAAATCGAGCAATTTCGACCCGACCTCCTCGCCTCCTTTAGCTTGATCACCGCAGGGCTTGGCGGAGGATTTATCTCTGATGAGCTGCAAATCCCCCATCTTTCATTTGTCCTAGACTCTGTGGCCTACGTCCTGCCCCTCACCGGCAGCGATTATTCTTGGATTGCCTCTGTCGACGCCAACGATGTCGATTGGCTGGAATCCAAAGGGTTTCAAAAGTCCTTTTTCTTCCCGCACGCCGCAGCTCCTGTCGACCCTCTCCCATTCGAGGAGCGGCCGCTCGATGCGGTCTTCATCGGCAGCTGCTATGACTTTCTTTGGATGCGCTCCCTTTGGCCCAAGCGTTATCCGGATCCCATTCCCGCCCTCATGGAGGACGCCGCCGAAGAGATGCGAATCTCCCCAAGCGAAAATATTGTCACCATTTTATTTGACGCCTTCTCGCGCCGCCAAATTCCGATTGCGGGGCTTCCCTTTTTGCAAATTTTAGAAGACGTCGATTACTACATGCGGGGCAAAGATCGCCTTCACCTCATCGAATCGCTCGCCGGCATTCCCATCTCCATCTTCGGTGCCATCCAAGGAGCCAGCAGCTCTCGCCCGGAAGGGTGGTCCAACCTCATTCGGGATTTGCCGCACGTGACGTGGCATCCTCCTATTTCCTATGAGGACTCCCTGCAGGTGATCAAAAATAGCCGCATCTGCCTCAATAGCTGCCCCTCTTTTAAACGCGGTGGGCATGAGCGCCTCTTTGCAGGCCTTGCCGCCTCTTGTCTTACGGTCACCAATCGCAACCTCTACACAGAACATGCGTTCTCTGACGGCGAAGACATTTTGCTGTACGATCCGAGTTCCCTGTCAGATCTGGCCGACTCTTTAAAAGAGCTGCTCGCTCATCCTAAAAAGGGAGCGCTCATCGCCGATGCCGGCAGATCTCGCTTTTTAGAAGCGCACACCTTCGACCGGCGGGCCGACTTGCTGCTGCAAGAGCTGCCCCTGCTTCAAAAAAACTTTCTCCTTAAATAAAGGAGGGGGCTTGCCTAATCAAATTTCAGCTTTTTCACCTGCTTTAAATTTGATAATGCTTGTTCGGCATCCTTCCCATCTCTCAAAGCCAATAAAACACTTTTTTGAGCATCTAAAAGGAGGCGCTGGCCATATAACTCGTTATCTAACTCTTTTAACAGATCTGAAGCCTTGTTTAAATCTGCAAGCTTAGCATCACCTTTTGGCTCTTTTCTTTCCTTGAGGTCCTTTTCTTTGGTGACACGGGTCCAAAATTCCTCAATCCGCTGGTTTAAGCGAGTGGCCATGGGCAACATATTCTCGTCGATGTGAGTGAGAAGTTTTGCCACCTCTTTTTTCAACTGATCTTGCTGGATGGGGTCCTCTTTTGCATTGTCAAATTTGCCGAGCAGATCTCGCACTTTTTCATCTATATCGAGAGTTTTATTTATGATTTCCATCCCCTTAGATGCGATGCCTTTTCTGGCAAAGGCATAAACACTGAGGCCCGCCGCAGCTCCAATCATGGCCAGGCCAATGGCCCCAATGGGAGCGCCCAATACCGATCCAAAGCCGGCCCCTGTGATGGCAATGCCGGCTACGCCAAGTACAATAGCTCCTATAGCGGCGACTTTGCTGCTGGTCTTTGCCGTCTTTGAGAAGGGATTCATCAGAGTACAGGAACGATTAATTTTCCCCATATGGCCCTTTCGGCTGGGAATCGCTCCATCGCCGGAGCTCGTGACAAAATCTTTGATGCGGCTCGGTGTGAGCCCTGAAAAGGCATTTTTTGTGTTTTGAAAGGCTGTGCTCATCCAATCTTTAATGGCGCTTGCCGCTTTTGAAAGTTGGAGGTTAAGAGGGCGCCCTTGGAGAGGCCCGGTCTTAACTTGACGGGTTGCATGAGTGGGTGCATTAGGGGGTGGTGAATGAACTCCCATCGGTGAATCTATAGAATTTGTCATAGAAACTTCCTTTTTAATTAAATATGCAAATAATATCAATATTAATATTGATTATATATTATACATTTTATCTTCTATAAAAACACTTTATTTTTTGAATTGTTTTTAGAAACGCTCACGTGCATATTCGCAGGGGAAGGTTCAACTTTAGAGAGGTTTTGAGAGGGAGATATTCCCCATGATCCATGAGCATGTGCATGAGCTCACGGGTTAGAAAATTTAGATTTAAAGCATCTCTTGGTGGTAAATGCCGATTTGAAGCATGTGGGAGAGCATATATAACGTGTCTTTGCCCTTTCTAATCTGGTCAACTAGGGCTTTACTTTGCTGCTGCATCTCTTGAAGAGGCATGCTGCCTGAGCCGCTCTTTTCTAACTCCAATCCCTTTTGGCTCCCTTCAAAGGAGGTAATTCGCTCTTGCACATGAGTTAAATGTTCTAAAGCGTGTGACATCTCGTTCAACAAACTTTTTGCTTCTTTTTTTAAGAGGGTTTGCTTTTTTTCATCTAAGAGAGATGACATCGTCAAATCGGATCCTTGCTCTAAAGCAGAGGCTTTTTCTAAAAGCACTTGCGCCCTTTGGCTGGCATTTTGATAGGCCGATTCAAGACCTTGCCAACTTGGGCTATACTGGCCGATTGCTTTTGCCTGTTTCATCGCAAGCGTTCCAAGCGCCATCTCAGTTTTTGCGCTAAGTCGGTTGCCTTTATTTTTTTCAACAAGCTGAGTGCCGAACAATGCCAATGCTTGCGCTGCCAGTGCCGAAGCTTTTTCGCTGACTGAAGCATGCTTAGCTAATGATTTTGGGATGGCAAACGATTTTCTAAAAGACGGCTTGCTCGTCTCTTTGCGTACAAAAGCGCTTTGCCAAATATGTGGCATTTCCTGTTTTGTCAGAGCCAGATCGGTTGTTCGCCCTTGATCTAACTCTCGAAGAACTAAGCGCGCTTCCATCTCCTCTTTGCTACCAAATTTAGGGCGGGATGGATCGCAGTTGATGATGGCAAAGAGGTTTAATGATAAGATAGCCGCCGTGCCCTCCATCACCTCTTGATAGCCGTCAATTAAGTTGATAGACTCTTGTCCGGCCAAAAGAGGGGCTTTTTCCTCTTCTGAAGCGCCTTCGGCTTTTTTAAGAGCGTGCTGCGTGCTATCTTGAAACGACTCAATTCGATTTTGCAGCCGCTCTAACTTTGGCTCGATTGTCTGCTCTAGTTTTTCGTAGAGCAATTGGGCCTGTTCTTGCAAGCTTTGCCTTTGCTTGACCTTTTCGGGCGCCGAGAGGTCAGATTGCTCCAGTGACTCCAGATCTTTGATTCGCTCTTTGATGTCGGAAAATGCCTCGACCATTTTTTCGAGTTTATTTTCTAAAAAGGTGCACTCTGAAGCAATGCCTCTTCTCAATAAAAGAAGGGGGATTGGGCCGACCTTATCATCAAAAGAGGCTGTTTTAGAGAGGGGATTCATGAAAGACAATGGGCGATTGACTTGTCCTGCCTTGCCCTGTTGACTTGGGATGAGCTCGTCGCCCGATTGCCGGATGAAGCGCATGGCCTCTTTAAAGAAATCCGAGACCTTCTTGGAGACTTGGCTCATTTGAGAGAGCGCCTTCTGCCCGGTGATTCTCTTGCCAAAAGAGGTGCGCTTATCTTCTCGCATTTCTGCAGCAGGGCTTAAGGGGACCGATGGCATAGCTGCAATCTCAAACGAGGGCTGGGCTGCTCCCTGCGAAGAGGAGCCTGAGAGGAAGGGGGGATTTGTCATCGGCTATCTCCTGTATTTTCTTGGGGCATCCGCTATTTTTGATAAAAGGGGGTATCACCAGAGTAGAAAGATGCATCAGAAGCCTTGCCTAAAGCCTCATTAAAAGCTTGCATATCCTCTTCAAGGGGCAACATCCCTTGGCTTAAGTGATTGAGAACTTTGATTTGAGCCTTTAAGAAGTTTCGATCCTCTGTCAATTTTTTTCTCTCTGCATTTAAAAGCTCTCTGGCTTCTTTAATATCTTCAGTCTCTTCACCTTTATTCTCAGTATTTTGCAAAGAATCTAGCTTGTCTGAAAATTCGCTGATTCGGTCTTTTAGACGCTTGGACATAGGGAGGATATTTTCATTGATCTCTTTTAATACTTTTGCCGCTTGTTTTCTGATCAGAGCTTCATTCTTTGGGCTTGTTTGTTTTCCCTCTTGATCATTTAATGAGTCCAATAATGAAACTAACTGATCACCTGTATGTAGTGCTTTTTTTGCGACCTCTTCATTCTTGGCTTCAATCCCTTTCCTGGCCAAGGCATAGATGCCGAGGCCCGCTGCCGCTCCAACCAAAGCCAGGCCGACGGCTCCAGCAGGAGCGCCCAAGCCAGATCCAAAGCCGGCCCCTACTAAAGCCACTCCGACAACGGCAAGTACAATAGCTGCCACTGCGGCGACTTTGCTGCTAGTCTTTGCCGTCTTGGAAAACGGATTCATCAAGGTGAACGAGCGCTCTATTTGCCCCTTTTTGCCCTTGAGGCTGGGAATAGCCCCATCGCCTGAGGGCATCGCTTGATTAAAGGCTGTGCTCACCTTATTTCTCAAAGAGCCATCTTTTACTTCTGCCTGTTTTCCTGCCACAGTCGGGCCTTGGCTGGCCGTTGTGTCATCCCCACCTCCGATGGTGTGGCGGACTGTGGGATAGGAGTGATTATCATAATCTCTAGTAGAGGAAGCTGCTGAGTCCATATTATTTTCCTTTTGATTTTTCAGGATAAATAAAAACAAAGTTCATTATATTTAAATATTATCTTAGCATTTGTTTAATTAATTAAAAATATTTTTAAAATATATTGTATTATTAGGGTTGAAATGGGGAGTGTTGTAGCTTTTATGTGAGCAAATGGCTGGAAGTTTTTTGTAGCACTTAAAAAAAAGTGAGCTTCCTCGAAGAAGCTACTTATTCGACAAAAATTTCTATAGAATTAGGCTTTGCAGGTTGGGCTGGAAGCCAAAGAGATTGAGGGTGCCGCCGCTGTGGATGAAGAGGATATTGCCCTTGAGCTTTTTCTCTTCGATGAGGCGCTGCCCTTCAAAAAAGAGCTTGGCCGAATAGATGGGGTCGAGAAGGAAGCCCTCTTGTCTGGCGAATTGTCGGATCTTGGACCAGATTGAGGAGGGAATGCTGCCAAAGCTTTTGCCTGTTTGGGGACGATAGAGATGGAAGTTTCTCTGAAATGGGGGAGAAACGCTTGGCAAAAGCCCTTGCAAATCTGTTTGCGTCTTTTCAAGCCGCTCTAAAAAGGCTTGCTCTTTGTCGCCTAAACAGAGCACATGGATCTGCTTTTCAGAGGGAAGGGTGGCGATGAGGGTTGAGGCCATAAAGCCGGTGCCCGCCTCGACAAAGATGTGGTCAAAAGATAAGCCTTGCTGCCTTTCATTTTGCAAGATGTCCTCTGCTAAGGTGGCAGAGCCCAAAATGGCCTCTTGACAGGCGCCCCCTTCCGGAACGATGAACACTTTTTCCCCTTTGAGCTGAAAGGCATTAGCTAATTCTTCGGCGTATTGCCCCTTGGATTGCCAGCGGTCCCTCGATAAGTAGTGGATGTCTTCTCCCTCATGAAAGAGGCGGATGAGGAGGTGGTTGCCGGTGAGGGCTTTTTGCTGGCTTTCTAAGAGAATGAGAGAGCTGGAGATTTGCTCTTCGATGAGCAGCTGCGATAGGGATAGAATGTGATTTGAAAAAGCGCTGCCGATTAAGATAGCGCGCTCGATCTTCTCTTGTTTTAGCCAGGGGATGAGGGAGGCATATTTTCTCAGCTTTGATCCGCTGATGCCAAAGCCTAGCTCGTCGTCTCTTTTGACAAATCCCTGCCACCCCTCTCCTAAAAAGGTATTGAGGGGGTGGGACCGCGATGACAGGTTATAGTGGCAAGGTTGGCCGATGCGGTTTAAAAACTGGTGCAGAGGGCTCATGGCCGTTTCTTGACCTGGTAGCCGCATCCTTTGAGCATCTGCGGCCTGCCGAAGTGTTCGATCAGAGGCCAGTCGCGGCAGATTTTAGGCCGAAAGGCATATTGCTGGCAGGTGTTGTCTTTGTTTAGGTAGCGACAGCCCAAGACGACCATCTGTTTGCCTTCAGCTTCGACGGGCTCTTCATCGCGGAGGTAGAAGCCGTTGATTTCGGTATTCCAAAAGTAGTGGATAGCGCCTAAGACCCCGCGCGGCTTTTCCATTAAAAGGTAGTGGCAGCAGTTGCCCCTTTTTAGGCAGGCCCCGGCCTTTTCATAGGGGGGGCGGATGATTTTTTTGGCCAGCTTTTGGACAGAGCTATCTAATAAGATGAAGGGGAGGAATAAAACTTTAAGGGGCCAGCGAATCCAAGAGGGGACGCGCTGCTTAGGGATGCCTTGCTTAGGCGGGGGAGGCGCTTTTGTCGAAGATCCGGCCTTATCTAGCAGCTCTTGTAAGCCGCCTTTTGCCCACTGAGAGCTTTGCTGTGTCAAAGGAAAATGCCCCCGTTGATTTTTTTATCTCATTGACTGTAAGATGGCTGAAATGCTCTTTTTTTTCAAGGTGGGAAAAGAAGAGACTTTTCAAATATGCGAGGAGCCTTTTTCATGCCTTTTGCCAAAGCACTCATCTGGCTGATTCCTTTTATCTTATGGCCAGCTTGTTCTTTTGCCGCGCCTTGGGTCATCGCTCATCGCGGCGGCAATGCCTGCTATCCAGAAAATACTCTGCTGGCTTTTAGTGAGGCGCTGCAAGGAGGGGCCGATGCCATTGAACTGGATGTACAGGTCACAGCTGATGGCGTTGTCGTGGTCTATCACCCGGCCGATTTACAGGGCTGGACCGATGGAGCGGGAACGGTAGCGAGCAAGACGTGGCAGGAGATTTCTCAGCTCGACGCCGGATACCGCTATGCGCCTCAAAGGGGTTACCCATTCCGCGGGCAGGGTTTGAAGATCCCCTCTCTGGCTGAAGTTCTCTTGCGCCTGCCCAAGGCATTCTTAATCCTCGACTTAAAGGCGTTGCCGGCAGATCGCTTGGTTCAAGCGCTTGTCGAGACAATCTCTGATGAGGAAAGTGAGCGTTTAGCCTTTTACTCCACCGATTCTCGCCATATTGAGTGCTTAGAAGAGGCAAAGCCCCATTGGAAAACCTTCGAGAAGAGAGATGTGACCAGGCAGCGCCTTTTGGAGCTCCACTTTGGCAAAAGCTCTTACGCTCCCACCTCTGGAAAGTGGCTGGGTTTTGAATTAAAAAGAGAGATGCAGGTGATTGAAGCGTTGACTCTCGGCGAGAAAGGCAGCTCGATTGAATTTCAACTTTGGAACCCAGCTGTCGTCAAAGCTTTGAGGCAGCATCCGGGCGCATTTTTAATCCTTTTTGGCATCGAGACCCGCGAAGATTGGCAAAGAGCTCTGGAGCTTGGCGTTGATGCCGTCTATACCAACAATCCGCAGCAATTAGCCTTCTGGAAGAGGGAAATGGAGAGGCAGCCGTCAGTTGGGCTGCCTCTTACAAAAGTTACTTCGATTTTGGTAGAAAACGAATGATCATGTTGATCGTGGCGTCCCATGCCTTTTTAACGCCGTTCGCTATTGCTTTAACAGCGTTCACTGCTGTTGAAATAACGCTTCCCGCTGCTTGAAAAAGGGAATTTAGCTTTGAGCTAAATAGGGAGGACCAGGAAGTTTTTTTGACGCTTTCTTCAAAGAGGGGGATCTCCTCAGCGAGGGGGGCCTCTTCAATTCTTGCGGTCTCTTCGGTGCTTTCTTCAAAGAGAGGGATCTCTTCATTTCTTGCAGTCTCTTCTGAGGCAGGAGCCTGTACCGCTTCTTCTGTCGCTTTTTCTTCTACAACAGCTTCTTGTGTCGTCTTTTCTTCTGCAACAGTTTCTTCTGTCGCTTTTTCTTCTACAACAGCTTCTTGTGTCGCTTTTTCTTCTACAACAGCTTCTTGTGTCGCTTTTTCTTCTGCAACAGTTTCTTCTGTCGCTTTTTCTTCTACAACAGCTTCTTGTGTCGCTTTTTCTTCTAAAACAGCCTCTTCTGCTGTTTTTTCTTCTACAACAGCTTCTTCTGTCGCTTTTTCTTCTACAGGAGCTTCTTCTGTAGCGTCTTTTTCTTCCAAGGCCTCGTTTACTAAGACTTCAGCGCTTTCGACCTCTTTATTGGGGTCAAAAGGACTGTTGACTGTAACGCTGAAGGGGGAGACATGTGGTGCGCTGTCTGCTTGGGCGGCTACTTGGGCGGCTAATTGCTTTTCAAGGTCTGCTTGGGTGGTTGACTGTTGTTCCATGCCTGCTCGGGCGGCTAATTGCTCTCCGAGATCGGCTTGAGTAGTTAATTTTTCTAATTCTTTTCGGACGTGTTCTTCTTCTTCGTGAGTAATGGTCATGCTTGGATCTCTTGAAAAGAAATCAACAGCTTCATTTGTCTCTTGAGATTCGACTTCTTGTATGGAACTAGGTTGGAGGGAACTAGGTCGGGTTGAGGTCGAATCGGAGTAATATAAGGGATTGGCTGAATTTAATGGGTCCATTTGAAACGCTCCGCTGATTTTAAAGGTTAGATAGGCGAAAG
>JARBTN010000045.1 GCA_029240195.1 Chlamydiales bacterium
CGATTGAGCCTCAATACCGTACACATATAACCCCTACCCTGAGGAAAATATGAAAAAAATGCTCAAGTTCTATGTCTATTTCATGCTAGCCCTAGTTGCCACCCCCCTAGCCAGCTTAGGCGGCAAGGAGATTGAGGTGCAAGGCGGGTTTTATGTCGAGCAATACACCTCTAAGCCATGGCTGCAAAAGCCCTTTAAATTGAGTGCAGAGCTGACTTTATTGGCGCCCTTTGCCCCTGAGCATAGGACTGTCGAACGCAGCCACTTCTTTGGCCAAGCGGCAGAATTAGCGGCGGGAGGAAAGCTTCTCTTACAAAATGTAGAGAGCTCTTTACTCGCTACAGCTTCTGATAAAAACAGATGGCAATTCATCGACCAGTACTGCTACCGCCAAGATGCTGCGCCCCTCCCAGAGCTGAGCGATATCTTTAGCGATCTATTTAGCGACCCTTCGATGATCGACCTAAAAGACACTTTTGCAGCCACCTTTGCTGGCCATAGTGGCATCTTTTATGAAGCGGATTTGACCATTCAACCCGGCTACCGCCTATGTGGCTTTTGCTTTTATTACCAAAATCGATTGCTGCACTTTAAATTCGTCTTTTCTGCCGACCTCCCGGCAAAGACAAATGTCTCTTATCAAAAATTCATGCAAGCATTTGTAGAGCAGGTCTACTTCATCAAAGGCGCGCTCTAGGGCCTTGCAGCAAAGCTTTTAAGCTCGCTGTCACTTGCCAGTTTGCAAGGGGCTGCGGGCTTTTTGATGAGCCTAAAAGGGAAGAAACGAGAAGAAGCTGGAAAATCGCAGCTTGGAGAAGAAGAAAATAGCGCCAAAAAGGTCAGGGAGAAGGCAACCTGTCACCACACTCCCAAAACCAAAAAAGCAATTCAATATCTGCAAAGAAAGAACGCCGAAAACTTAAAGGCCCTGACCCCGCCCTTGCCAAGCAAGGAGAGAAGATCTTCATCAAAAAGGGGCCGAGATGATGCTGAAAATATTCGCTAAAGAGGCAATCCTAAACCATATTATTCTTCGACATGGCTCGAGCTAGACGGGTCCTCTAAAATTTCTAAATTCACGCGCAGCCCATTTCGGCTAGCCACAGACATCAGCAAGGTGCGAATTGCATTGATTGTTTTTCCTTTCTTGCCTATGATTTTGCCTATATCCGATTTTTCTACGGAAAGCTCCAGAATGAGGGTTTGCGTTCCTCCTATTTCGTTGATCACGACTTTATCTGGATGGTCTACCAAGTTCTTTACAATGTATGCCACAAACTCTTTCATTTCACTTTCACTCCTATGAATCGTCATTGAATAGGATTAGCGCTCTTTAGTCGAAGGAAATATTGATGTGTTTAAAAGGCCTTAAGACATTAGTGCCACACCCTTTCTAATCCTACATGACCCACCTATATTATTCTACCGAAAAACTTGCACTCTAATTTTTTGAAAAAGGCGCCAAACGGCCTTAAACGAGGGAAATTAGCTCCCATTAACCCTCTGATAATCATCAATTTAAAATTAAAGAGCTGTGCCCTTTATTTTTCTTCTTCTTTCATTTAGAGCGAAACAAAACTTCGCCCCTATCAAGAGAAGAAGCCTCGCTTTGATTTAAGATGCCTTCAAGGGAAAGAAAAGGGGAGAAAATGCCCTTGCAGCACCTTTTGCATATCTTGCGGCAACGGCGCCGTCAAGTCAATCCATTCCCCTGTCCTGGGATGGGGAAACTGCAAACGGTATGCGTGGAGCAGCTGCCTCTCAACACCATACTTTTTATTGATCGACAAGTGGCCATAGAGCGCATCGCCGAGCACAGGCTTTTGCAGGTGCTTGAGGTGCACCCGAATCTGATGGGTGCGGCCAGTCAAGATCTCGGCTTTGACAAAAGCCAGCTCCCGCCCTTGCGCCAAAGGATAGAAATGGCTGATCGCCTCCTTTCCCTCTTCCAAAACAGCCATCATCTGCCGCTGCCTGGGGTGGCGCCCGATGGGCGTCTTCAGAAAAGCTTCGGCAAAGGTAGAAGCGTGGCAGATGGCCACATACTCTTTTTTGACAGACCGCTCAGCAAAGGCTGCCACTAAATTTTGCTGGGCCGCCAAATTTTTAGCCGCCACAAGCAAGCCCGAAGTGTCTTTATCCAGCCGATGAACAATGCCGGGCCTGAGGGTGCCCATGTCCTCTTCTAAGCCCAGGCTTTGGCTTTGGCAGTGGTAGATCAGTGCATTGACAAAGGTATGGTTTGGATGGCCGGGAGCTGGGTGGACAATTAATCCTGCCGGCTTGTCGATGACAAGGATATCGGCATCTTCATAGATGATATTCAAAGGGATGGGCTCTGGCTCTAAAGAGAGCGCCTCTGTGAGCGCAAACTCCACTTCTACTTCATCGCCTGTGTGAACAAGCTCCCTTTTTTTCGCAATCTGCCCGTTTAGCAAGACCAGCCCCTTTTGGATCAGGTATTGAAAGTAGGTGCGCGAATGCATGGGAAAGCGCTGTTTAAGGCATTGATCGAGCCTAAGCTTTTCTTCCTCGGGCTGAATAAAAAGAGTGTCTAAATCTAAACGCTCTGCTTCTCTTTCAAAAGTCATGAGAGCAAACCGGCACCTTTCGGCAAAGCTGAAACGACAAGCTCTAGACCATGAAGCGCTTCTTCAGGGACAAGGCGCAACAGCAAGCTTTTAATGTGCGACTCAATCACCGGCAATTCAGATAAGACCAAGCAAGGGCCCTTGTTTTTGCCAATCATCGCCACTCCTTCGCATTCATACTCCACTAAATAGTCTTCTTTGCCGATAAAAAATTGGCGCCGTTGGCTATTTGCTTGGTCGAGCAAGATGCGCAGCTTTCCATCGAGCGCAAAGCCGATATATAACTCAAAAGTCATAAAAAGAAAATCAATGAAAGTTAAAGATAGCTGCCTAAATGCTGCTCATTAAAAATTTTAGCAAATAAAACCTTTAATTGCGGCACTAGCACTGTAAATTAAAAGTCTTATTGGATAAAACATTTGATTTGCAGCACCTATAGTATACGGCAATTGAAATCTTTGAAAATTTAATTGCCGTGCACTAGAATGAAAATTTTCTGGCAGCTCTAAAAGATCTAGAAAGCTTTAAGCTATTTTTAATAAAAATAGACCGCTGCTTAGAAGAAATTTCCTGCAGTAGCAGCTTCAAAGGAAGCAGCTTGGTTTTGAATGGCCTGCTTGTAGCGCTCAAATAAATCGATATCGACTTCATTGCGGCGAATTGAAGCAATTAATTCTTTTTTAATTGTTCTCAAATCTTTGATGGGAATCAACTTGCGAATGATCTCATCATCGCCGGCAGCGCTAGCATGCTGCAGCATTCTTTCCAATTCTTGCTTAGTAAAGGCAATTTGGCTGCGGCGCTTGCGCGATCCACGGGCAGCTCTTGGTTTTGGCTGAACCGCTTGAGGTTGCTCGACAGCCAAGATGTAGCTATTGATCAGATTTAAAAGCTCTGAAGGCTCTTCTGTCTTCATTTTCTTTAATGTAAAATGATGGAGATATCCCCCATTTTTTGCTGGAAGATAATGACAGATATCATTTTCTTTTTTGCCTTTAACTTTTTTGATGGCGTCAGCGATTAAATCATCTAACTGATGGCTATTGGAAGCTAGCAGTGCCGACTTTTGTTCTCTTGCAAAACTCATATTACCTACCCTTCATTTGTTTTTTTAGACTTTTCTGCCGCTTAATCCCTTTGAAGAGCTTTCTTCAAAGTAGATTGGCCTATCTCTAGAGGCAGAGAAGCCCATACCTTTAAAATTTTAAAAACTTATACAGTTATAGCTGTCTTTTTACAAGACTTTTTATGCTCTAAAACGAATTTAATTCATGCTCTTTGTAGAGCTAAATTTGGCGAAGAGCTGAGCCCTCTATCTAATTTTAGATCTAGCAAAAAACAGGGAGGGCCATAAAAGCTAAAATTCTTAGTAAAAATAAGACTCGGCGCCTAATTTTGTCCATCTGCAAATAAAAAAAATGGCCTAAAAAAGTTAGCTTATTAAAGCAATAACAAAGATGAAAAGAAAAAAATTATTGGCGGTTGGCTTTTCGCATCCTATCATTGAAGCGCTGCATCCGCCGAATGGTATCATTCATCATGGCCTGCACCGTTGCCTCATACACCTGCGGCGCAATTTCTTTGAGCTCGCCAAGTGTGCTGACTTTAGAATCTCCGCTGGGAGCTTGTTTTTCACCAGGGTTTTGTTCTACGGGTTTATTCGTCTCCAAATAAGTGCGAAATGAACCTGATTCAAAAGCTGTCTTTCTCATCGACTCAAAAGAGGCGGAATGGACCCGTTCAATGGGCTCTTCTTGCTTAGCCATGAGAACCTGCCTTAAACATAATCAGGTAAAAAATCTCTCTTCCCTATTTACTATCAAGACTATATTAGCAATAAACGGAAGAAATATCAAGTTTATAAAACGTTAAAAACAAAAAAACTCTCTATTCTATATTAATTATTTTTTCTAGCGCTCTGTCAAACATATAATATCGAGTGTCAAACGGCGCCAAATCCCTTAGCACACCCCGCTCGTTTGACACGTAAAAACAAATGTGGTCGGGCACTAGCCCGCCATTAGACGCGCGGCATCTCTAACTCCAAAAAAGCTTTTGATTGAAGCCACTGCTGCCAAATGAGAAAAAAATGGCTCGGATAGAAATAGCCAAACTGGGCAAAAGTCATATCGATAAATGACCTCAAATGCAGATGAAAATGCCGGGGATCTTCGAGCAAAGCGCGGTATGCCCCCTCGTAGCTGGGCAAGTTTAAGGGTTGATACTCCGCGTATTTAGTTGAGCGCTCATGGATGAGGACATTGACAGCTAAAAAATGATGCCAACCGCCAATCAATCGCTCAGGAGTGATGACAGGTCCCTTAGCAAAGTCTTTGAAAAAAACTTGCAGAGCGGCCCAAAAGAATTGGTCCATGCTGATCGTCTCTCTTCCCTCCACTTGGACCTCTAAATCGCGCGGGGCCATCCAATAAGGCTCAATAAACAGGTCAAAATCAGCCCTAAATCCCTCTACAATGGCGTTATAGTCTTCGGGAAAGACAGCCATTTGAGGATTGCCCAGAAAGAGACGCCAAGCTTGGATGAACAGCGACCAGGCTGGCAGCTCTTTAAATTGACGTAAAAATTGAGCAAAGGCCGGTTGAAAGTCTTTTTTGAAGCTGACAGAACCTGGCTTCACTAAAGTAAACTCATCAAAAAAAGCCTGGTAGCTAAAGCCAGCTGGCTCTTTGACATCCGCATAGGGGCTATAATATGTGGGAGATGCAGGGAGGAGTCTCATCAAAGATCCTTATCAAGAGGGTTTTTTTCCCCTTATGCCCAAAAGGCCACCTTTTCGCAAGCCCCTTTTTTCGACCGATGGACCCATTAAAAATCGCAAAACTCGGGAGGGCATTGCTCTTTTTGCTCTTTTTGCTCTTTTTGCTCTTTTTCTTCGGCGCTCGCTAACACATTTTCGATGAATTGCTCGCACTTTTCCTGAAAATAGTGCTGAGCGGCAAAAACATCTCTTGAAAGAGCCGTTTCGAGCATTCTCCTTTGAAATTCAGGATCTCGCCGTTCCCTTTTAAGCACGTCGATCTCCTCAGCACCCTCAGAATCCGTCACAGCCCTGAAAGCCACATTTAAATGGGGACAGAGCTTTTTAAAGCGGCTTTGCAGATCATCTGCCTGTTCGCCGAGCACCTGGGCATTGAACGTCAAAAAGCGCAATTTTGGGCAATTCTTCATCAATGAGGCGATCTTTTCTATGTTGAAGATAACGCCAATGTCTTTGGAATTAATTTCTAAATAGAGCTTTGAAAGGTTGGGACAGATGACTCTATATTCTCCAGATAACGGCTTCAATAAGAAAGAATATTCCAGAAAAGACTCCTTGAAATAGAGCACGCGCAAATTTGGATTGTTGCGTAAAAAATTCAATAAAATGTTCGGGGGCATGCCTGGATCAGGATTGAGAGAGCTTCTAATCGCCAAGGCCCTTAAATGAAAGAGTGTCTCTGAAAGTTGAATTAAGGACGCATCAATCCTCTTTGTCTTTTCATCGTCAGAGATTAAAATGAGGGAGCTGACCTGATTGGGGACCTTCCGAACGATCTCTTTGCTCCACTTTTTTGCATGGAGAATAAGTAGGGGCAAAGAAGAAGGGGCTCGGTTTAATAGCGCCTTGGCTAAAGAGCGTTGATCGGTATCGCAAGCCAGCTGCAAAACTTTCATCTTTGGGCATTTGACATGCAGACGAGTCTTCCCTTTTGGCAACGTAAAGCTTCTCCGTTTTCGCTTCTCGCAATTGGTTTCTAGAGCGCTTATGCTGAGGCCGCTCACATCTAAATGAAGGTACTGGAGCTCTTCGAGCACCGCATGGTTTAAAAGAGCGCGCAGCTGATCTTCGCTATCATTTTTGACACACAATCGGAGAAAGCCATTGGCTGCAAGCGCGTTTAGGAAGCAGTGAAAAGCCTTTTGGTCTAAGGGATCGAGGGAATGATGCCCAATTACAAACGGCTTTTGGCGATCGATCAGGCTCAATAAGCTTCGGGCCAAGGTTCGCGAAGCTGCTCGGACACTTTTCAGGTGCCCTTCGGCAAACCGATAGATCAGCGCCTTTAGGTTGCCCGGCAACTCTTCTAATAAAGAGAGTTGAGGGCTCTGGTCCTTTTTTGGAAGGGGGGGCGGCAGAGCTTTTACAAAAGAACACTCACGCTTGCCTTTTTTTCCAAACGAGTTCTTATCCCTGTTCTTTTTTGAGCGGGTATTTTCCCCCTTTAAATGGGATGCAGCCAATGGACGGGCCTTCCGTTTCAGGGGGCAAGAAAGCCCTGATTCTTTGACGAGGCGGGCTTTTTTCTGCCCCGCCTCCCCCATCTGCCCAACCTGCTCTATCCAATTAAAGGCTCTCTTTTTCTTGGCAGGCTCAGGCATTAAAAATAGAGCGGGAGCACTTTCTAAGCCCTTTTGCAAGGCAGAAACGGCCGTTTGCACCGTCCGAATGCGGGCGATGATGTCTTCATTTGGCTGCCAGGGATAGTTTGGATTGGGGACAAAATTTGCCGAAATATCTCCGCTGGATGCGGGATAAAAAAGCTGAGAATACATAGAAGCCTTATAGTTATTTTTTGCAGAAAAAACTATATATAACTATAAATTAAGAGACAATAAATTAAAAATATTGTTGATTATCAGCTATTGCCCGACCACAGATGTTTTTACGTGTCAAACGAGCGTGAAAGCTCTTTAGAATCGACGATTACCTGTCCCCTCATATTGACTTAATATGGGGGGGCAGGTAATCGATCGATTCTAGAGGCTTTGACGCCGTTTAACATGCGCAACAACATCTTTGGTCGGGCAATAGTTTTGCTTTTTTTTTAAAAAAACAAATTTTTAGCTCTTAATCAGAGAGAGCTGATCGGATAGCATCAAAAGAAAAGCCGCGCATCATCAGGCGGCGGATCAGCTTTTGCTTTTCTTCGGGGCTTTCTAAGTTGAGCTTGGGATAGCGCTTTTTGATGAGCTCGCGAATTTCTTCTTTTTCATCGATCACAAATTGAAGCGGCAACTTTTTTGCCTTTAGCTTTTGCACGATGGCCTGCTTAGATTTGAGCAGCCGCTTTTCCCGGCGCACCAAGGAGTCGGCGAGCAATTGGTCGTCGATAAACCCAAGCCTTTTTAGCTCAGCTAAAATCTTTTCGCTATTTAAGTCGGAGAGCAGATGCTTTTTTAAAAGCGCTTGCACTTGAAAGGCAGAGAGCCCCTGCCTGGCCAGCTTAAGGACAATAAAGCGATACCCGAGCCGGTACTCCACTTCGAAGAACTCCTCCTCAAAGAGGAGCTCAGAGGTGAAGTGCTCGCTGGGTTTTTTGCCAAAGATTTTGGCATCGACCGTGCGCCAAAGATCATCGTCCATAAAAATTTGCCAACAGCGCTCATAAAAACGCCACTCAATTGCCATTTTGCCTCCCTATTTAGAGGGCGCCAAAGAAATTTTTCGAACAGGCCGCTTGGAGATGCAAATGCCCTTGCTAGTCACACCCTTGACCGGCAAGCTAGAGAGGGGCAGGGAGATCACCTCTTTCTTTTTGGCATCTTTGAGCTCTAACAGCAAGTCTTTATCTTCTTGTGTGGTCAAAATCTCCAGCACTTGATCGTCATCGAGAAAATGGTAATTTTTGTCTTGAATGAACTGCGTGACGATGAACTTTTTTGCAAACAGCTGGCCGCTCTTTAAATCTTGATAGACGGCGGTGATAGGAGTCTTTTTATCGGCAACTCCAACATAGGCAATTTGCCCTTCAATAAATAATTTTTCCGGTGGAGGGATGACTCGGTAAGACCCATCTTTATACATCAGCAAAATTTTATCGTAGTTGGTGCAGTAGAAGCTTGCGCGGGCTTTGACGCGGCTGCCCAAGAAACCGCTCTCCGGGTCAAAGCCGATCTCTAGCTGGCGCGTCTCAAACGCGCGCATGTCGACATCGACGAGTGAGGAGATTTGCGTGCGGCGAGGGAATAGGTTGCCATATTTGTCGATCAATTTTTTGAGATAGAGCACGGTCACTTTTGTGATATCTTTTAAGTCTTTTTCAATGCGGCGGATCTCTTTTTTCAAATCTTCAATTTCCCGCACATTTTTTTGCCGATCGAAGAGGGAGATGCGCCGAATGGGGATGGCCAGCAGGCGATCTAAATCTTCTTCCAAAGGCGCTTTCTCAAGAAGCGGCAAAAAGGGCTCAAAGCCTTGTTTTAAAGCCTGGTATCCCTCTTCAATCGAGTTGACCTCCTCAATCAGCTTGTAGAGGCGCTCTTCGATGAAGATCTCTTCCAAGCGCTTAGCAAATACTTTATTGGAATGGTGGAACAGCTCAAGCTGCAGCTCTTTTTGCAGGTAAGACCTCAAAGAGTTGGCGTGATACTTGAGCAGCTCCTCCACATCTGTTTCCCAAGGGTGGTCATCCTTGATCACCACCACCTGCGGGCTGATCGTCACCTCACATTCTGTGTAGGCATAGAGCGCTGTGATCAGCTCCTCCGAGTATTGCCCTCTTGGCAATTTGATCTCGATTTCCACTTTTTCTGCAGTGTAATCGTGGATGGAATCGATCTTGATCTTATTTTTTTTGGCAGCTTCATCGATCGATCGCGTCAGCGACTCTGTAGAGGTGCCGGGGCAAATCTCAGTAATGACGATGGTCTTGGCATCTTTAGCTTCAATTTTGGCCCGCACCTTCACCTTACCCTTACCCTTATAGTATTGAGTAGCATCCATCGTTCCACCTGTTAAGAAGTCAGGCAAGATTTCAAAGGGGCGATTTTCTAAATAGGCAATTTCCGCTTCCAATAGCTCAACAAAATTGTGAGGCAATATTTTCGTTGACATGCCAACCGCAATCCCTTCCGCTCCTTGCATTAAGAGAAGGGGTATCTTTGCCGGCAGCCACACAGGTTCCATCTGCCGGCCATCGTAAGAGGGAACTAAAGGCGTGATCTCCTCGTTGAACATCGTCTCTTTGGCCAGCTGCGAAATGCGCGTTTCAATGTAGCGCGCGGCGGCAGCGGGGTCTCCAGTGTAGATATTGCCGAAATTCCCCTGCCGATCGAGCAAAAACCCTTTGTTGGCCAAATTGCAGAGAGCTTCTGCAATTGGGGCATCGCCATGAGGGTGCAGAGCCATGGTCTGGCCGACCACGTTGGCCACTTTATGCAGTTTGCCATCGTCTATTTTAAATAAAGTATAGAGGATGCGCCTTTGCACAGGCTTTAAGCCATCCACCAAGTTGGGAATGGCTCGATCTAAGATCACGTAAGAGGCGTAGCGAATGTAGTGATCTTGCATCAGCCATTTGACATCATCTTTTTTGACATCATCTTTTACAGACATAGAGGATCCCATATTGGTTGAGCGATCTGATTTTTCTTCACCGACTGATGTGAGACATCCAAGAGCTCTTCATTGACCAGATGGTTGACGATAAATTGTTTGCGCTCCGGCGTATTTTTGCCCATATAAAATTGCAGAGCGGGGCGGATATCAGAGAGGTTGAGAATCGTCACTGGGGTCAGGCGCATGTCAGGGCCAATGAATTGCTTAAATTCGTGGGGCGAAATTTCACCCAAACCTTTAAACCGGGTCACCTCGGGATTTTTAACGCCTTTGAGCGCTTTATTCTTTTCCTCTTCAGAGTAGCAGTAGACCTGACCCTTCTTACTGCGTATCTTAAAAAGAGGAGTCTCTAAGATGAAAAGGTGGCGGTTGAAGACGAGCCCTTCAAAATAGGTCAGGAAATAGGTCATCAACAAATTGCGGATATGCAGCCCATCGACGTCGGCGTCGGTGGCCAGCACCACCTTTTGGTAGCGCAAATTGGCCAAGTCATCTTCAATATTGAGAGCGCTCATCAAA
Organism: Chlamydiales bacterium; assembly: GCA_029240195.1. GTDB lineage: Bacteria > Chlamydiota > Chlamydiia > Chlamydiales > JARBTN01 > JARBTN01. Next base: position 10,450 of record JARBTN010000045.1, read on the forward strand.
TTAAAGAGCTCTTCATTGCGATAAAGCTGATCGCGCTTCAAGCCAAAGACATTGAGCGGCTTGCCCCGCAGAGAAAAGACGGCTTGGGTCATTGGGCTTCTCGCGGCGACAATGGAAGCGCTCGCCGAATCCCCTTCGGTGATGAAAATCATCGTCTCTTCGCCAAATTTTTTATCCTGCAAGTGATATTTGCAATCGCGCAGCTTTGGAATCTTATAAGAGATTTTCTTTTGCTTTTCGCGCGCCTCTTTTTTTACAGCCGAGAGCTCTTTGCGCAACTTTTCATTGAACAGCACCCTCTCGAGCAGCGTAGCTGCCGCTTGGGGATGCTTGTAGAGCAGTTCGATGACAGCGTCTTTGACCTGATTGACAATCCCGGCGCGGATCTCAGGATTGCTGAGCTTATTTTTAGTCTGCGATTCAAATACGGGGTCTTGCACGCGCACGAGCACAGCGCCAATTAAGCCTTCCCTCACGTCGATGCCCTGAAAATTTTTCTTGGCAAACTCGTTGACCCCCTTTAAGATTCCTTCGCGAAAAGCAGAGAGGTGCACTCCCCCATCTACTGTATATTGACCATTGACAAAAGAAAAGTAATTTTCACCATAGCTATGGGTGTGCAAGAAAGCAAATTCGAGCTCTTTCTTGCGAAAGTAGAGCGGTTCATAGAGGCGCTCTTGGGGCACCTCTTCGCTGAGCAGATCGAGCAGCCCATTTTGGGAGAAAAGAGTTTGTCCATTATAAATAATGGAGAGGCCACTATTGAGGTAGGTGTAATATTTGAGCCTTTTGACGATGAACTCTTCGACAAATTGGTATTTCTTAAAGATTTCCAAATCGGGAATGAACTCTACAAAAGTGCCATTGGCCTCTTTTGTTTTTCCCTCTGTTTTAGAGAGAAGCAAGCCCTTTGAGAAAATGGCTTCGACAAATTCCCCTTCCCGGTGGCTGCGCACTAAAAAATGGGACGAGAGGGCATTGACAGCTTTGGTGCCCACACCATTGAGCCCAACGGAGAATTGAAAGACTTGGTTGTTGTACTTTGCACCCGTATTGATTTGACTGACGCAATCGACCACTTTGCCAAGAGGAATGCCGCGGCCATAGTCTCGAATTCTGACGGCGCTCTTTTCATAATCGACGGCGACGTCAATTTTAGAGCCATGTTTCATGATGAATTCGTCGATGCTATTGTCGACAACCTCTTTAAGCAAGATATAGATGCCATCTTCTGGGTGAGAGCCATCTCCCAGCCGGCCGATGTACATGCCGCTTCTTAAACGGATATGAGAAAGCGGATCGAGCGTTTGCACTGCGCTTTCGTCATAATTGGTGGTCATGGAAGCTCCTTTACGATTGAGTTCAACTGCGGATTCCTGTATGGCAAAAAGAATGGGGCTCCCTTTTGAGAAAAGCGTTGCCTCCTAACTATTTGAAGGAAGCGGGGGAAAAAAATAAAGCCGCACAACATATAACTGTTTTTTTATTTTTAAAATACTCGTAGACTCCGATTGAATAGCGATCAAGTTCAATACCCTCTGCCCTTTTAAATCACCCCGACCGAAAGACAACAGACTTTCTCAATTGAATAGGCGTTTCATCAGCCTCAAAGCTTAGAAGCCGGTGCTTAACCCCCGCCCCAAAAAAGGGTATAGGTTACGATAAAGAGCTTTGGAGTCCCGAGGCAAAGAAAAAGTATATTTAATTTAAACAAAACATACAAGAGCCCTGCAAAAGCCTTCCTCTTCCAGACCCTTTCTGGAATTTTTTATCAAGGTGACGAGGGTTTAACTTCTTTGCTAGAAGGTAAATATATGTCAAAGAGTCAACAAGCAGCGTTTCGTGATAAGACCATTTTGATCACAGGCGGGACGGGAAGCTTTGGACGCACTTTAGCCAGGCGTCTGCTTGAAGAAGACGAATGCCGTAAGGTGATCATCTTTTCTCGCGATGAATGGAAGCAATGGCAAATGCGCCAAAGCGAACCCATTTTTTCCCATGCAAAGATTCGCTATTTTCTAGGTGATGTGCGGGATTTGCCAAGGCTTAGGCGCGCCTTTCAAGAAGTGGACTACATCGTCCATGCTGCGGCGCTCAAACAAGTGCCGGCCGCTGAGTACAACCCGTGCGAATTCATCAAAACGAACGTGCATGGGGCGATGAATATTTTAGAAGCGGCCATCGACGCTAAGGTGCAAAAAGTGGTCGCCCTCTCAACAGACAAAGCGGCCAACCCCATCAACCTCTATGGAGCGACCAAGCTGTGCTCTGATAAGTTATTCACCTCGGGCCACGTCTACGTCGGATCGCATCAAAGCTGCCTCTTCTCTGTTGTCCGCTATGGTAACGTGCTGGGCAGCCGCGGCAGTATCATCCCCTTTTGGCGCAAGCTGATCAAAGAGGGAGCTTCCTCCTTGCCGGTCACAGACCCGCGCATGACCCGCTTTTGGATCACTCTCGAACAGGCGGTCGATTTTGTGATGAACACCTTCAAAACCATGCTCGGCGGAGAGATCTTTGTGCCTAAAATTCCTAGCATGCGTATTCTAGATCTGGCCGATGCGATTGCGCCTCAGATGCCAAAGACGATCACGGGCATTCGGGAGGGGGAAAAGTTGCACGAGCTGATGATCTCTGCCGATGATGCAAGACATACCTTGGAATTTCCAAGTCACTACATCATCATGCCTCAAAGCCTATCGGAGAGCTCGACCCACCCTTTAAAAGAGCTTTTGAAGACCGCCAACCGAGTGGGAGAAGAGTTCGTCTATGCCTCAAATACAAACAGTGAATGGCTCAGCATTCCAGCGCTTCAAGATACTTTGAAAAAAATCATTCCTGAAAAGGCTGATTAGCCATTTGCACTTTAGGTGCAAAGCCAAGGCAAAATTTTGTTTTCCCATGAAAGACGATGCAGATATCGTTGACTTTTTTCAAAGAAAGCGCTACTTCCAGGCCAAAAGGAAGCAGTCTTTCGGGTGGCTGCAACAAAGTATAAGGAACTAAGATGCGCGTTGCCATGATTGGAATGAATTACAAATCGGCAGACCTCAGGCTGCGAGAGAAAGTAGCCTTTGCGGCAGAACACCTGGCGCAAAGAAAAGATTCGGCCCTTTCTTTTGTCGTCTTATCGACTTGCAATCGCACCGAAATTTACTTTAGCTCCCTTCATCTGCCCAAAAGCTTTGCTTATTTTATCCATGAATTGGAAGAGCTGCTCGCAGTTTCCCTCACCTCGCATTTCCACGTTCTATTTGGCGAAGAGGTATTCTTGCATCTAGCTCGGGTGACAGCGGGCTTAGATAGCGCCATCGCGGGAGAGACGGAAATTCAGGGCCAAGTCAAGCTGGCGTATGAAACGGCCAAACAGCGCCGCAAGCTCATGCCTGAGCTGCATTACCTCTTTCAAAAAGCGCTCACAATTGGCAAAAAGGTGCGCAACGAATTCGACTGGAAAAACCAAAAGATGAACTTAGAGCATGCCGTCGATGCCATCGGCGAAAGTGCCTTTTTTGAAAGAAAGCCCCATATTTTATTTGTCGGGGCTTCCCAGATTAACCAAAGGATCATCCCTTTCTTAAAAGGGCGGCATCCGCACCGAATCACCCTTTGCAATCGCTCTTTAGAATTGCCGGATGGATTTCCCAAAGAAATCCAGCGGCTGCCTTGGGAAGAGCTTTCTCGTTGGCAAGAGTTTGAGTGGGTGATCGTGGCCACAAAATCGCTAAAGCCTCTCCTTTCCCTTGCAGATTTGAGCCATAAAAAACCAAAGACGGAGTTAATTTTAGACCTGGGCGTGCCGCGCAATGCCGACCCGCGCCTGGCCGAATGCTTATCCTTGCTCAATATCGATGAAATCAATGCTAAAATCCCCTCCCTCAGCCCTTCTTTGCAACAAGAGCTTAAAAAAGGGGGAGAGCTGGCCGAGAAATTTGCCTCCCACCATTTTTCTCTCTTCAAACAAAAAAGACGCGCTCCAATCCATTCTTTAGAGCAGACGTTGTCTCCCCTCTTAGATGAAGCGGCTCTCTCGCCTCATAAAAGTTTTGCCCCAGAAAAGGAAAATTTATTGAAGATCAACGCTTAAGAGCGCTGATTTTTTCCTCTTTTGAGAAACTTCGATGGATTAAATTTTGGAAAAAAGTCAAAATAGTCTTTCTAAAAGGGAAGATTATGGGCGCACGCTGAAAAAGTCTTCCTTTCTTTAATAAAACCAAAGGAGAAAGACGATGAACTGGCGCTTCTACACATGGAATCTATTCGCACTAATCTGCTGCCTTAGCACTCACTTAAGCTGCGGGCTGCTGCCCGATGAGCCCATTCGCGCGGCCATCCCCGCGCTCTCTGAAACGGACCGCTTTGCCTTAAAAGAGCACTACCTTTCCACTGAAGAGCCTCAAGAAGAGCCCCTTATTTCCGCTAAAGCTTCTCAGGGGACCTTTCATCAGGGGCAATACCACAACTTATCTGCTGTCAGTTATGCGGCGACAACCGTCGCTTTGGAAGATGGCTCCGAATGGGAGATCCGCTTTCAAGACCGCGCCGTCGTCTATAATTGGCAAATCGGCAGCTGCATCACAATCAAGCCCGCCCCTTGGTATAGCTCTTTTGATTATGTGCTGCAAAAGCGCTCCGCTTTAAATGCCACTGACACTTATTGCGAAGAGGCGGAAGCCATTTTAAAAGTATCTCCCATCTTTTATGGGGATTATAGCTTATGGATTAAAGTGATCGACTACCAAGAGAGAAAGCTGATCTTAAATGACGGCTCCATCTGGTCCTACTATAGCTCAGATGACAAGATCATGAATGGTTGGAAGGTGGAAGACCATGTCATCATCGGCATCAACGACGGCTTTTTCACCCAATATTCTTATCCAAATATCCTCATCCACGCTCATGACAGCAGCTACACACGGGCAGCTTGCCTCAATTAATGAAAGCTCTTGGCGCCGGCTAAAAAAAAGCCGGCCCCTTCCTTTTGATGACAATTTAACTTTTCGTTAATCAAAGCTTAATCAATGCCTTCTACGATAAGCGAAATTAAACGACAAATATTGGCATCTGCGGCGCTTGTCCATGGATCTAAAAAACGAGAAAAAAGGGAGTCCATCTATGAAATTTATGAAGAGGAACCACATCATCCGTTTGCTGAGTCTGTTCACTGTACTGGCATTTAGCTTAAGCGCAAGCGAACAAGAAGAAGAGCGCGCGCCAAGCCGCCCCATCACCGCTGAAGAAAAAGTGACCCTTAAAGAAAAGATGGCTCAATCGGAGCAAGAAAAGGCGGAAGAGACTACAGATATCCAATCCAAAGGCATTCTCTTCCATCCGATGCAGCATCTAGGTGAGTACCACTTTCTCCGCTCTGTCGCCTATAATGGAGAAACGGTGGAATTAGAAGACGGCTCTCTTTGGAAAGTGCGCTGGAGCGATCAATACTCCCCCCTCACCTGGTTTTCTACCGACCGCCTCACTGTGCATAAAGCTGCATGGCATAGCTCTTATGACTATGAAATTTATAACCAGACCAACGGCTCAAAGATTGAGGTGAACCTCAAGGCCTCGCCGATCCTCTATGGGGCGAAAAGCTACTGGGTCACCAGCATTGACATCTATACCCATCAAGTCATCCTCAACGACGGTTCAATCTGGTACATCTATCCTGACGACTTTTCTACGCTCCTCTCGTGGAGAAACGCCGACCATGTGATCATCGGCATCAATGACGGCGTCTATAGCGGCGGATCTTACCCCAATCTCTTAATCAACGGCTGCGACACGACCTCCATCCGAGCTGCTTGCGTCAACTAACAATCTAGATTAGGCGCCCTTTAAGAGGGCGCTGTTTTAAAAAATGACTTAAAAAAAGAAGGAATACCATGAGCATTCCCACATATGACGGTGCCTACACTCAAAACCATGCAACCCTCACCAATTTTGAAGCTGCTAAAGCGAATCCCTCTTCCATCAAAGCTCGCATCACAAGAGCCGCGATCTCTGCCTTTGCGACACTTGCTTTGACGCTGGCCTCTACAGCCCTCTTCCCGTCCGCAGCTCCTTTCTTGCTCATCGGCGGCCTTATCACCACCTTGGCCTGCCTACTTCCAACGCATCGCCCGCAGCGCGGGTTGCCCCCCCCTCCACCCTCCGTTCTGCCAAGAAGAGAAGAGGCCGCTTCAAATATAGAACAGCGCATTTACCATGAACCGTCTGTAGCCGCCATAGAACATCGCATTCACCATGAACCGCCTGCGACCGCCGTCGAAGTGGAGAGCATGGCTAGGAATGCAAAAATGCCGACCCGCAAAACGAAGAGAAGCGCAATGGATGATAGAGCGCTACCTCGCAAAGGGAGAAAGGATGAGAGAGCACAGGCAGTTCTCAGACAGGCAGCCTCTCAAGCAGAGCCCATGTCAACACAACTCTTTTCGGCTCAACCCGGTCTGCCCCCCAGGACCGCGCCTCAGGCCGCATTGCCTCAACGCCCAGAGCTAAGCCGCCCCGAAGTGAGGAGTATTATAGGTCAAGAGCAGGAAGTTTTGGCCCATGCAGCCTTTCAAGCAGCGCCCAGATCCACACCATTCCCTTCGGCACCCAAGCCTGAGACCATATTGCCTCCCAGGACTAGGCCTCAGACGGCATTGCCTCAACGCCCAGCCGCTCCCCCGCCCCTCCCAGCTTCTCCCCCGCCCCTCCCAGCGTTAAGCCCAGAAGAAATAAAAAGAGCCCAGCATGAGATCGCAAGACCTGAGCCAACTTCTGAAAGGCGCACACCCGCAGGTATGCGGCCTGCCCCCAGTGGGGCGCGACCAGCCTCTCCGGTGGAGGCCAAAGAAACTGAAAAAAAACGAGGCACTTCGTCTCGCGCTACCATCATGGCCCAGATGGCCAAGGAGAAAAATAAAAGAGGTTAGTTAGCCATTTCAAGCCCTCTTCATGAGGGCTCTATCATCCCTATAAAAAAATTAACTTAGGATTTTCTGATGAACCGCTTTAATCGCATCGCCCTCTCTTTACTGAGTAGTTTGAACCTGATTGCTCTCAGCGTACACGCTAAAGAAGAAGATAGAAAGCCCACCGAATCTGTCTCTCTCGAACAAAAAATTTCCTTTAAAGAGCACCTGGCTCAGACAGAAGGACAAAAGCCTGATGCTGATGAGGTTCAATCCAAAGGGGCCTCCTCCTCTTCGACGCTCCATTGGGGAGAATACCATCAGCTGCGCTCTGTCGCCTACGATGGCAAGACCATCGAATTAGAAGACGGATCGATCTGGCAAGTGTGCGGGTCTCACTATAAAGAGCCTTTAAATTGGTACTCGACCGATACTTTGATCATAAAATACGCGCCTTGGTATAGCCTCTATGACTATGAGATCTGCAATACGACGACCCATAAATCGATCTATGCCAATTTAAAAACAACGTCGATCTTATTTGGCAGCTCCAGCCTCTGGATTGGCATGTTCTGTAGAGAAGATAAAAATTTACAAATCGCTCTCAATGACGGATCCCTTTGGACCATCTATAGCTCCGATGAGAACATCATCCACTCCTGGCATGAAAATGACCACATCATCATCGGCACCAACGACGGCTACTTCACCAAAGGTTCCTATCCCTATATCTTGATCAACGCCTCTCTCAACGTCTCTGTCAGAGCAGCCTGCCGCAACTAAAGGTGTTTGAAAGAGTTTAAGAGGGGCTCTTCCCTCTTAAAATTCGCCTTAAGCCATCAAGCCAAGGCCCTTTTAAATTTTCATCTTTTAAAGCAAAAGCCCTTTCCATTGCTAACACAAAGGAAAGGGCTTTTGCTATTGATCATTAAAATTTCTCTCTTTCAAAGGGCTAGCCCTTGGTCATTCCTTAGCTCAGCCTTTAAAAAGTCCGGCTCCCTTCTTTTGATGACAATTTAACTTTCCGTTAATCAAAGCTTAATTATCATTTTCTATAATTAATGGCATAAAACAAAAGAACAATTGAGAAGCGCAAGGAGCCAAACATTGGCACCGGCGGCACATCATCGCTCTTAAAACAAAAAAAGAGGAAGTCCCTTTATGAAAAAAAACCGCATCATCCGTTTGCTGAGTTTGTTCACAGTACTGGCGTTTAGCTTAAGCGCAAGCGAACAAGAAGAAGAGCGTGCGCCAAGCCGCCCCATCACCGCTGAAGAAAAAGTGACGCTCAAAGAAAAAATGGCTCAATCGGAGCAAGAAAAGACTGAAGAGTCCACAGACATCCAATCCAAAGGCCTTCTCTTCTATCCGGTGCAGCATCTAGGCGAGTACCACTTTCTCCGCTCTGTCGCCTATAATGGGGAAACCGTGGAATTAGAAGACGGCTCCCTTTGGAAAGTGCGCTGGGTTGACCAGTACTCCCCCCTCACCTGGTTTTCTACCGACTGCCTCACCGTGCATAAAGCT
>JARBTN010000046.1 GCA_029240195.1 Chlamydiales bacterium
AAGGGTGGTATGTGTGGCGCGCCTCGTATCATAACAAAAGGCAAAAGCTCATTCAAACGATCCTGCTCGACTTTTTAAAAAATAGGCAGATCTGTTTGAAGCTCATCAGCAAGCAATCGGTCCGAGTCGATGAACTGATCCCCTCCATTGAATTAATCGACACCTTGATTGCCGACTCCCTCTGGGAGACCATCAAACTGGCGCTGTTTTATGACTACATCCTCCCTAAAGCGCGCAAAGACACCTTTAGCAACTCTCTCATCAAAAGGTATTGGTCGGCTAAAGCGTTTTCGCTCTATGCTCAGCCAGGCGACATGCCCTTTGTCAAAGGGCTTTTGCAAGACCGCGTCTTGAATATTCAAACGCTGGCCATCTCCACAGCCATCCGCTTTGGAGACCGGCAGATGATCGAATCGGCCGTCAGCGCGCTAGCGCAAGAGCCCCTCTTCCGCCGCTGCAAGCTCTACTCCCTCATCCAGCATCAGCTGACCCCTTTTTTAAATCACCTGCTATTGCAGGTGCTCAAAGAAAGCTTCGATGAGAAGGTGCAAGCCGTTTGCCTCCACCTCCTCTACCAACAAGAGAGTAAAGAGCTGACAGAAGAGGTGATCCTTTCCCTGCGCAATCCTGATAAAGATCTCAGGCTGCTAGCCAGCAAGAAATTAGTGCGCGATTTAAAGCAAGAGGCGATTCCCTATCTCTTGCCCCTTTTAAAAGATCCCGTCGATGAAGTGCGCTATACCCTGCTTAAAAGGCTCTGGAAGCTCGGCTGGAAACAATCTTTGGCCAATCTCAAAGCACACTACCCAGATTCCAATGTTTGGATTAGCCAGCTTTACCTACAAATTTTGAAGTCAGAGTCGATCGACTCCGATGACGTGCTGTCAGAGGAAGAGGAACCCTCTTTACCTCCTAAAAACCGTTTACTTGCCGATTCCACGCTATGATGCACCTATTCCTCCACCTCTTGGCCGAAGAAAATACCCTCTTGGTCTATTTTTTAGTGGTCAACACATTCTATTTCCTCTTGCTGCTGCTCAGCTTGCCCCGCATCTTGAAGGCCTACTACCACACGACGACAGACCGGCGCGACATGTCGACAGAAATTCCCAATCACTTCGGCCCCCTGATCTCCATCGTCATCGTCATCGAACACGATGTGGAAAAGGCGACAAAGATGATCAAGCAATACCTGCACCAGTTTAAATTCCCGATTGAATTCATCCCCGTCATCGCCCACCCAGATGACGCTAAATTCAATTGGATTGGGCATAGCCTAGACTTGCAGCCAGCGCTGCCCAAGAAATTGCCCGCTTTGCCAAGTCGCGCCAAATGCAGCTATTTTTCCTCTAAAATCTATCCGGAAATCATGGCCATCCGCATGGAAGAGGCTTGCCCTTACGAAAGCTATAATGCTGCCATCAGCTGCTGCCGCGCCTCTTATTTTTTGGCGCTCAGTGATGAAGAGCTGCCCGCCGCCAGTGTTTTGGAGAAAAGTTTGAAAAGCGTCATGCTCCACGAAAAAGCCCCGCTCTTTAAAGAGGGCAATCCTTTAGAACCCAATCAAGAGTTGATCGCCATCCACCTGCCCAAATTCAGCTTTCCCCATATCACCATCGGCGAATACTTCCGCCACTTTGCCTATAACATCCTCCGCTTCACCGGCCTCAAAGATCAACCGATCATTCCCGAGACCTATACCATCTGGAATACGGCAGCAACTTTGCAAGCTGGGGGCTATCAAAAGACATGCGGCTATTCCAATATCGATTTGACGCTGCGCATCTTCAAAGAGGCGAGAAAAGCCAGCCAGCAGCACCAGCTCTATACCGAATTCATTCCAGAAGGCTCACTCTACGCGGACACCACCCCCTCTCTTTTAGAGAGAGGACGTGAAAAAGAACATGAGCAAAAGCACACTATGGAAGTGGCCTTAGCCCATAAAGATATGCTCTTTAATAGCAACTACAGCTGGCTTGGTTGCCTTTCTTTGCCCTTTTACTTCCTCTCTGAAGCGCTCGATCCGTTCATCGAAGCCTTTGCTTACTACTTCGTCATCGCCGAGATTATCAAAGAGCCCATGAGCTGGTATATTGTCTTGCTAACCTTCCTAGCATCCTGCGTCTTCTCTAGTTTCTTCATCATCATCCCTTACTGCGTCGAGACACTGCTCACACGCTATCCAATCTATCGCTTATCACTCATCAAATACATCATCTACACCATCGCCAGCAACATCATCTACCGCCAATGGGTCTTTCTCTGGCGCCTCAAAGGGGTGTTTTCCTTCTTCTACGGCAAGATGAAACAGCGGCGCTTTGCCAAGAAAAACCGCTCCCTCACTCCTCGCCTTTCTTAAAAGAGCCGGCTGCAGTCAGTGCATAAAACTTAGAGAAAAGGCAAAGCCTTAAATCCGATTGCGCTAGCATTGGATTTAAGGCTTTGCTTTAAGAAAAAAGGATTGCAAAGGGCAAGCCCCTTGATGTGGTGGGTTCGGGAGGGGCAAAGCCTCTCCCGAAAAAAAACTAGCTCATGACTTCTTTAGCATAAGCTTTAAGCCCTTTTTCAATGATATCGCTCATCTCAGACTTCGAGGGGCAGATGAATGTCGGCAGGGCAAAATCTTCGGCATCCACTTCGAGCAGGCCGAGCTCTTCGGCAAGTTCAAAGTCTTCAGCCATGACAGCTTTGACCAACTGCACGGCAGGGATGCGCATCGGCATCACATCTTGATAGATGCTGCCATCGATGAAGCCGCGGTGCTCGCCATGGGCGCTGGTTGTGAAGTCGTACTGTCTATTTTTTAAATAGCCAGAGAGGTAGGCGCCAGAAGCGGTAAACTTATGCGAGCCTAAGCGGAAGAAGTGCAGAAATTCCCTCTTTTCGCTCTCTAAGATGGCGCATACGACGACATGAGAAAAGCCAAGAAAGCCGCTCATATCCACTTTAGAACCCATCAAAGGATCGCCGGAGACGAGACGCACCCCCTCTTTGAGGCGCTCTGAAAAGAGCGTGGCCACGGGAGCGCCCATCCGCGTCTTGAAAAAGCCGGGCTTCCCTTCGAGGATGCCGGGCCCGCCAACGCTTACGATACGGCTGATGGGATATACCCCTTTGAGAAGCAGTGACCCAACGACCAATACATCGAGAACGCTGAGCGTCCAGATGCAGTCATCGACGCTTTCAATGGGTTCGATGCAATGGATATGCAACGACACGTTGCTGATTGGATGAGGCCCCTTGGCCCGATGCAGAGTCACGCCTTTTGCTTCTACAAAAGGGGCAAAAGAGCTCTCTTCTTGGTGTACCAGATGCACCTTGCCGGAGGAGAGCTTGGCAAGAGCTGTGAGCCCGGCTTGAAATTCGGCCTCAAACCCTTTGACCTGTTCTTCAGGATGGGGCATCAAGGGAGCAGACTCGATGGCTTTGACAAAGATGGCTTTTGGAGTGCGCTTTGGATTAGCCAAGCAATTGAAGGGGCGCTGCCGGATGTGGGCAAAGGCGCCGCCTTGCATCAGCACTTCAACCAGCTCCTCAGGGGAGTACTGCTCGATTGCTTTTGTAGGCAAGGAGGCTTGCTCTTCTTTTTCAGCAAGCTCAATCACGACATTTAAAAGGCGTCTCTTATCGCCTCGTTGGATCTCCTTGACGACGCCGCCGCCCGGAGAGACAAAAAATCTTCCAGCGCATTGCTTATCCTCAACAAGAGGCTGTCCAATTTTGACTGTGTCCCCAACTTTAACTAAAAGCCGAAAAGGCACATCTGAGAATGCTGTTAAATCCAATGCGACCACTTTAGCCGCGGGTAAAACTTGGATATCACCTGTGGGTATTCCGCTCATCGGGATATTCAACCCTTGGCGCGTGTGGATATATGCCATGAAAGTTCCTCAACCTATATTACAAATAAAGCTTTAGCAAAGAGCTCTTCTCTCATTGTTAATTTCAAACTAATCGATGCCCGCCTTTTTGGCAAGCAGATCAAAAATAGCCTTTCCACCATCTTCTCTTTTCAGCTATGATCTCTTTTTCATGCCATAGGAATCGATGATGAGCTTAAAAATTGCCCAACCTTCTTCATATCAAAGCGCAAACTTTAAAGCCGCCTATCAGCTGGTTAAAAAGGGAGGCTGCTGCTTCATCCGAAAAGTTGATAGTGCCCTATTTTATGCTGTGCGCCTGATCTTCCATATCTATTTGGCCAATGTGTGTCGGCGCCATGTGCTCGAACCGGTCGGCAAAGGGCTGAATTTTTCCGTGCAGTGGATCTTAAAAAAAGGCGGATTTCCCCATCTCGTCGCCAAAGCGCTAGGTTGGTCAGCTCAAGAATTGGCCTCCCCTTATGTGACGGAAATGATCGCTCAGCAAGCGGGATATATCGGCTCTTTGCTCATTGTCAAGGGCTTGAGCTATGTGAGTTTTAGTTGGGAAGAAAAGCCAATCGACCCCTATTGGCAGCTGGTCGACTACGATGCCGAGACATCGACCCTCTCTTCGGTGCCTATCAATTTAGACCAGGTGCAGACACTGGTTCTCTCTCCAATAAGCGAAGAAGAGTAGCTGCCCGCGCCTCATAGGTGTGCTTCGAGAGGACTTTTTCAGCTCCTTTTTGCACTTTCAATTGAGTCCCTTCCCCATCTTGCAAGATGCGCTCTATTTGCTCGTTTGCCTCTTCCCATTGGCCAAAGCGATAGCTAAAGACTCCGTCTTCTTCTGAAAATTCCTCTTGAAGATAACCGCTGTAACTGGTCAAAACCGCTGCTTTCTTTAAAAGGGCAGAAAAGACGCGCTCATGCCCCCCATCGCTGATGGTTGGACAGCTATTTAAGACAACGCGCGCCGAGGCCATCACTTCCAAAACCTGCTGCACGCTCACCGCCCCATGAAAGTGGTGAGGAGTCTTATGCCCGAGAGCGTCTTGCCAGGCCGATTGCTGCCTTGAGGAGCCAAAGACATGCACAGGCCTTTCAATATGCTCTAAAAGCTTGACCCGGTCGAGCCCCTTGATGGCCAGTTCTAAAGCAGCTAAAAAATCGTACAGGTTGCCACGCCTTTGCAAAAAAAGGGCGTGCAGCTGGCGGTCTGCTTCGATGGCCTGAAAGGCTAGATCGACGTAAGGGACTTTTGGATGGTTCAAAAAAGAGGCGGCTAGCTCGTCGATGAGGGCATGTACCTTTGCAGAATCAGCCCCAAAGCAGACCGGCTCGCGATCGATGAAGGTGGAAAAAAAGGCGATCGGCAGCGCCTTATCTTTGGACTCTATAAAATCTAAGCGGCGCGCAGCGTGGGGGAGGAAAAAACAGCGCTCCTGCCCCTTTGGCAGCATCTTTAAAGAGGAGCGGTCGGCGACAGAGACTTTGACCCCCTCTAGATGAAGGAGGGGCAAATAATGGTGCAGCGGATCGACTAAGCAGGCGATATGCGGTTTGCCGCTGATGGCTGTAATGGGCCGATTGCAAAGCGTTGGCACCCCATTGAAAGAGAGGGTGAAGGCCAAATCGTCTCTTTGCAAGATGGCGACCTCATCGTTTTCCATTCCTTCTAAAAAATAGCACTTGAAGCCGGCATTTTGAAAGGCCAACCCCATGGCTCGGCTAAATAGCTCGAGCACGCCATAGCGGCTGGTGGTATGTAAAAAGATGGCAACAGAGCCTATCATCTGCCCTCCTCATGAAAGCCCCTGCTTACAAAAAAGCCCCTTTTTTTAGCAAGGGATCTCCCTCGTATCGCCCTCTTGCCACAAAAAGGGGAAAGGGGTATGCCAAAGAAAGTAGACCCTATTTTTTTTTGAGGAGGCGAAAGCGATGAAATTTCACCCGCATCTAAATGCTTTTTTACATGACTATCAAAAAGGAGACGTGCTGGCGGCTTTCGATGGCTTTTTTCAAAAATTTCCGGGAAGCTATCAATATTTAGAGCCCTATTTAGAGAAAAATGAGGCCTCGAGGGCGCTGATTCAAATGATCGATGCCTGCACCTTTGGCAATCTTTTAGATGCCGCCATCGCCATGGAGCACTTTAAAAAAGTGGGGGGCAAGGGGCCGTGGCAAGAGCCGCTGGAAAGGGACCTCTTGGCCATCAAAATGCATTTGAAAGCAAGCGATCTGCTCGTCAGCGACTATGAAATGGGCTCTTTAATCATCTCCCGCAAAGACTTCATCGCCTACTTTACCAATGAAATGACCAAAGAGTTTGCCAAGCTCAATTACTCCCAATTAGAACAAAAGCTCTCTAAGGAGTGGATTGAGAGCGCTCTTTTAGAAAGCCGGGGCAAATGGATCCCCGACCGAAGCACGCCCTTTTTAAAGAGGCAGCAAGAGATTGCCAATGGAACCCTCCTCTTTAAAGAAAAGCGCGCGCTCCTTTGGGAGAGCTTGGCCAAAAATCACGACCTGACCCGCCCCTATATTCCAATAGCTCTAAGGTCAAGGCAAGTGGCAGCGCCCACAAAAAAAAGGGTTTGGATCTATATGGAGTCGCTCGCCATCGATTGGGCGAGCTTAAATCTAGTAGACAAGACGCTGGCGCTGATCTTTGCCAATCCCAATGCGCTCATGCGCTGCTTGCAAGACCCTCATGTGGCTCAGCTGGCCGCCAAGACAGATACGCTCTGCTACTTTCTCTCACTGCCTCCCGAAGAGCAGCTGCCCTTGCAAATTGCGCCCCTGCCCGCCGACTTTGAGACGCTCAACCTCTCTCCTGCTTCGGCTCTCAAAGAGGGCATGGAGCCGCTGGAAGCTCTTTTAAAGAGGGCCTTTGCTGGCGATGAGACAAGCTTCATGCCCCTTTACCGCCTTTCCCGCGAGATCGAAGAGAGAATGGAGGCGGAGCGGCTTGGAAAAGGCTGCCATTTGGCCCTCAAGACCACCAAAGATGCCATTCGCTGGCGCGACCGCTATAAGGCAGAAGGGGATCCGGACTGTCTGCTCCCCCGCGACCTATTAGCAGAAGGGCTGCCGGAAAAAAGGCATTCTAAGCGGCGCAGCGTCAACCGGCAAAGGCCGATGATCACCCATGTCGTGCCGCAAGTGGTGGAGGGGGGCCATGCCCCTTCTAGGCTCCTCTCGTTGATGATGGAGCAGCACGATCAAGAGCAATTTGCCATCTCACTCCTTAGTACAGAGCGCTCTCTTTTCCGCCCTCAAGAGTACCCGTATAATTACTACGCCTCTTCCCACTCAGGGCTGCGCGGGCGGGACCGGCTCAAAAGCTTTCAAAGAAAGGGCGTTCAAGTCTACCTAGAAGATGGCTCTTTAAGCTATTTAGACACGGCAAAGCGTGTTGCAAAGAACTTGCAGCTCCTCGGCACCGATATCGCCATCTTCCACGGGCCCGATGCCATCAATCTAGCGGCAGCGCGCCTATCCGATTGCCCATTGAATGTCTGCTTTGAACACGGCACCTTGCCCAAGCAGAGCGGGTTTGACCTCGTCATCTCCAGCCAGCACGACTCAAAAGAGCGCTTTGCCGATCTTTTTGCCAAGATGGACACCGATTTGATCGCCAAGCCCTTTGTCCTCGATTTAAGGCGCGCTTGGCAAGATCAGCCCACTTCGCTGCCAGAGCTCGGCCTGCCGCCAGATTCCTTCATCTTGACAACAGTCAGCAACCACTTGGAAAATCGGGTGAGCCCTGCGATGTGCTATGCCATCGAGCAGATACTAAGCCGCTGCCCTAAGGCAGTCTACGCTCCAATTGGCTACTTGAGCGATTTAAGAGAGTTTAAAGAGCGCTTTCATCCAGAGGTGGCAGACAGGGTCATCCCGCTCCTAAACCAAGATAACCCCAGCCAGGTGGCACGCTCTTGCCACATCTACCTCAATGAATTTCCCTTTGGCAGCTGCCTGGGGATGCTCGACGCCATGGCGGCAGGCTGCCCTGTCGTTAGCATGTACGACAAAGAAGGCCCGCCCCAAGCGCGCTATGCTGGCTCTTATTTTGGCATCGAGCACACCATCACCTCCAACTTGGTGGAAGATTACATCGCCTTGGCCTGCCGGCTCATCCAAGATCCGGAGTTTTATGGGGAGTGGTCAAGAAAGGCCCTATCCGCTTACGAAAGGCAATCTGATAGCAAACAATATGTTCAATCGATTGAAGAAGCGCTGCTGCAGAAATTAAATATAAGCCGGGAAGGAAAAAAGTTTGCCGATCGTCTGGCAAAGTGGTAAAATCACTCGCCATTAACTTGAGGTTTAGAGACTCCCATGAAATTTACCGCTAAAAAAGACGGCCCGCTGCTCGAAGTGCTGCTCGCTGAATTCCCACTCAGTTCAAAGACCAGCCTGCGCTCTTGGATTGAACAGGGCAGGATTGCCATTGGCAATCAAAAGAGCCTGAGAGGCGATGCCTTTATCGCCCAAGGGACTGAAATCGAGCTGATCAAGAAGCCCCGCTTTTTAAGCCACCCTAAAGCGCGCGAATCCAATCTGGCTATCGTCTATCAAGATGCCCACTTGATCGCCATCATCAAGCCGGCAGGCCTGCTCAGCGTCAGCGCCGAGTTCACCAAGACATCGGCTCATTCGCTCTTGCAAGAGGAATTTCCTGAAAAAGAGATCCATGTCGTGCACCGCCTCGACCAAGGGACATCGGGCGTCATGCTCTTTGCCCTCTCTGAAGAGGGCCGCGATGGGCTAAAAGACCTCTTTGAAAAGCATGACTTAAAGCGCATCTATGTCGGCGTCGTGCAAGGCAAGCCAGAGCCTGCCGAAGGCACTTGGCAATGCTGGGTTAAAGAGGCCAGCAACTACACCGTATACTCTGTACCAGAAGGGCAGGGGGCGCATGCGATCACCCACTATAAGACGCTCTCTTCCAATCGCCGCTATTCCCTGATGCAATTCCAACTGGAGACAGGGCGCAAAAACCAAATCCGCGTCCACTGCCAGCTGGCCAAAACGCCGATTGTCGGCGATAAGAAATATGGAGCCAACAAAGACCCCCTCAAACGGCTGGCGCTGCATGCCAAAGAGCTCTATCTCGCCCACCCCATCACCGGCAAGCCGATGCATTTCAAAGCGCCAATCCCCGACTCTTTCCTGGAATTGATTTAACACGCGCTTATCTTTTAGGAGATTGGATTTTGGAGGCGGGGCCTTGCCCCTCCTCCAAACCTCCTCCCCACCAAAGGGCTCGCCCTTTGGAATCCCGATTCAATCAAAAAAAAGGCTTTAATCCATGGGCCTACCGCCCAAGGATTAAAGCCTTTGCCGTAGGCAATGGGTTTCCCCCTAGCCTTTAAAAAAAACCGGGTTTCCAAAGGGCAGCAGTCCTTTGGTGGGAGAGGGGTCAAAGGGGAGAGGGCAAAGCCCTTTCCCCTTTTTTAAGATGGGCTAGGGCTGTAAGTTTTCCTTTTGAAGTTTTCCTTTTGGATTATTGCTCGCTAAAATATGATTGAAGGCAGATGAACCTATCCCAGAAATTTTGGTGAGTGTCAAACCGCGCCAAAATTTTTGGGATAGGTTCATCAAGCCTTTTTACAAAAGCGAGCCCATCATGCATGAAGAACCGATAGAAGCATCTCAAAGAGAGCGACCTTTGGAGTGCGGCGAGTGTAAAAAAACGATCGCTGTCTGCTATAGCGATGCGACAGGAAAGACGATTTCGCATCTGTACATGTGCTCTGAGTGCCCCGTGCTCGAGCGTAAATTGCACCGCTTGTCTAGTGAAGAATTGGCAGAAGGTCACATTGGAGGTTCCGGACTGTGCTGCGGCTCTTGTGGGACGACGTTGGAAGCGGTGCGCACCGGCTCTGCGCTCGGCTGCCCAGCCTGCTATGAGATTTTTGGCGACTTCCTCGTGCAAGAGCTGATTCAAAATGAGAGCATTCCCTCCAATTCCTCCCTAAAAAAATCGGCCACTTTGCATATTGGCCGCACGCCGGGCCAGTCGACGATGATCAACCCCTCGATGCGCTTGATTGCACTCAACGAAGCGCTTTCAGATACGCTGCGCCGGGAAGATTATGAACAGGCGGCCTGGATTCGCGATCAGATCAAAGCTTTGACAGGGGAATCTTATGCTTCCGGAGAATAGAGACCATTTGCTTAAAGAAAACGGCCCTTGGCTAAATAACCCCAATGACATCTGGCTAGCCACTAGACTCACTTTAAGGCGCAACTTAGACCACTTTAATTTTGTCGGCAAGTTATCTTTGGAGCACAAGAGGCAGATCATCTCTATTGTCAGCAATCTGATGCTCAGCATGCCCCATTTGAAAAATGTGCGCTTAGAGCGCTCGGAAGAGCTCGCGCCGTTGGAAAAAGAGTTTCTCTACGAGCATTTTCTCTCCTCAGACCCATACCAAGACGCGCAAGGGGGAGAGGCGTTCATCAGCGAAGAGAGCGGCCTATTTTTGATCCTGCTCAATATTCAAGACCACCTGCAGCTGCAGCTATTCGATATCCGGCAAGAGCTAGAACATAGTTGGAATTCTTTGATCGATCTCGAGACGGCTTTGGCTAAAAAGATTGAGTTTGCCTTTAGCCCAAAGTTTGGCTTTCTCACAGCGCGCCCCGAGCAATGCGGCACCGGCATGCAGGCCATGGCTCTTTTGCAGCTGACAGCCATCAATCACCACAATAAGCTAGAAGATATTTTAGAAAAGCACTTAGGGGCTCACCTCTTTGCCACCGGCTTGCATGGCGACCCGTCGCTGAAGATCGGCGATTTGGTTCAAGTGCAAAACCGCTCCTCTCTCAGCGTCAGCGAAGAGACGATCCTCTCCTCTTTAAGAAGTGCAGCGACAAAGCTGCTCGTCTTAGAGCGGGGGCTCCGTTCGCGCCTCAAGGAGGAGCAAAATAAAGGCTTTAAAGATAAAGTCTACCGCGCCTATGGCCTTTTAAAGCATTCTCTAAGCCTAGAGCCCATTGAGGCGCTCAATGCCTTGAGCTTGCTCAAGCTTGGCCTTGATGTGGGATGGGTGAGCGGCCTCGATCACAGCCAACTTAATGAGATGCTGTTTAGCGCCCGGCGCGCCCATCTGCTCTTTAAGCTGGGCGGGGACGCCAAGATGGCAGGAGAAAAACGAGCGCTCTATATCCAAGAACATCTGCTCAATGCCTCATTGAAATGAGGCCATTGTTGCTTGATAGAAGAAAAGGCTAAATTCGCATCCCTTTCGAGCCGATGACTAGACAAACGGTTCTTTGCTCGAAAGGAGTGATGCGATGAGATTTCTCAATACCCTGGCTTTGCTGATCAGTGTCTTTTTCTTGAGTGCCAACCTCAACCTAGAAACGTCGGCGGCTCAAAAAAAAGGGTTCCTGCGCCTCAATATTTTAAGCCGGCAATATGTCGTCGATTTAAACTCTTCGCAGGTCCATGCGCTGAAGACGCGGGAGGGTTTTTTAAAAGAGCTTTCCTTTAGCCAGCTCAACGATCTCTTTCAAATCACTTTTTATCCCCAATTTCCCTATCCTAATGAAAAGCTGAAGACGGTGAAGACCTTTACTTGGCTTGAAAACCAACTGGTCTTGAATGGAGCGATGCTCTCTTATACAGAAGCTGGCCAGCTTCACCGCGAGCTTTGGTGGAAGAATGGGAGGCTAAGCGGCCCCTACCGGATCTATAATGAAGCGGGCCGCAAGCTAGAGGAGCGCAGCTATGACAATGGGCTGCCAGTCGGGGAGTGGACGGTCTACTACCCAAACGGGCAAAAAGCCTGTGAAGTGACTTTTCCCCATAGCCAAGAAGTTTGGCTGAGCACATTAGTGGCCTCTTCATCTAAGAGAAGCCACCTCGCGGAGATGCGGCCGCACCGCCCTTACCAGACGACAGAAGTTTGGTATTATGAAAATGGCGCCAAGCAAAAAGAGCTCACCTATTTAATCTACTTTAAAGATCGCAAGCAATGTAAGACAGAGTTGATTGCAGAAAAAAGTTTCGATTTAAAAGGGGTCTTGGTTGAAAACAATACCACCCTCGGCAAAAGGGAAGCGGAGAGAAACCGCCTGTTAGGCGGCCTCTTTGAAGAGGTGGTGGATCAAATTTTCATCGATGAGCAGCTATTTAAAGAGAGCCGGACAACCCTCTATAAAGAGGCCGGTTCGACCCTCTAAAGAGGAAGACAGGCTTCTCTATTGCCGCCTATTCCATGAGGGATGGGCGGCATTGTCATTTTAAGAGGGCTTGTATTCGATCACGGCATCCACAGGGATGTTGCCTTGATAAAGATGGTAATACCGAGTGCTGCCGCCGGGATTTGCCTCCAGCTTCAAATCACCTTGTAGCTGTCTTGTATCTAGCTTTAGGACGACATGGGGGCGATCGGCCCAGTACTTGCGCAAGATAGCTGGCAGCTGCTCTTCTGTCGACAAGTGAATAAAATCGCTGTCAGCGGCAGAGAGCACAACATCTTGAGAAGCTTTGCTCTTGTCCCAATCATCCAATGAGATAATTTTAAAGAGAAAGGGGGGCTCGGGCAATTCTGTAGTGTCCATTGTTTTGCCTACCATTGTTTTGCCTACAGGTTGTTTCATCAAAGTGAGGGCGGTGGCAAATGCCGGGCGGGATAAGACGCGCGCTTTCCAGGCCACCACATGCGGCCATCTTGCGCCGTCTGCGTCTCCGTCTATGGCCACTTGGGCTTCATCAAGGCAGACTAGCTGAACGGCAATGGCAATATCTGCAATGGAGAAATGAGCGCCCGCTGCAAAGTCAAAGCCTTGCAAACGCTTCTCTAAATAGTCGAGAAAAGGTCGCAACTCTTCTAAGGCTTTTTGTACCACACCTTCATTACTATTTTGATTGAGCTCAGAGGGTTTAATGCAGCGCTCAAAGAAGATGGGGTGGATGGCATCTGCCAGATAGAGGTCGCCAAATTTTTCCATGAAGAGCGCCTGAGCAAAGGTTGCCGGATCTTCTGGGTAGAGCCTCTGTTCCGGGTATTTCTTCTCTAAATAAGCGGCAATGACCGCTGAATCGCTGATCGATAGAGCGCCGTCTTGCAGGGCGGGGATTTTGCCAAAGGGGCTAGCTTCTTTAAAGGAGGGGGGCACGGGAAGTTTGCGAGCGAGCAGCATCTTCTCGGGAAAGATGGCCTCATTTTGGTAAGGCAAGCCCTTTTCATGCAGGCAAACCAATACTTTTTTCACAAAAGGGGAGATAGGTGTTCCCCAAACGATCCGTTTTTCCTCTGCGCTGGCCAGCTGAGCCAAGCTCAATAGGCAAAAAGAAAGGAGGATCCATTGAGTCTTTTGTAGCCGATTCCATGCCTTTAAATAGTCCATACCCACCTTTTAAATGAAACTCAAAGCGCCATTCTCAAGGACTTTTGGATATAATTGCAAGGGGATGGATAAAAAAGTTTTAATAGAGGCTCTTGGGAGGGGTGATTTCCCTCCCAAAAGTGGTATGCCTCAACGCCTTTTAACCTCTACCTATCCCTTTAAAGGGAATGTCTTTTGCTTTTCCAGAGAATCTTTAGCAATCACCGGCAACAAGATGTGGGATGGGTACTTCTCTCCGGAGAAGAGAGTATTTTTAGCCACCTGTCCGTTGGTATGCCCCAGCAAATGGTTTAAATTCTTCTCATAGGCGGGATAATTGGAGCTGGTGATCGAGACGCGCAGGCGGTGCCCTTTGGCAATGACCATGCTTGTCGACCAAAGGTCGATGTCGACGGGCACTGGCTCAAGCGCTTCCTTCTTGCGAGCCTTCCAAGCTGGGATGGCATGGAGGCGGCGGATGCCCTCTGAAATCAGGATGCTCCGTCCATCTGGGTAGACATCGGTCAAGCGGATGGCGATATCGGTATCTTCTTGATCGGTCATCGCATAGATCAGGGCATGCAGCTTCCCTGTGAACTCCAAGTCTTCTGTCAGCACGTCGCTTGTGAAGAGGAGCACATCTTTGCGCTCTTCAATGGCGCGCTGATCTTTGGGGCCGGACTCCATATAGAGGTTGCGCCCGCCGATAGTTGGAGAAGGATCGCTTGGATCGTAGTGGAAGGAGCGCGATGCCGTCTCTTTCTTTTGCTGAGGGGAGAGGCTATCTGCCTGGAGGTACCAGGGCGTCATCTTGGCAGGGATCGGCCAGACGTCGCTATGGCGCCATTGATTGCCGCTCGAAGCTGTGCCATCGAGGCTAGCCATGACAAAGTAGATGACACTTGGGATGCGGTCAATGCCGTTGTCTTTGCCTTGCAGATAATGCTCAAACCAGCTTTTTGGCGAGACATCGACGGGCACGCTTTTTGCCGCCTCTGCCAAGTCGAAGTCGCCGAAAGAGGGGACGAGAGGCCAAAGATGGGTCCAGGGGCCGACGATCAGCTTCTGCTGGCCTCTTGCGCCTTCAGCGCCTTTTTCCTGCCAGGCTTTAAAGACATCGAGGGTGCCTTGCAAGAAGATATCGTACCAACCGCCATAGTGGATGGCAGGCGTTTTGACTAAATGGGCATTATGCACGACGTCAAACTGCTGCCAGAATGTGCTGTCTTCATATTTTTGGTAGATGTAGGGAACGACTTGAGTCGAGCCCCAGAATTGGCCGAGCCAGTTTTCGACTTGGCTTTTCTTGAGCTGGCCGCCGTGGAAGAGAGCGTAATGGAATAGGCTGGGGCTGGCAATTTTGATGTATTGGCATTTGAGGGAGGGAGGTGCAGCCGGAGCGAGCATCAGCTGCTGGATGCCAAAGGCGGAGGCGCCATTGGTGGCAATCATGCCGTTGGAGTATTCGCTCTTAGCGAGCCACTCAACCGTGTCAAAACCGTCTTGTAGAGCACCCCACCCGTCGCTTTCAAAGGGAAAGCGGACGCCTTCATCGAGGCTAAAGGGGCGCACTTCTTGAATGGCGATGGAAAACCCGGCTTGTCGAAGCTCTTGCAGCTCATATTCGGGGATGACTCGGCCTTTGGGGCTGCGATATAGGATGCAGGGAGATTTTTTTTCTTTAGAGGGGGGTAGGTAGATATCCGTCTCCATCTTTTTCCCATCGCGCATGGGGATAGACACAGTCACATCGGGGGCAATCTCAGCTCTTAAGGGGAAGCCAAAGAGCGCCGAAAAGAATAGAAAAAGAGACTGAAGCCGCTTGGCAAAACTCATGGAAACCTCAGGAAATATTTGAAATCAAAGAATTAGCATTACATGATATTCTTTATAGGCAAAGAAAAAGAGCTCTTAAAGCCATATCAACGCAATCAACGCGATCAACGCGTCTTTCGAGACGTCTCTCGATAAATAAAGCTTTTGTTCTTTGAGGAACAAGAGAGCCTTCTAGAGCTTTTTTTTGCTCATGTGATCGTCACAAAAATTTTGATTGCCGTGCACTCAGGGGCTATAAAAAAAATTCCGGCAACCCTGAAGCTGCCGGAAAAGCAAATTCTAAACAGCTTTATTCAAGCGATGAGTGAGACGTGCTTTTGTGCGAGAAGCTTTGTTAAGCTTGTAGACACCTTTTTTAACAGCTTTGTCTAAAAGGCTGTAAACAGCGTCCAGCGATTCCTTAGCCACTAAAGCATCCGTCTGTTTTAGGCTATCTTCGTATCGGCGAACGGCCGTGCGAATCTTAGAACAAAAGGACTTATTGCGTAGGCGTTTTTTTTCATTCTGAAGCATACGCTTTACAGCCGTCGGGCGTTTAACGGGTTTTTTTTTGTCCGACGATCGAGTTGCCATGTAACCTCTTCATAGTTAGAGATGATTTGTGTATAACTTGCTCCCCAGAATACTAGTGGGAAGTAGCCTGTTTTTAATCAAGTTTTCTATCAAAGCGCTCAATCGGGAGGAGTGGCTTGCAGCGCTTTGGACAAAAAATCAGCATTTTCATTTTACTTAAGAAAAATGTTGTTAGCAATATCCGACTTCGCGACAGGAAAAGACGGTAGCTCTTAAGGTAAAAAGATTAAGACAATTAATTATAAAAAGCTATTTTTATTCTGTCAAAGGGATTCCTTATTTTCGATCATCAGTGCAATTTCAATCGAGCTTTCGGTCAAAATAGCTTGCCTGGGGCTATTGGCGCTGAGCGGTTCGATGCAGATGAAAGAGGCATCTTTGGGGTGAAACAGCTGCCAAGAGTGCTCTTTTTCCGCTCGGTAGTCGATGAGCAGGCGGAAATTTGGCGTGTCCAAGGCAATCGAACCGCCCTTTTCTTGAAGCGGGCGAAAGCCGTGGTCGAAGACCTCTTGCGCATTCAAAGCAATCTTTCCCGATGATTGGCGATTGAAGGAGGCGGGTATGTCTTGATAGGCGCCTTGATAGGTGATTTTTTCCTGCACCTCGCTCAGCACTTGGCCGCCGCTTGGCAAATCAAAATAGTAGTGAATGCCGACAATCGATGCTCGCTCGCTCTTGACCGATAGCTTGAGATGGAGCCCATCGCCTTGCAAGCTGGCCGTCATCTGCATCTGAAAATCTTGCCCCTCGAGCTCTTTTAGCAAGCTGCCCTGCCAGCTATCCGAGCCGCAAATTTCCGCCTGCAGCTCAGCTTCGCTATTTGAGAGCAGGCGCCAAGGCGCGTATCTGGCGATTCCATGGGAAAAGGGCTCGATCCCGCCCTTTTGCCGCACTTTGGCAATATGGGGGAAGCGCTCTTCTTGCAAGACAGCGGGAATGGCATCTGCCGAGCGGTGATGGAAGTGGGGCCCGATGAGCGCGCCGAGCCCGGCAAAGCGCTCTAAAAAGAGACCTTTGGTCGACTGGGCGATCACTTCTCGATCCCCTTTTTTATAGCTGAGCAAGTTCATGCCCTGATCGATGGCAAATGAAGCTTGAATCAGTGAGCCGTCTGAGACGCGTTTTTTTAGTTCGACTGTCTTCATGTTTCAATCCTTGTGTTGTCGGTTGGCTTCCAAAAATGCGAGCAGGTAGTCGCTCTCTTTTAAAATCACGTGGCCCCTTCCTTGGCGGTGCGAGCGCAGGCGGATCCCTCTTGGCGCTAGCTCTACGAGGTAAGAAAAAAGCGTTAATGCGATAAAGCTCACTGAAAAGATCTCATAGTAAAAGCCCATATCTTTGAAAAAGGCCAGATAGCTGATTGGGATTTGCAGCAGGGTTAAGGCTAATAATCTGTAAGAAGAGATTTGGACTTCCCTTTGGTAGCGCGCCAGCCCTTCTTGAGAAACTGGCCATTTTAAAGAGCGGCGCCGAAAAAGAGAGGGGAAGGAAAGGGGCAAAAAAGTCGTGGCGGGCTGCAAGGTGATGGGGCAAAGGTTTGGAAATTTGACTCCTTCTAGAGGAAATTCGACGCAAGTTTTGTCAATCACTTGGCAAGGGTTGCCATGCAAGAGGGCATGCCACCTTTTGAAGAGGGACCAAAAGCCTTGCCGATCGGCCGGCTCTTTTACCTTTAAAATTCCTAAGCTGCATTCGGCGTCTCCCTCCACTTCTTTAGAGGTGCAAGAGAGCAAAGTCAGCTCATCGACAGAAAACACGGCCCACCCTTCATCGGCTTTTCCGCCGTGGATCGTCTGCCAGTTACAAAACAGCTCATAACAGGGGCTTTTGTAGTTCATGCCTCTTAAAGAGAGCGTGAGAGAAGCCTCCTCTTCTATTTTAAAGCCCACCTCTTGCATGCATTTCCCCTCATTTAGTTTTTTGGAGAGAGGCACTGCCCCTCTCCAAACCCCTCCTTGCCAAAGGACTTCGCCCTTTGGAATCCTTCTTTTCTTTATGGGCAATTGCCTTTAACTTTTAAACTCTATGGCCTCTTCAAAACGCAGCGCAGCATTTAGAAAGGGGGAAGCCAAAGGAAATTTTCTGACGCGTCAGCGTATGGAAATTTCCTTTGGCCTTAAAAACAAGGGTTTCCAAAGGGCTTGCCCTTTGGCGGTGAGGGGTTTGGGGAGAGGCGGCGCCTCTCCCCAAAAAACCTCAAAACCTCTTTGTTAGCTGGCGCCGAGGCGCCTGCGGTATTGTTTTTTATAGAAGAGTTTTAAGTGAGAAGCAAGCTCTTTTTGGGGCGTGATGAGCAGGGGGCAGTCAGGGAGGCTAGAGAGAAAGAGGCGGCCATATCCTTTTTGGATGAGGCGCGGGTCGAGACAGAGGACGACGCCATAATCGCTTTTGCGGCGGATTAAGCGGCCAAACCCTTGCTTGAACTTGACGACAGCATTGGGCAAGGAGTACTCCATAAAAGGGTCTTTTCCTTGGGCGATGAACAGCTCTTTTTTAGCTTCCACCAACGGCTCGTTGGGCACTTGAAAAGGCAGCTTGACCAAGATGACCAACTTGAGGCCGCTGCCCTGCACATCGACGCCTTCCCAAAAGGAATCGGTGCCAAATAAGACAGGGCGTTTTTTCTCTCCAAATAGCTTAAGGAGGGCTTGGCGGCTATCTTCGCCGTGCTTGAGTAGGGTGAAGCCTTTTTTGATGAGCTCGGGAGCGACGAGGCTGTAGCACCTTGAGAGGGCATGATAGGAGGTGAATAAAACAAAAGCGCTGCCATGGCTGGCCTCAATGGCAGCCAAAACTTGCGCGGCGATATCCTGGTAGTAGTTGGGATGATTGGCAGAAGGCAAATCGTTTGGCACGACGAGCAGCGCCTGCTGTTGAAAGTTGAAGGGGGAGTTATAGATATGCTCTTCCACCAACGGCTCCTTATGTGGGAGCAGCGAGATGCCAATTCGCTCTTTGATGAAGCGAAAGGAGCGGCCGGCCGCTAAAGTGGCGCTCGATAAGATGACAGTTTGAAAAGGGTCAAATAGCGCTTTAGAAAGGGCTGGGGCGATATCCAGGTCAGCGGTGACCAGCTGCTGATTTTCCCCCATTTTGCTCAATTGGGCCTCGACCCATTTGACTTTTTGAGGCAAGTGCTCCTCTTTTAAAAAGGCTTCCAGGCCGAGGGCGAGCGTCTTTAGCTTTAAAGAAAGCCCTTTGATGTCGGTGAAGATGC
>JARBTN010000047.1 GCA_029240195.1 Chlamydiales bacterium
TTAAAAGTGCTTTAGGCAAGTTCAAGTACTTGCGCCCGGTGGTCTGATCGCTTAAATACTTGCGATGCGTGTATTCTTGCTCTCCATGAAACCAGATATTGGAGCTGCTCTCATCGACCACCCAGTGATTCAGAGGTTGGAAATCGCCAAGTTTTACATTCATCATATTAAACCTATAAATTTAAAAAAGACAGACAACAATATCAAATAAAGCACTTAAAATGAACGTTTAATTCCCATCTCAAAAGACTGGAGCGCCAAAAAGCCATCCCCTATTCAAAAAGGAGGTGGATCGCCTCTTCAGCTAAATCAACTCCGTGGACAGTCAATTTCTCTAAGATCTCAGGAGAGAGGCCCTTGACATTGCGCGCCGGAACAATCGCTCGGCGAAAGCCCATATGCATGGCCTCTTTCAAGCGGTTTTCCAACCTGGGCACGCTGCGCAGCTCTCCGCCCAAGCCCACTTCGCCGATGATAACGAGATCTGGATCGATCGGCTTGGAGCGAAAAGAGGAGGCCACAGCAATTAAGATGCCTAAATCGATGGCCGGTTCGATGATCTTCAAGCCGCCGGCAATGGAGACAAAGATATCGCATTGGAAGAGCTGGTAGCCAACTCGCTTTTCCAGCACCGCTAACAAAAGAGCCAGCCGATTTTGGTCGATGCCGGCCGCGCGGCGAGAAGGGGTGCTGAATACGGTCTGGCTGACGAGAGCCTGCACCTCGATCAAAATGGGGCGCGATCCTTCTAGGGTGGGGACGATGGCCGAGCCGATCGACCCTTTGCGCCGCTCCTCTAAAAAGAGCTGGGAGGGATTGGGCACTTCGACTAAGCCCTTTTCCTGCATCTGAAAGACGGCAATTTCATCGGTCGGGCCAAAGCGGTTTTTGACCACGCGGACTAAGCGGTAATGATAGTGCTTGTCCCCTTCAAAATAGAGGACAGTATCAACCAGGTGCTCTAAAACCCGCGGGCCTGCAATCTCGCCCGATTTGGTGACATGGCCAATTAAGAAGACAGCCATATTGCGGCTTTTGGCCAGATGCAAGAACTCTGTCGCCGCCTCGCGCACTTGGGAGACAGATCCGGGCGCAGAAGACAGCTCTGCCTTATAGATCATCTGAATGGAGTCGACAATCAAGACGGCTGGATTGATCTTCTCGATATGGGCGCGAATTTGGCTGAAGTTGGTTTCACTGACCAAAAAGAGGTGGTCATTTTCGATCTGCAAGCGCTTGGCCCTGAGCGATGTCTGTTCGACAGACTCTTCTCCAGAGACATAAAAGGTGGTCAATCCTTGCACAGCAATCGACTGGCAGAGCTGCAAAAGGAGTGTCGATTTGCCAATGCCCGGCTCGCCGCCAATCAAGATTAAAGAGCCCGGCACGATGCCGCCGCCGAGCAGGCGGTCGCATTCGGCAATGCCGATGGCAATGCGCTTCGTCTCCAGAGCCGACACATCTTTGAGACGCACCGGTTGGCTGCGCTCTACGGGCTGGCTCTCAAAGCGCTTCTCTTTCTCTGAAACTTCCACTTCCTCGTGAAGGGTATTCCAAGCTTCGCAGCCCGGGCACTGGCCGACCCAGCGCATTTGCCGGTAGCCGCACTCTGCGCAATACCATACCGTCTTTTGCTTAGCCAAAATAGCTCTCCTTATCGGCCATGAATCTTCTCCAATGCCTGCCGAGCGGCCGCTTGCTGGGCTTCTTTCTTAGAATTTCCCTGCCCGCAGCCGAGGGTTTGATTGGATATCTTCACTTGAATTTCAAATGACTTGCTGTGATCGGGCCCCGACTCATGGACCACTTCATAAAAGGGTGTTTCTCGAAATTTCTTTTGCGCATAGTCTTGCAGCTCCGCTTTCCAATTGGCCTGCGGGGCTGAGACAAGGGCATCTATCGCTTCTGAGAAGTGGCGGAAGAGAAACTCTTGAGCGCTTTTTGAGCCGCCGTCTAAAAAGATGGCGCCGATGATGGCTTCAAAGAGGTCTGCCAAGATCGATTCGCGCCCGCGCCCGTCGTTTGTCAGCTCCCCCTTGCCAAGAAGCAAGTACTCGCTGCAGCAAAGCTGCTGCACATATTTAGAGCAGGCCTGCGCCTCGACGAGGCGCGCGCGCAGAGCTGAAAGCTGCCCCTCCGGAGTACCGGGGAAGAGGCGGTAGAGATGTTCAGAGATGAGCAACCCTAAGATGGCATCGCCTAAAAACTCCAATCGCTCATTATGCTCGCTGACAATTTGGCGGTTCTCATTGATAAAAGAGCGGTGTATAAAGGCTAGCGCCAGTAATTTCTTATCCTGAAAACAATAGCCAAGTTTTGCCTCGATCTCTGGGATGCTGCTGAGCAGCTCTCGGTAGGTATTCATAGCCTGAATCAATCCCTTTTTCATCAATAAAAGACAAAAAGATACCATAGAGCAAGCTATAAAGAGAAGCATTCCACCTCTTTTCCACCTCCTTCCCTCTTATTTTTCTGCCGCTTGCCTTTATAACTTGCGCGCAAGCCTGATAGAACATTTGAAGGGCCTATTTAAGAAATCTGCATTAAATTTAATAGGGATGATCCATGTGACTCAATTCATATAGAAAATAGAACCGCTCGCAAAAACAAGGGACTTAGACACCATGGGCGCCTTGCTAGAGAGCGATCGGGTGCCAAGTGGGGGCTAACCCTCCTTCCAAATTGGCGCTTGGCTGTTGAAATGCGCCAAAGGGAAAAAAACCGCCCTCTTTTCCCTTTGCGTTCAACCTTGGATTTTAACCTTGAACGATACAATATAAACAGTTATAGTCGTTGGCATTTCCATGCATTAATCCCCTGACCATCAATGGCTCTTTCGCCTGAACATGAAAGAGAGCCTTGTCAAATCCCCTTACAAAAAAAGCTTATGAAATATTCTTTTACAGGCGATCAGCGCTTTCATTTTGAAAAAACAGGCTCCATCATCTTTGAAAGATTTGTCAGCGATGAAAATCTCAAGATCATGCACGAGCAGGCGCTCAATGTCGCCGTGCAGCGCGGGGAAAAGACAAAAATCGTCAAAAGCCGGCTCACCCCTCAGCAAGCTCTGCTACAAGGGCGCGACCTCTATAAAGACGCGCCAAAGGTCCGCAGCTTTGCAGCCAAGCGCGGAGTTGTCAACTTAGTTTTGGAAATCACCGGCTTGCAAAGCGTGCGGCTGGCCTTTGACCAGCTGATTGTCACCTCGAAGGCGCCGCTGCCCGAGAAATTTCTCCACCCTAGCTTGGCGACCGATTTAGTGCAAAGAGAGCCCTTAAGCAGCCTTTCTTGCATCCGCGGCCTCACGCTATCGGCAATCCTTTGCCTGGAGAGCGATTCGGTTGGCGAGTCGGTCTTTTTGCAAAAAGAGACCTTTTCCCTGTCCGATCTAAAGCCTGGGGATCTGGCTTTTTTAGAAGCCGATCAGCCCTTCCCTTTCGATGAGCTATATGGCAAAGAGACCGGCGAGTATTTGCTCATTGCCTATGCAGAGCCTCAAGCGCTCTATACCTTACATGAAAGAGATATCCACACCCATCTCTTAAAAAGAGAAGGGTATGTATTCGGCGATCGACTGAAAGACCCCTACCATCCCCTCCTCTTTAGGCGCTTCTAAATCATTGAGTCCTGCACATCAAAAGTATTCACGTATTTGAAGGGGGAAGGGACTTATCCCTCTCCCCTTTGACCCCTCCCCCACCAGATTGAGGAAAAGTTCTTTCAAGTTAACTCTGTCGCTTCTATAGAAGGGATGAGTTGAGCGATTGCCCTCTATTTAAAATTGACAACTAGTTCTATAAGCTATAAAGTTAGTTGTTGTTTTTAATATCGGCTTCTATTTTTTGAAAAAAGGTTGTTTTTCTCATGGATTTCATTAAAAATAACTCAGATTATATAGTCTCTTCCATTCCCTTCCTGACCCCTGCCGCCAAAAAAGTCGAGGGAATATGGGAAGGGGACAAAGCCGCTATTCAAAGAAGAGTTTATGTCGTCGCCATCGCTGCATTTGCCCTACCAGCCGCAATGATTGGCGTCGGGGTCGCGGCTCTCCCCCCTGTTGCTATGCTTGGAGGAGTTTTCCTGTTATGGGCTCCAGTCGCTATCTTAGGCACTTGGTGCTACGAACATATTTCCTTAGCAGATGGCGTATGCCGAAAAAACGCCGAAGAATTTTGCCAGCACTCAACCCCGCCCAAAGCTTTAATGGAAAAAATGGTCGATGTCTTTGCCGCTGCAAAAACCTTTCAACAGGTAATTGCCTTGAAAGGAGACCTCAATAAAGAAGGCGCCGAGGGAGAAACTCTCTTAGATATTGCTGTCGAGAAGAATGATCATACTGATCATACTTATCAAGCCGTTGCACTTTTGCTCGAGCATGGAGCTTGCCGGATGAGCGCCAACCGATTGATGAGGTTCAATCTCTTGAAGAGCCTTGTTAAGCCCATCGTGTATGAGTCTCCCTCTAGAAACGGACAGCCTACGACGGTGAATCTGTTGCCCAAGCTTTTAAGCACCCTCACAGAAGAGGAGATTGATGCCTTTAAAGCCTCTCCTGATCGCTTAGAAGAGCTTTTAAAGGACATTTTTCTGATGCAAGGCTCCCTGCCGATAGACAGTATGGCACAGATTTTGACTAAGCTAAGGGTCACCCGTGCTGACTTAAACAACTCATCTATTCTCTATTTTGGCTATCACGCATTGAATGATTATTTGCGCAAGCAAGCAGAGCTTCTCTCAAATGAGCCTGAGGCTGATAGAGAAGAGGAGATGACCCTTGTAAGGCAGATCTCGGAAGACCTTAGCTTTGAAGTTGACTCGCTTTAATCGGGGCTCTTGCGGGCAGAAAGTATTTAGAACAATTCAATCCCTTGAAGTTGGCAGCATTGCCTATTCAGAGGGCCCCTTCAGAAGCGCCCTCAGGCGAGCCTTTCAACTCGGATTCATAATAGAGCGTCAATGGCCACCCCTCACTAGAAGACGTCCCATGGATGACAGCTCCCTTTTCTTGATACGCCTGCTTCACATGAAAGTTCAGCCCATTTTCCAGATGCCAAGAACCGCGGCCATTGAGGGAAATGCGCACGGAAATGCTGCCGCTGGCAGGGCCCTCTTCTGAATCGACGCTAAAGGGCGCGCTCTTTTTCTCCATCTCGCCGCTCCAGATTGCCTCTACAACTCCTCCTTGGCAGGACAAGACCTCTAAAGAGACGGGCAGAGAGCCCCTCTCCCCGATTGTCAATAAGGCCGTCTTCTTCTGATTGAGCTCAATTTTCTGGCCGGAAAGGAGAAAGATCTGCTCAAAGAGGGATCTGAAAAAGGACTCAGGCAATACCTCTTCCGCTAGAGGCGATTGCTTATAAAAAGATTTTAAGGCCCCCTTTTGCAGCTTATAAGCGTCTAGAGTGATGGGAAGAGACAGGTCGATCAAGGAGGAGAGCTTAGTCAAGTAAAGGGATGAGTCGATGTGGGCGGTGTCAAACAGCTCATGGCGCCCATTGTCATCGATCTCCAATTGAAACTGCTTCAGCTGCAGATGAAACTTTAGCTCTCCTTTGCGCGACTTACTAAGGGTTATCCCCTTTAAGGCGCTGTCAAAGGTTTGTCGGGCTTCAAATTTCAGGGGAAAAGAGGGGATTTCTTGCAAGATGCTCAAATGAGACTGGCTCTTGAGAGCAATCGTTTTTCCTGGCACATAGTGCAAGCGATCTTCGCCGGCCCACATGGGAAAAGAGATCAGATAAAATAAAGAAAATAGATAGACTCGCATCACCTTGAAGGCCCCTTTCTTTTTTTTTATAAAAAGGGTATCTTAAATGGAGCATTTGCTCCTATCAAAAATAAAGAGTTAACCATTTATGCTCCAAGTGATCGACTCCCCCCCTCAATCGGCACAAGCGCTGATGGATTTTGAAGCGCGCCTCTTGCAAGAGATGCCCAGCCAGCCCACTCTACACTTCTATGACTGGCAGCGGCCAACCATTACCTACGGCTATTTTATCGATACCCGCCCTCTATTGAGAGAAGGGATCACTGCATTTGACTTAGCAAAGCGGCCGACCGGCGGAGGGGTCACGTTTCATCTCCACGACCTTTCATTTTCGCTGCTGGTGCCAAAAACTCGACCCTTATTTGCCCTAAATACTCTCGACTCCTATGCCGCCATTAACGCCCACATCTTGCAAGCGCTCCATCCCCTATTAGCTGAAAAGGGTTCGCTGCTCGATGAAAGCAGAGCGACTTGCTCTGACAAGCGCTTTTTCTGCCTGGGGGAAGCGACCCGCTATGACGTGATGGTGGGCAACCGCAAGCTCGGCGGCTGCGCCCAGCGCCGCACTAAAGAGGGTTTTTTACACCAAGTTTGCCTGAGCCTGGCTCAGCCGCCAAAAGAAATGCTAAAAAAAGCGCTTCCTTCAGAAGAGATGGTCGAAGTGATCTTTGCCAATAGCTATCCCCTCTTTGCCGAGTCTGAAGCGGTTCGGCAACGTCCTTTTATCAAAGAGCTGCTCAAAGAGGCATTCCAAACCTTTGAGCTTCTCTCATGACGTTTATATAAAAGCCAATTGAGAGAAAGATGGCAGCCATGCTATGATTTTTTATCGTTCCATTTGATGCGCTAGCCCTACTGAAAAGCAAGAGAGGAAATCCCTCTTAGGTTTTACAGTTTAAAACTAGCGCTCAACACTAACAAGAGCCGTCTGACTGGCGACAATAGGAGATCACTCTCACATGCTTGACCTGTTTCGTAAGTATCAAAAGATACTTTTTATTATCATCTCTTTGATGGTCATTGTTTCCTTCTCTTTTTTCGGCACCTATGGCTCAATCGAATCAAACAAAGCCCATAATGAGGTGGCCTTCACCGCTGTCGATGGACAAAAAATCCGGCAGAGTGAACTCGACGATTTAGTCAAGTTCATCGCCACCGACTTAGAAGATCGGCGCATCAACCCCGTTGGCAACTTCTTTAATGACGGTGTGATCGTCAACGACTTTTTAAAGACCGGTCTTTTCAATGCCATTATCGAGCCCTACCTCAGCCAATTGGCCGTGGATTTGGAGCCAAAGAGAGCGCGGGAAAAAAAGTCGGTTCTCTACGTCCACCCCCAGGCGCCTTTTATCTCACAAGAAAATGTGTGGAATTATTTTGCTCCCACGCTTAAAAAAAACCTAGAGGCCTATCAAAAAGAAACCGGCCCTGTCTCCTTAGAGACCCTCAGCCAGCGCGCCGACCTCTACCTGGAACAAAAGCGCTTTCCCGCCTCCTCGCTGAAACAAGTTTTGCGCTATCAAGAGCGGCAATACGAATGGATTAAGCCCGATCCCGAATTGGAGAGAGCCGATTTTTCCCTCTTTCACTACCACAACCTAGAAGACTGGTTTGGCCCAAGCTTCACCTCCCTCATGGGACAGGCAATCATCAACTTTGCCAAAATGGCCGAGATGCGCGGCTACACCGTCTCCACAGAAGAGGCCCTATCAGAGCTTTGGCTCAATGCCGAAAAGAGCTTTCAAGAGATGCAAGCTTCCCCCTACTTTCAAGTGGCCTCCCTCGATGACTATGTCTCACACCAGCTGCAAGCGCTCAACCTCGATTTGAACCGCGCCTCCCTCATCTGGAGACAGGTGCTCCTCTGCCGCCGCCTTTTAGGAGATACAAGCTCTGCCCTTTTACTAGACACTCTGCCCTATGAACAATTCTTCAAGACGGCAAAAGCTAAAGTGAATATGGAGCAGTTTTCATTGCCAGAGAGCCTTAAAATTCAAGATTTCCGCTCTTTAGGGCATTTAGAAGCTTACTTACGGGCTGTAGCTCCTCCCGCAGAAGACCTTCTCATGCTGCCAGAGAAACTTTATGCCCCCGAAAAAGTGGCTCTCACGCACCCTTACTTAGTGGGCAAGCACTACCAGGTCGATGTCAAAGAGGTTACAAAAAAAGAGCTCGGGCAGAAAATCAGCCTCAAAGACACCTGGGATTGGCAAATTCAAGAAGAGAACTGGTCCAGCATCGTCGCCGACTTTCCCGAGCTCGGCTTAAAAGATGGGTCGACTAAAGACAGCCGATTGGCGCTGATTGACTCCCTCGATAACGCTGCCCGCCTCAAGCTCGATCAAAAAGCGCGTTTGAGCTTAGTCGAACAGCACCCGGAGTGGATTGAAGAGGCTCTTAAAGGGAAAAAAGAGGAGAGCTTTACCCTCTGCTTTAAAAAAGAAGAGAGCAAGCTGCCCTTAAGCGGCATCAAAAATGGACGGGAGCTGCAACAGCTTTTAGACGACGCCTCTATCGACCAAGAAAATGCCCAATTGACCGGCTACACCCAAGATCTTTTTTCCTACTATACCATCACCTTGAAAAAGCGCGATGAAGCATGGAGCCTTTTAAGCTTTGAGGCGGCACTTAAAGACGGCAGCAGCGAAAGGGCGCTCAATGCCTTATTGCAAGGAGAGCAGACGGCTTCAGAAGAGGACAAAAATGCCTTTGAAAAGAAAAGGCATGAACTTGCCCTAGCGCGCTTTCAGCCGCTTTTAGAGGCAATTGACTCTTCTTTTAAGAAGAGCCCTCTCTCCGAGCAGCTGCCCAAGCTTTCCACAGAGGACCAAAAGGCCCGCTTTAGAATGCTCGCCCATGTGCAACAGCTGAGAAGAAAGCTCACGGATGAAAATAAGGCGGAGCTGACCCGCACCGAAAAGCCCTCCCTGTTCGATCCCATTGAAGAGCAGTTCAAACTAATCCGGCAAGAGGTCAGCGTCGAAAGAAGCAATCCCACAGCCAATGCAGCCCTTTTTCAGCTGAAAGAAGGAGATTGGTCGGAGGTCGAGCCAACGCCGTCAGGAGACTTCCCTCTTTACCATATTTTAAGTAAGGAAGAGGGAAATCCCCGAGGGCTAGCCTCGAAGAAAGTGCACGAAGCGCGTCGCATCTTATCTCGTGAAGTGTGCCGACCTCTCGTCAAAGAACTCATGCAGGACATTGTCGCTAAAAAGGCCATCCACCTGCCAGAGCTCCCAGCAGAAAAATAGGGATTCATAAAAAAAGGGGCTTTCGAGTCAATCGAGGCCCCTATAATGAGAGTGATGATGGAAGAGAGAATATCTTTAAAGGGCAGCTTCTTATTTCAGCTGCACATCGACTGCCCCCGCATCAAGAATCCGCCGGCAGCAGAGCACCTGGCCAAGTTAAAATCAAACCAGCTCTCTCCCCTACCGGATCCAGAGGACCTGACAGCAGAAGACACATTCGCAAGCCTCTCTTGCGGCTGGAGCCCAGAGGGACTTTTTTTTGAAGCCCTGGTTCAGCAAGGCATCAAAAAGGTGATGCTCCCCTTTGAAAAGGGCGATTCTCTAGAGATATTTTTAGATACGCGCCACTTGCAAAATGCCCTATCCATCCACCGCTTTTGCCACCACTTTTACTTCTTGCCCGAAGCTTTCGAAGGACAGCAAGCCGCAGAAGTGACAAAATTTCGCAACGAAGAGCGGCATCCCCTCTGCAACCCCAAAGATCTAAAGGTAGAGACGCAAAAAAAGCCTCACTACTACAGCATGAAAATCTTTATCCCCGCCGAGTCCTTACACGGCTTCGACCCTGAACAGTTTCCAAAGCTTGGCCTGGCCTACCGCCTCAACAGAGCTGGAGGGCATCCCCAATCCCTTTCTCCCAAAGACGCTCCCATCAACCACTCTCCAGCCCTTTGGAGTACCTTGAAGTTGCAAAAGGAATCATGAGAAAATTCACTCCCTCCCACGAATGGGTCACTCTAGAAGGGTCGACTGCCACGATTGGCATCAGCCAAGAGGCCCAAAAAGAAATTGGCACTATCATCTACATCGAATTGCCGAAAGTTGGCGCCACACTCACCACTGAAGATGCCGCCGTCATCTTAGAGTCGACTAAAGCCGCCATCGACATCTATAGCCCCCTTCATGGCCAAGTCATCGCCGTCAACCAGCAGCTTCAATTAGAGCCGCACCTGCTCAACGAGTCTCCGGAAGAGCGCGGCTGGCTCTTTCAGATGGCGCTTTCAAGCCCCTCAGAGCTAGACCACCTCTTAAGCGAACAAGACTACCGTTCCCTCTTTTAAAGGACAAAGGGGCCAAGGCCCATAATCCCTCTAAAGTATCTTCAAAAGGCATTAAGCCATGGGCTCACGCCCAAGACTTAATGCCTTTTGCCCATTCTTTAAATGACCTTTGGAGTTTGTGGTTGGCATAGGCCTTCCACTATACAGTGGCAAGGTCAGAAGACGCATCTTCTGCATCAGACATCACCGAAGCCTTTGGCATTTTTTTTACGACAGTTCTAGAACAAATGATTTTAAAAGCTAAGATGATATAACATGGGCCTGTCGCTGAATTTAGAAAAGGTGGCTGATATGACATTGACGATTGATATATTAAAAAATTACCCTGGCAGCATAGCAGAGCTAGCAGAAATTTGGATAGAGGCATTAGGCAAAAAAGAGTTTCCCGAAGTGCCTGTCGAGCAAGTCATCAATCGACTGAAAGAACACGGAAATGAAGGCAAACTGCCCTTGACAGTTGTGGTCATGGATCACAGAAGACCTGTTGGAATGTGCAGCTTAATGGAAAAAGAGGGGATACGTTTAGATTTAAAGCCATGGCTCGGCGCCCTTGTCGTCAACCCGCTCGATCAAAAGAGAGGAATTGGAAAAATGTTAATAGAGGCCACAAAACAGAAAGCTCAAAACTTAGGGTTCAATCAGATTTATCTATTTACATTTGATGAGCGGTTGCCGCAGTACTACGCGCGCTTTGGCTTTCGGGTGATTGGGGAGCAAGAATATAAAGGACGCCCTGCCATCTTGATGGAAGCGGATATCTAGATGATAATAGAAAAAAGGCTTTAAGGCTTAGAGGCCTTAAAGCCTTTTATTTTAAACCTAAAGGATCCCAAAGGGCCAGAGCCTTCTTTGGTGGAAGAGGGTCTCTGGAGGGCAAAACCCACTCCTTAGAAAAACTAGTTAGGATAGGGAGACTTGATCTCCTTGACCATAGCCACTTCCGCCTTTGGAGCGGGCTCCACCGCTTGTCCCGTAGGATTGGAGAGCTTGATGCCGGTAAAGGCCATAAAAGCCATCGACATCAGGCCGCTCATGATGAAGGTGATGCCAATCCCTTGCAGGCCGGGCACGACATTAGAGACAGCCAACTTCTCCCGAATGGCGGCAATTAAGGCAATGGCCAGCCACCAACCAAGTCCTGAGCCGATGACGTAGACCAGGTTTGGCAAGAAGGGATAGTCTCTCGCAACAGAAAATAGGCAGGCCCCTAAGATGGCGCAGTTGACGGCAATCAAAGGCAAGTAAAAGCCGAGCGTGTTATAGAGCGCTGGCGAAAACTTCTCTAAGATAATCTCCACCACTTGTGTGAACGCCGCAATGACCGAGATGAAGAGCAAAAACTCCAAAAAGTTTAAGTCGATCCCTTGAGCATCGATGCCAAAGCTGCTCAGCCAGCTCAAAGCGCCGGGTTTGGTCAGATACTGGTGCACGCACCAGTTGAGACATCCAGAGACCGTCAATACAAAGACGACGGCAATGCCAAGCCCATTGGCTGTCGCCAATCGATTTGAACAAGCTAAATATGTGCAAATGCCCAAAAAGTTGGCCAGCAAAAAGTTCTCAATAAAAATCGCTTGTATGAGAAGGCCGACTAAATTGATCGGTTCATAATTACCCATCCACATGGTAGCCGCTCCTTTAAGTTGCTTTTTTATTGATGAGGTTGGCGATCCACACCAGCATGCCAATCATAAAAAAGGCGGCAGGCGGCGTCAAAGCGAGCCCGCAATCTTGATAGGCATTCGGAAAAAGATCGGTGGCATACCAAGAAAGAGGAATGACTTTTGTATTCAAGATTTCGCCAAATCCAAACAATTCACGGAAAAGCCCGAGTATGGCAAGCACGAGAGCATAGCCGGTGCCGGCTCCGAGTCCATCTAAGAACGCCGGCATGGGAGGCACGTTCTTCGCCATCCCTTCGGCGCGCCCCATGACGATGCAGTTGGTGATGATCAAGCCAATGTAGACATTCAGCTTTTTATAAAGCGGGTAGTTGAAAGCCGCTAAAAGCTGGGCGATGATCGTCACAAAGAGAGAAATGATCGCCAGCTGCGTGATCATGCGCACACTATCTGGCGTCACCTTTCTAAGAAGGGAGACGAGCAGAGAGGAAAATGCCGTGACAAACATGACAGCGACACCCATGGTCAAAGCCGGAGCTAGACGGGTCGTCACCCCAAGTGCCGAACAGATGCCGAGGATGGCCACCAATACTTGGTTGCTACTCCACACTTGATCGATAAAATAATTTTTCAGAGGTATTTTTGCTTCAGCCATAATGTTATCCCTGTTTCCAAAGCTTCATCACCGTTTTTCTCCTTGCTGATAGGCATCATACAAAGAGAGGAGGAAAGGGCGATAGGGAGCTAAAGTGTCTTTATAAGCTTTATTGACTCCATTGCCGGTCAAAGTTGCGCCAGCCATGCCATCGACAGAGTTCTTTGCCTTGGGCACATCGCCCAATACTTCGTTGACTTTGCCGCGCACGACAGTTAAGCCAAGCGGC
Organism: Chlamydiales bacterium; assembly: GCA_029240195.1. Taxonomy (GTDB): domain Bacteria; phylum Chlamydiota; class Chlamydiia; order Chlamydiales; family JARBTN01; genus JARBTN01. The sequence goes on from JARBTN010000047.1 coordinate 12,586, forward strand.
GCTACTTTCGGGTCCGTTTCGCCATTTGAGGCTGGCTGAAACACAGATTTACCTGGAAACTGCTTTTGCCAAGAGGTATCGATAATATTGGCGCCGAGTCCAGGCGTCTCTTTTTGATCGTACCAGGAAATACCAATCACGGTATTGCCATCGGTCTTAAGAGCCAGATACCCAGAGATCACATCCCAAAGTCCCATGCCTGTGACATGAAACAGATAGCCCGTCGTCTTGGTGGACATGGTGCCATCTGAAGAGGGGTTATCGACAATCTCATAGGCGAGTTTTTGTGGAAGATGGGCATATCCCCCTCTTTCATGCGCTTGCACGTACTGTTGTTCATCGACTTTAGCATCAGCTAAGGAAATGCGCTTGCCTGCGGAATCCACTAAAAAGGATTTTAGCCTTTTAGAGACCACAGCTTTGACATCGCTATCAGAGGCTTGAATGACGCTGGCTGCGGGAACTAGATAGCCCTGACCTGCGTGTTTGGCGGGCAAGAATTGCCCTTTTTCATCTTCAACTTGGAAGTACCCTTCGTTGGTGAAGATGCGCGCAGCAATCAACATCTGCTTGCTGCGGTCTAGCTGTCGTGCGATGTTTTGATCTTCTTTCAGCAAACTGGCCAAAGAGGCGAGAATAAAAGCTGAAATGGCGCTCAAGATGATCATGAACAGGATCGTCCTGGCATTTGAGGAAGCGGGCTTAGCTTGTGACAAGACGTGTCCTCCTAAAGTTAGTAGCTGCATAGCGATCGAGCAGGGGTGCGAAGACATTGCCCATCAAGATCGCCAACATGACCCCTTCCGGATAAGCCGGATTGATCAGTCGAATGATGACCGTCATGCTGCCGATGAGCAAGCCGTAGATCCATTTAGCGGAGGACATGGTCGGGGAGGAGACAGGATCTGTCGCCATAAAGACCGTACCAAAGGCCAGGCCGCCGATTGTGAGGTGGCGATAGCAGCGGAAGGCGTAGATGGCTGGATTCCAGGCGCCACCTTCAGCTCCAAACCCTGTGCTGAACTCAAAAAGAAAGGCTGTTCCCAGCGCTCCTAAGATGACAGCAAAGATGGTGCGCCAAGAGGCAATGCGAGTGGCAATCAGCAAGCAAGCGCCGATGAGGCAGGCCAGAGCCGATGTCTCCCCCATCGAACCGATTTGGTTGCCGATGAAGAAGTTGGTGTCGTTGAGCTGATTCATGCCATAGTTTAGCTTGCAGAAGTTGTAAGCCGCCTCATAAGTCTCATTGGGAAGGGCGAGCCCTCCATTTGCTAAGGGGGCGGTGACAAACTGCCGCATCTGATCTGCAGAAAGCTGGCCAATTTGAGAGACCCCCTCTTGCACTTGAGACCATTTGGAGAAATGATCCTGCACAGCACCAATTAATGGCACTTGCTCGCCGACCATTTGGGTGGCGATGGCATCGACATGGATGCGTTTGACTTCCGGCCCAATGTTTAGGAAAGACAGGCAAGAGGCCTGTGTATAGCCATCGATCATTGGACGGCCGCTTTCGGCATTCATCTTGAGCAGGCTATGGCGGACGTCGACAGGGTTAAGGCCGGTCCAGATGTCGCCGCTCATGCGGCCGGGATAGGCAAAGAATACAAAGGCGCGGCAAGTGAGGGCTGGATTCATGATATTCATGCCCGCTCCACCGAAAAGCTCTTTACTCAAGACAACGCCGAGAGCGACGCCGACCGCCACCATCCAATAGGGAATTGTGGAAGGCAAAATGAGCGGGTAGAGCAGCCCAGTGACCAAAAACCCTTCTGCAATCTCATGGCCGCGCAGGCAGGCAAAGAGAGCTTCGCAGAACCCTCCGACCGCATAGGAGACCAGCATGACAGGAACAAAGGCACTGGCTCCAATCGATAAGATGGACCAATAGCGCTCATCTTTTAAAGCAAAATCGAGATAGCCTTGCAATGTTTTAGAAGCCGTTAAGTACTCATCCATCAAGTGATAGTCACCGCTTGTATAGACAAAAGACTGCACGCCTGTATTCCATATAGCCATCAGCACACAAGGCAACAGGGATAAGACGACAATAGACATCCATCTCTTGACGTCGACAGCATCGCGAATATGAGGACCTTTTTCGGTTCTACAAGAGGGCTCGTAGAGAAAAGTGTCCAATCCCTGAATAAGAGGTCGCAGGCGGGCTAGAGGCTTACCCTCTTCAGCAAGCGCCAACTGAAAGTCCAAAAATTTTCTGAGCATAAGCCTTCCTATTCTATTAGTGAGTCAAACCCAACGGTATCAAATTCGGCTGAAATGTCAAATAAAAATTGCGCACTGCTGAAAAGGGCTCTTCAGCTTTTTTACAGTCAAATTTTCACCTCTCTATAAAAGAATGCCTTAAACCAAAACCCGGTTACCGGATAAACCGGATAAAATGCAGGCATTTTAGAGCAACAAAATCGAATGTCGTTTACACTAAGCAAAACTTTTGATTTACAGCTCCTGTATCTCCCCCCAAATCTCGCAAAAAGTTTATTGATGTGGTTGAACTTGCGTCCCCTCTCTCCTTGGAAAGTGAAAATCCTCTCTCTTCTCTTAGCTATCGGCATCATCTGTTCTTTGGCAAACCTCCTCTTGCCTCCTTTGCTGGCCCAGGGGATGGAGAGCTTCTTTGCTGTGCAAGTGGAAGGGCTAGAGTGGCAAGGATGGTGTATTAAAGCTGAGCGTCTCGCCAGCTCCTGGGGCACGGCTCGAGATGTGCATGCCTCTCTCAGCTGGAATTGGAGAGAGCGAAGGGCATTTTTAGATCTGTCTATCGAAGAGGTTAACCTGGGCCAACTGCCCATCTATCAGGGCAAAGGAGCAAAGAACTGGCCCATCGACTGGGATTTTGCCTGCAAGCGGGTGCAAATTGGCCAAGAATTGATGCTGACAGCAGTGGGCATGAAGCGGATGGGCGAGGAGAGAGTCGCGCTTGCGCTTTATTCCAAAGAGGGGTCGGCTCTCTTTTCTTACCTGAGAAGAGGTGAGGCGGAAGAAGAGTTGACTAGCTCCTTTCGCCACTTAGATATCCTGGCTCTTCTTCCCTTGCTGCCTGAGCAGCCTATAAAGATGGACGGGTTTTTAGAGGGGCAGTGCCGCATCCCTTTGCATCGATTAAAAGACTTTAAGGGAGAGCTCACTTTAGAAGACGGCTCCTTAGAAGATTCCTTTCACCGCTGCCTGATCCCCAAGGGAATCCTCTCCTTCCAGATGACAGAAAGCGCCCTTTCCTATGAAAATTTACACCTCTCTTTGGCCTTATTAGACGGGGCAGAGCTGCAGACACTCAAAGGGAGAGAGCTTGTGAGCGGCATCTCTGGCGAGGTTGCTTGCCAAAGAGGAGAAATTGCTTTTGCATTGCAAGGGCTGGAAGCAAAGGGGTCGCAAAAAATTGCATGGCATGGCCAATATAGCTCCCTCTTTGGCCAAATCACTTTCAAAGGCGAAGCAGCCTCTTTGGCCACAAGCTGGGAGCAGCAGAATGCAGAGAAGAGATGGCAAATTTCTTTAGAAGGGCTGGGCCAGAGGGAATTTCAAGCCCTGAAAGCGCTTTGCAGCCCCTATTATCCAGCCCTATCCCTTGTTGATTTAAAGCAAGGATCGGTGACAGCCAACTGCCAGCTGACCGAAGCAGATTCCTCGATCACTCGATTCTCTTTAGAAAACCTAAAGGCCAACCACCTTTCACTCGATTTAGCCTCTGCTTCTTTAAAGCTCCAATCTCTAGAGGGGTATCTCCAATGGCAAAAGGATGAAGCGGGCAAGGAAATGCTCAGCGCCGACCTCTCCATTGCCGAAGGGGCGTTGCAAAGCCAAAGCTTATCCCAAAAGACGGGATTTGAACAGATCCAAGGGCGCATTCAGCTGCAAGAGGGGCAGCTCCTCCGCTCCACTTTGCAAGCCTCTTTAAAAGGGATGAAGGGAACTGTCAATTTCAAATGGCCTTCTAAGAGAGAGTGCATCCATCTGAGCTTCTATGGCGATATGCAGCACCTATTGACGCATCTGCCCTTAGACTTAAACCTGCAACAGCGCCTCTTCAATCAAGACCAAGTGGCATTTTCAGCTGATGTCATCCCCTATTCCAAAGGGCTGCAAATTTGCGCTGAAATTGACCTTTTCTTGCCAGAAGCGCAGAGCGACCACGGCCCGCCACGTGCAGAGCGCCATCGCATCTCGCTGGGGTGGGATTTAGAATGGGCCAAAAGGCCTCCTTCTCTAGGCGCTCCCTCTTCGACAGGCTTTGCTCTATCTGAGCTGCTGCCAAAGGAGGCCTTTCCCGCCTTAAAGATTCGAGAGGAAGCTTTTTTAAAAGAGGAGGGTATCGGCGGCCTCATCGTGCGCAATGGCTGGTTTAGCAGCAAAGAGGTCCCCTTTCATAAGTTCATCTCCCTCTATGGAAAGCCGCTGGCGACTTTCGAAGCGGTCGGCGATGTGCTAGGCGAATTTGACCATCAGGGCATGACTGTCTGGTATACGCTGCAAAAGGCGCGGCTTGGCAATGAACAGCTGCAATTGGAGATAGAGGAGAAGGAGCAAGAGCACCTCTCCTTATTTGGCTTTAGCTCCAACCAAGAGAAGAAAAAGGGCGGGTTTTGCTACATCGACTTCCAAAAGGGGCGCTACCTCGGGCAGCTCAAGGTCGAACATGCCCATTTGCTAGCCCAGGGGAGCAAAATTGCCGCCAATGGCACCGTCTTCTTCAGCGATGCTGCCATCTATGCTCCTGCATTCCATCTCTTTGGCGATGGCTTTTCCTTTGAAGGCGCTTTAGAGTACACCCAAGATAAATTCACCCTCTCCTCTCACTCGGCTAAAGGCACTTTGAGCGCGGTGAGAAAGCTCATGCAGCAGCAGCTTACCGAAGAAAGCGCTCTAAAAACCCCCTTTTTCAACTTTCCTTTAGAGGGGGTCTTTTCGATGGAGCCCCAGCGCCACTTTTTTAAAGCGCGTTGGCAAGGCGATGAGTGGCTTAGCGAGTGCCAGCTCCTCGGCCAGCTCAAAGAGGGCTATTTTACAGCGTCGCAGGAAACCCCATTTTTAGGCAGCATCGAGGAGGTCTCATGCCGCTTTGCTTACCGCTCGAGAGAGGCTCACATCTCCTTCGAAGAAATTCAATGCCAAGTGCCTCTGCCCTTATTAAAAGAGCCCATTTTATTGACGGCGCCCAAGCTTTCCCTGCAATACCTAGACTCCATCAGCTGCCCGATCGACATTGTCGGTAAACTCGGCGATCAGGAAATTTTGCACTTCACGGGCCATATCCAAGACGATGGAAAAGGCAATACGCTGAACGTCTCCTGCGATTTAGAAAAGAGCCATTTTTTTCAAGCGCGCGCTCAAAACTGCGCGCTCCAGCTGTCGAAAAAAGGGATTGAAACTTTAGCCTTCAACCTCCCCCTTCACCTGAGGCTAAAGAAAGAGCTATTTTGCGACGCCCCCTTTTTAGAGTCGACAGAAGAGCTTGTTGCCGAGGGGCCGCTTTTTTGCCATCTCTTTAAAGAAGAGGAAGAGCCGCTCCAGTATAAGCTGCAATCAGATTCCCTTTCTCTATTGAATAAAAAAAGCGCTCTCGAGCTCTCTGGCTCGTTAAAGGGCTCTTCCTGGCGCTTAAAAAAAGGGAGCTTTGCCGATTGGGAGGCCGCTTTAAACGCCTATGCTGCCGACGGCACTTATGTGTTAGAGAAGCTGAAGATCTGGCACCATCAGGCGTTGAAGTTTAGAGGGGATGGGCATATGGCCTCAGAAGAGGGAGAGTTTTATGGCGAGGTCGCCTTTTCCTTTCTAGACTCAGAGCTCATCGCCCCCTTATTGAGCAAAAATTTGCAGGCCATGCGCGGCCAATTCTTTGGCAAAGGAAGCTTCTCCCTTCTACCCAAAGAGAAGCTGCTGCTGGAAATTGACCTGGCCGGGCGCGATCTAGAGTGCCTTAGCTATCGCATTGAAGAGATCGCCCCCTTTTACCTGCACTATGACTCTCGGCAAGGCCTTAGCTTACATGCCATGCAGCTGAAGATCGAGGGCAAAGATCCGCTCTCGTTTCAGATTGACACCATCCAGTTCGATACGGTCAAGCAAGAGACGACAGCAACTCTAGAAGTTGCTGGCAGCGAAGAGGGCCTTTTCTTTTTCTTGCGCGATCTATTCAATTACCAAGCGGAGCGCTACCCCTCTTTAATCCACTTCCAGCAAGGAATTCAAGGGCTACTGGCCTTAA
>JARBTN010000048.1 GCA_029240195.1 Chlamydiales bacterium
TCAACGCCGCCGCCGCCATCTATGTGTCAGGGCTGGCCAACACCTTGAATGAGGGTTTGGAAATGGCCAAGCGCAGCGTAAATAGCGGACGAGCATTCGACAAGTTGCAGACATTGATCGCTTTAAGCCAGCAGCGCAAAAAAGAGGCGAGCATCTCGGATAAAGAAGCCCTCATGCGCTAGCCATCAACTTTTAAGCGCCAAATTAAAGTTAAGCTCAACATCTTTAAAAAGCATATGGAAAAGGCATGAAAGAAAAGCGCGTTGTTGTTACCGGAATGGGTATTGTCTCTTGCTTAGGAGATGATGTCGACCAGTTTTATGAAAAATTGCTGCAAGGGCAAAGTGGCATCGTCCCCATCACCGGCTTCCCTGTCGACGCCTTTCCAACGCGCTTTGCCGGTGAGATCCAAAACTTCGACCCCGGCGCCTACATTGATAAAAAACAGGCGCGGCGCATCGACCGATTCATCGCCTATACCCTCGTTGCCGGCAAAAAAGCCCTCGAGTCGAGCGGCATCGACTGGAGGGATCCCAAGCTCGACTTAAGTCGAGCGGGCGTGCTTGTCGGATCGGGAATTGGCGGGATGAATGCCTTTTCTGATGGCGTCGGGGTTTTAAATGCCCAAGGGCATCGCCGCCTGACTCCATTTTTTGTGCCCTATATTTTAACCAATATGGCCGGAGCCATCTTGTCTCAAGAAATTGGCTTCACCGGTCCCAACTATTCCGTCTCGACCGCCTGTGCCACTGCCAACTATGCCATCACTTTGGCGGCAGAGCATATTAAGCGGGGAGAGGCCGACGTGATGATTGTGGGCGGCGTCGAAGCTCCGATTTCGCCAATTGGCATGGCTGGCTTTTCAGCTTGCAAAGCGCTGTCGCAGCGCAATGAAGATTGCCAGAGGGCATCTAGGCCCTGGGATAAACAGCGAGATGGCTTTGTCATGGGAGAAGGGGCCGGCATCATCATCTTGGAGAGTTTAGAACACGCTGAAAAAAGATCGGCCCGCGTGCTGGCTGAATTTTTGAGTGGGGCTTTCTCGACCGATGCCTACCACCTCACTGACCCCAGGCCCGATGGGCTCGGCGTCGTCCGCTGCATTGAGACCGCTTTAGCAAAAGGCAATCTCAAGCCAAGCGATGTCAATTACATCAACCCCCACGCCACCTCCACCCCGGTCGGCGATATGGCCGAGATCAATGCCATCAATCAAGTGTTCCAAAACCGCTCGGAAATTGCCCTCAACGCTACCAAGTCGATGATCGGCCATAGCTTGGGAGCGGCCAGCGGCATGGAAGCCATCGTCGCCATCAAGGCGCTGCTCACGCAAAAAATCCACCCCACGATCAACTTAGAAGATCCAGAGCCGCTCGATTTCTTTGTCCCGACTCAAGCTTGCGACTTCAAAGTGGATGTCGCCATCTCTAATTCCTTTGGCTTTGGCGGCCATAATTCGACGGTGGTCTTCAAAAAATTCCCTTAAGACGGCGTATGCTCTAAAAAATGCTTGAGGCCTTAGAGAGGGCTCTTCTTTTGTAGAGCGATGTTTTGGAAAGTTAAGCTTGCCTTTGTTGGTCTGATACGATTAGCGATTAGACGTGCTGCTCCCCCTCATCAATGAAGGGGAGCATGCCAAGTCTTAAAATCTTTTGCTATTTGTTTGCTTTGAGATAGCCCAGATATGTAAAGGCATATACATTTGCCAACCCGCAAAAGAGGGTAACGGCAGGAATAGTGAGTGGAGCTGTCAAAACATTCAGCGCTATTTCCTGTAAATTTTCATTCTCCCGCCACGAATCCCGTGCGCCTTTAATATTCTCGTGAACAAGTACGACTGGCCACACAAGTAACGAAAACATTCCCACGCCGAGGCCTAGCAAAGCTCCAGCGAAGGTATATGCGACACATTTAAGAGCTTTATAAGCCATTTGCCCAATGCGGCTGGTCAAGCTCGCTTCTAGCTGAGAAGAGTCGACTTTTTGCTCCTCTGCTTGAGCGGCTTCAGCGATGTGATCAATTATATTTGAAACTAGTTGTTTACCACTTTCTAAAGAATATAACATATCTGCCTTTCTTATAGTTTTTAAACAAAAAAATAATAAATATGAAAATAAAAATCAACGAAAACTGCATGGATCTGCCAATATGGATCTGCCAATACTATATCGATTTATATATAAAACAAGCTCTGATTGTTTTTGACCCTCTACCACTTGAAGAGGAAGGCCTTTGCTGCCTTTACCTCGATTGAAGCTATTGGCTTCAAACTCTCCTCTAGCTCAAAGACACCTCTTTTTATCGCTCGGCTTTAAAAAAAAAGAGAGCCTTCTTTTTCTTAAATCGCTGCAGCTATTCTTCCTCCTCTAAAATATCCCTTTTATCCGCCCAAATCCTTGTCAAATATGAGGCCACTTCTTATGAAAGGGGAAAAAGCCTTCTCTAAAAAAGACTTGAAGAGGAGGTGTCTTCTCAATTTCTAAGTCAGAGGGTTTTATGGAGAAAAATGTGTGCAGTGGAAAGCTCCCTTTAAGTCCAGAGGAGCTGAAGGTGATGGACGCATTTTGGCGCGCTGCCAATTATTTGTCTGTCGGTCAGATCTATTTGATGGATAACCCTCTTTTAAAGGAGCCTCTACAGATCGAGCAGGTGAAGCCGCGATTGCTCGGCCACTTCGGCACCTCTCCAGGCCTCAATTTCATCTACGCCCACCTCAACCGCGTCATCAAGAAAAATGACTTGAATATGATTTTCATGGCCGGGCCGGGCCATGGGGGACCATCCCTTGTCGCCAACACCTACTTAGAGGGCTCCTATACAGAGGTCTATCCCGACATCACCGAAGATGAAGCAGGGATGCAGCGCCTATTTAAGCAATTCTCCTTTCCCGGCGGCATTCCAAGCCACGTCGCTCCTGAAACGCCTGGTTCGATCCATGAAGGGGGGGAGCTTGGTTACGTTCTCGCTCACGCCTTCGGCGCTGTCTTTGACAACCCAAGTCTCATCACCGCCTGCGTCATCGGCGATGGAGAGGCGGAGAGCGGCCCTTTGGCCGCCAGCTGGCACTCCAATAAATTTTTAAATCCTAAGACAGATGGGGCTGTCTTGCCGATTCTTCATTTGAACGGCTATAAAATTGCCAACCCCTCCTTTTTAGCGCGCAGTCCCGAAAAGGAGCTCAAGTCGCTCTTAGTCGGCTACGGGTACAAGCCCTATTTCATCTCAGGCTCGGACCCGATGGATATGCACCAGCAGATGGCTGCCGTCCTCGATGAGATCATCGCCGAAATCCACAAGATTCAAGAGGGTTTTCGCGTTTTGGGGCAGACAGAGCGCCCTCATTGGCCGGTGCTCGTTTTAAAGACGCCGAAAGGGTGGACAGGCCCTAAGATGATCGACAACAAGCCCGTGGAGGGTTCTTGGCGCTCCCACCAAGTGCCTCTTGCTGATGTCGCCAACAGGCCCGATCGCCTGCCCCTTTTAGAAGAGTGGCTAAAGAGCTACCGCCCGCAAGAGCTGTTCGACGCAAAAGGGCGTTTGCGCCGCGAATGGATGCTCCATGTGCCTACAGGAGAGCGCCGTATGGGAGCCAATCCCCATGCCAATGGAGGCGCGCTTTTAAAAGACCTGCGCATGCCAAACTTTAGAGACTATGCGTTCCCCCTCCAGCGCCCCGGCGCCCAATTGGCTGAGAACACGCGGCAGCTCGGAGGCTTTTTAAGGGACGTGATGCGCCTAAATTTAGATAGCCGCAACTTCCGCGTCATGGGGCCCGATGAGACTGCCTCCAATCGTCTGGAAGCGCTCTTTGAAGTGACCGATCGCGCTTTCATGGACAGAATCGAAAAGACCGACACCAATCTGGCCCAAGATGGCATGGTGATGGAAGTGCTCAGCGAACACCTGTGTCAAGGGTGGCTTGAGGGCTATCTGTTGACCGGGCGGCATGGTTTTTTCTCCTGCTATGAGGCCTTTATCCATATTGTCGATTCGATGGTCAACCAGCATGCCAAATGGCTGAAGACGACAAATCACATTCCTTGGCGCCGTCCCATCGCATCTCTTAACTACTTGCTCACTTCTCACGTTTGGCGGCAGGATCACAATGGATTCTCCCACCAAGACCCCGGATTCATCGACCATGTGATGAATAAAAAGGCTGAAGTGACCCGCATCTACCTTCCGCCTGATGCCAACACCCTGTTGTCGGTGGCCGACCATTGCCTGAGAAGCCGCCATTACATCAACGTCATCGTGGCGGGCAAGCATCCCTCTTTGCAATTCCTTTCGATGGAAGAGGCGATCAAGCATTGCACCAAGGGCGTCGGCATCTGGAAATGGGCCAGCAACGATTTTGGATCGGAGCCGGATGTGGTGATGGTCTCTGCGGGAGATGTGCCCACTGTCGAGGCTTTGGCCGCTGTCGATTTCTTGCGCCAGCATGTGCCGGACATTAAGATTCGCTTTGTCAACGTCGTCGACTTGATGGTGCTCCAACCCAATACCGAACACCCCCATGGGCTGTCTGATTTTGATTTTGACGATCTGTTCACCAAAGATAAGCCGGTGATCTTTGCCTTCCATGGCTACCCATGGCTGATCCACCGCCTCATCTACCGGCGCCACAACGCCAAAAACTTCCACGTGCGCGGCTATAAAGAAGAGGGGACGACCACCACGCCTTTTGATATGACCGTTCTCAACGACATCGACCGCTTTCATCTGGCTATCGACGTCCTGAACCGCACCAAAAGATTTTCTCATGTCAGCGCCTATGTCAAAGATTTAGCCGAGAGCAAGCTGATCGAACACAAGCTCTATATCGAAGAGCATGGCGAAGATATGCCGGAAGTGCGCGACTGGTGCTGGCCGGAGTCGCTGATTTGAAGGGTTTGGAGAAAGGGTTGCTCCCCCTTTCCCAACCCTCTTCATTTTAAAAGGACAAAAGGCATTAGGCCTTAGGGCTTAGCTCTAAGGCCTAATGCCTTTTTTGAATCTACAAGGTGAAAGGGCCATGCCCTTTGGATCCTCTACAAAAACCCACTCCAAACATTAGGGAGAGGCGATGAAAGAGAAAAAAAGGATGCTTGTCATCAATAGCGGCAGCTCATCGATTAAGGCGACGCTCTTTTTGGGGCGCGAGCGGCTCAGAGATTGGCAGGCCTCGCATCTCAATGCCAAGGGCGAAGAGGGGCACGTCTTGGCAGCAAGAGATGCTTTAGGGCAGATTTTTCAAGAGGCGGGAGAGATTGAGGTAGCCGCACATCGCTTTGTGCATGGGGGAGGGCGCTATAGCGCCCCCGCTCGCATTGATAAAGAGGTCTTGAATCATTTAAAGGCGCTGAGCGAATTAGCCCCTTTGCATAATCCGGCGTGCTTGATGGGCATTGAAGAGGCGCGCGCGCATTTTCCAAGCGCTGAGCAATACGTGATATTTGATACGGCATTCCATGCCTCGCTGCCGCAGGTGGCGGCCAGCTACGCCATCGAGCGGGAGGTGGCTGAAAAGCTCGGCTTGCGCCGCTTTGGCTTTCATGGCATCTCCCATTCTTTCTTGTGGCGCCGCTATCAGAGTGTGGCCGGGAGCCAGGGAAAAGCGATCACCCTCCACTTGGGCAATGGCTGCTCGATCGCGGCCATCGACTCAGGGCAAGTGCGCGACACCTCGATGGGGTTCACGCCGAATGCGGGATTGGTGATGGGCACGCGCTCTGGCGATATCGATGCCATGGCTGTACTCTACCTCCAAGAAAAGCTGGGCCTCTCTTTAGAGGAAGTGGGGGACTTGCTCAATAAAAAGAGCGGCCTATATGGAGTGTCTGGGGAGTCTTCTGATATGGAAACACTCCTTCTCTCTTCAAAGCCGGCGGCAAAATTTGCAATCGAGCTTTTTTGCTACCGCATCATCAGTTACTTAGGCGCTTACTTAGCGGTGCTAAAAGGGGCCGATGCGCTCATCTTCTCGGGAGGGATTGGCGAGCATGCCTCTTTGATTCGCGAAAAAATCTTGCAGGGGCTCGATTGGTACGGCGTCAAGCTCGACTTAAAGGTCAACCGAGCCAAGATGCATTTATCTTTTGGGGAGATGCGCCAAATCAGCTGCGACGATTCATCGATGGATGTCTATGTAGTTGCCTCTGATGAAAATTTGGAGGTGGCCGAGCAGGTGCTAGAGCTTTCTCATCGCTCAGGTTCTCCTTGAAAATTAAAAGAGTAGCCTTTAACGTTCTACAAGTTTTCTATTTTAAGATTTAGGTAGGTTATCGGTGAGTGAGAAAAAAATTTTTATAGATTTAAGGAAGGTGCATTTACCTGCCTCTTCAAAAGGTCGAGAAGTTTTTTCTATTCACGATTTTAAGGTGCGCTTTGAAAGGGGGGAGGGGATTCGCATCGAAGGCACTTTGAGCCTGGGCCCCCTAAATTTCCTCCCCTTTTTGGTGCTGCACCGGCTGACCTCCCGCCTATTAGAGACGGGATGCAGCTGCGCAGAAAAGAGAATGTGCGTGCATACGGCGGCACTTTTAGAGCACCTGAAAGGTTGGCTAAAAGAGGGCAGCTCTTACCTAATCGACTTGACCCCTTTTTTTAAAAAGAAAGAGGGGGTGAAGTTAGATCTGCCCGCTTTGGCCGTGGAGAGGGATGAAGAAGCCCTCTTCTATGAACAGGCCAAGCTCCTTTCCCGTTCTTTTTTGCGGGTTGAACCTGTCGAAACGCCTCTGCACATCTATTTTCAGCTCGAATCTCCTCTGCTCATCAAAGTGATCTTTATGGGCGAGGGGGGAGAGGTGTTCTCTTTGAAGGCGCTGAAGCGAAGGATTATAGAGGGGGGCTTGAAAAGAGGGCGCCGCGAACAGCCTGGCCTCTTTTCCTCTCAAGACAGCGCCTCCTTTGATCTGGTTTCTAGGTACTTCACCGCAGAGGAAGCGCAACTTTCTCCAGTGACTTTCTTAAAGGTGCTGCAAGAGGCCTCTCTCAATGGCTATCAAAACCTCTATTTAGAGGGGGAGAGCGCTCCCATCGAATTTGTCCCGTCGAAGATGGTCAGCTCTTTAAAGGGGCGCTTAGAAGAGGGGCGCCTCGTTTTTGAGCGGGAATGGCTAGGAAGCGATGGAACCCGGCTAGAGGGCTTTGTCCTTGCCGGCAAGAGCTTTGCCTTAATTGATCACCATGTCATTCACTTTGCTCCCTTTAACTTGGCCGATGACGAGCTGCGCTTAGAAAAGCAGTTGCTGCAAGAGGGCTTGCACCGCTCTTTTTGGCGCCATTTTAAAGAGCAGGTGTATGACGACTCCTTTTTCTTCCGCCTCACTTTAAGCGATGAGCTCATCGAGCTGTTAAAAGAGCCTTATGAACTGCCGCGCTATATGGTCTCTTTGCTGAAAAAGCGCGAGGGTTTTAAGGTGACAGTGCAGTCGGAGTATGGCGGGCGGCAAGTCACGCTGCACGACCCGCTGCTGCCCTATTTTCCGACCTTTAGCCACATGCGCTCTATCGAGCAGGAGATGACGCTTTTAAAGCGCATTTTTGCCTTCATCACCTATCTTCCCGGTCAGCACGAGGGCTTTTTGCCCGATGAAAAGATGCTGCTATTCTATCAAAAGGTGATGAGCCCCCTAAGAGGCGTCGTCTCTTTCTCCTTTGACCAAAATGATATTGCTCTCCTTTCTTTAGATAGCGGCCATTTTAAAGTCTCTAAATCGCGCCTCAACTACTTTGAAATTTCGTTTCAAGTGCCTGGCGAGCATGTGGAAATCGCCCTCGGCCCTTTGACCGATGCCTTAAGCGGGAAGTTGGCTTTAAAAGATCAAAAGGGGCGCTTTCTCCTCTTCGAAGAAAAAGATAGCCCCCTGAAGACGCAGTTGATGGACGATGCCATTTGGCTGAAGGAAAAAGATGTGCCCTACTGGTCGTTGGCCGGCTTTTTGCAGGACGTCGATCCCAAACGGGTCGAGATGGATGCGACGAGCAGCAAAGCGGCCCGCAAAATTCGCGATTGGCAGCAGGGGGTGAAAAAGGACCCTTTAAAGCTTTCATCTCATCTAGAGCCGCTGCTTCGCCACTATCAAAAAGAGGGCTTCGATTGGCTCTCATCCCTTTATGAGTACCAACTATCGGGAATTTTAGCCGACGATATGGGGCTTGGCAAGACCATTCAGACCATTTCCCTATTGGATGCGGTGAGCCAGGCCAATCCCGAAGAAAAGCACCTGGTGATCGCCCCCACTTCTCTTTGCTGGAACTGGCAAAAGGAGATTGAAAAATTCTCCAAGCATTTGAGCGCTAAAGTGATATGTGGCGATAAGCAGCAGCGGATCAAAGAGATGCAGGAGGCCAAATCGTGCAATGTCTTCATCATCAGCTACGCCCTCATCCAAAAAGATGTAGAAGACCTGCCCTTTGAATTTTGTTATGTGATTTTGGATGAGGCGCAGGCCATTAAAAATGCCGATACGCTCATCTCTTCCAAAGTGAAGACCATTGCCAGCAAATACCGGCTGGCTTTGACCGGAACGCCCATTGAAAATACCCTGACCGACCTTTGGAGCTTATTTGATTTCTTGATGCCGGGGTATTTGGGCGGCTATGCCGATTTCAATAAGAGCGTCTCCAAAGATAATAAAGAAGCCTTTTTAAAAAGGCTCAGCGAGCGCATCCGCCCCTTCATTTTGCGCCGCAAAAAAGAGCAGGTGCTGAGCGATCTGCCTCCTATCGAGCATGCTACGTGCTATGTGGAGATGGAAGCGCCGCAAAAAGCGCTCTATGCCAAAGCGGTGACGGAGATCGTCACCTCTTTGGAGCAGACCATTGCTTTGGTGGGAGAGGCCAAGGCTCGCTTCCAAATTTTGGCCGGCTTGACTCGCCTTAAACAGATCTGCTGCCACCCGGCATTGATTGGCTACCCAGCCGATGAAGTGCCGTCGGCGAAGTTTTCCCTCTTTTTGGATTTGATCGAAGAGATCCGCGATGGCGGCCATCGCGTGGTGGTCTTTTCGCAGTATGTGTCGATGCTGGCCTTGATGCGCGAAGCGCTGACAAAGAGTCAAATTCCGTTTGCCTATTTAGATGGCAAAACGCGCGATCGCCTGGTTGAAGTGGAGCGCTTCAATGAAAACAAAGAGATCCCTGTCTTTTTGCTCTCTTTAAAAGCAGGAGGGCTCGGCCTCAACTTAACCGGCGCCGATCGGGTCATTCACTACGACCTTTGGTGGAACCCGGCTGTCGAAGACCAGGCCACCGACCGCATTTATCGCATTGGGCAGACAAAGAATGTGATGAGTTATAAACTGATCACTAAAGGCACGATTGAAGAGAAGATCGCTGAACTGCAAGGGCAGAAAAAGGGGCTGATCGAGCTTTTAATGGACCAACAAAACCCCAGCGCGTTTTCCCTCAGCTGGCAGCAAATTAAGGAATTGCTCTCGTGATTCATGACCAATCTTATGGAATCATTCCCTTTCAACGCACTGCATCCGGCTGGAGGGTGCTGCTGATCAAGCATAAGGGAGGGCATTGGTCTTTCCCTAAAGGGCATGCAGAATCTGGCGAGACGCATCAAGAGACCGCCTTTCGCGAGCTCCAAGAGGAGACTGGGATGACAGTCGCCCGCTTGCTCTCTGATGTCTCTTTTGAAGAGACCTACTCTTTTTCCACACGGAAGGGGATGGTCTTAAAGAAAGTGGTCTACTTTTTGGCCGAAGTCTGTGGCGATTGCCGGCCAGATTTAAAAGAGGTGACCGAGTGCCTGTTTTTAGATCAGGCGGCGGCGAAAAAGCAGCTCTCTTTTAAAGAGGCCAAGCTTCTTTTAGATGAGGCTTATAAAGCGCTGCCCCAATAAAATCTAAAGGCTGCCAATAGTTTGGGCGATAAGGTTAATTATTAAAGGCTTGAATTTTATTAATCACTTTGTCATTATAAAATATAAAAAATATTTCACGTCATGGAAATTTCTTTTTTATATCTTTTTCTGATTGGAGAGGGGCATGTGATCATTGCCAATAATGGGAAAGTAGCCTCATCTGTCTCAAGCTATAGCGCGTCAAATGAAAGGTTAGAGCAATCGATGACGCGGCTGAGCAGCGGCCAAAGGGTTTTGATTCCGAATGAGGAGCTGGATGCCTTATGAGGAAACGGCCAATCTGGCTGCCTTAAGGAGAAGCATGCGGCGCTTAGCAGAGCTTGAGAGGCGCTCTTCCGATGAGGCGATAGAGCCTGCCCTTCATGTGCTCTTGAGCGAACCGACAGACTGATCCCTTCTCGACTTTAAATTTTAAAAACCTTACCCCTAAATCGTATGAGCATCTTTCGATCAATGATTCAAAAAGTGGTTTCCAAGACTTTAGTTTGGGTCGCCAGAAGACTTTTAAGCTTGCGTTACCGCATCACTTACCGCGGCCTCGATCAGCTCGATGACCTGCCAAAAAATTCCGGCGTCCTCTTTTTGCCCAACCACTCCTCCATCTTAGTCGACCCTCTCCTCGTCACCGCCAGCATCTGGGATAAGCACCAGCCGCGCCCCTTAATTGTCGATTACATGTACTATCTGCCGATCGTCCAATCGATCATGAAGCAAATCAGAGCGCTGCCCGTCCCCAATTTTGGCGCCAAGATCAATCAAATCAAGCGTCGGAAAAATGAGCAGCTATTCGACCAAGTGGTCGAAGGGTTGAAAAAAGGGGATAATTTCTTGCTCTACCCTGCCGGCAAAATCAAATTCACTGGCTATGAGCAAGTGATTGGAGCCTCTGGCATCCACCGCATCTTGACCGAAGTTCCCAATGTCACGATTGTGTTGATCCGCACGCAAGGGTTTTGGGGCAGCATGTTTTCCAGGGCCCGCTCGCCCATCTCCCCTCCGATGTTTAAGACGCTGAAAGAGGCTTTCTTCATCCTATTAAAAAATGGGCTGTTTTTCACGCCAAGGCGCAAGATCACCATCACCTTTGAAAAGGCGCCTGCCGATTTTCCGCGCCAAGCTTCGCGCCTTGAGACCAACCACTGGTTGGAAGAGTGGTATAACCGCTGGGAACCCTGTGAAACCGACCCCTCCGGCCGCCCTGCCGAGCCCTATGCTTATGTGCCCTATGGCCCCTTTTCACCAAAATTTGAGCCCCCTTTAGAGCGCCAGCCGATTGTTGACCAATCGCAAGACCTCTCCGGCATTAAAGAGAGCGTGCAAGCTTTGGTGAAAGAGAAGATTGCAGATCTCAAAGAGATCGCTGCCTCCTCTATCCGCCCGGAGATGGATCTTAGAAAGGATTTAGGCTTTGACTCATTAGATGCTGCGGAATTGATGCTCTTCTTGGAGGGCAAGTTTGGCAATGCCAATCTTTCCATGGATCAGCTGACAACAGTGAAGAGCGCCATGTTTTTAGCGCGCGCTGAAGAGCGCAATGCTCCTCTTGCCGATAAGATGTCAAGCGATGTTTGGTGCAGTAAAAGGTCTCAGATCAAGCCGGATATCCCGGCCGGAGAGACGCTCATTGAAGCCTTCTTAAACCGTGTCCATACCTCGAAGAAAGAGCTCGCTGTCGCCGACGAGATGTCCGGCGCTCTCAACTATCAGACATTGCTCGTCCGCGTCTTAGTCTTAGCTGAGCACTTGAAAAAGCAAGAGGGCGATATCGTCGGCATCATGCTGCCCGCCTCCGTCGCTGCCACCGCCGTCATCTTAGCTTGCCAGCTGGCCGGCAAGACGCCGGTGATGGTCAACTGGACTGTTGGGCGCCCCCACTTAGAGGCGTTGAGAGAAATTTGCGCCCCCAAGCTGATCTTGAGCTCTTGGGCTTTTATCGACCGCTTAGACGATGTGGACCTCTCGCCCATCGAAGACTTGCTCGTCATGCTCGAAGACTTGCGCATCACCTTTAGCTTAAAAGATCGCCTGCGCGCTCTTTTTCTATCGAAGCGCTGCCCGTCTGCCATCATGCAAAAGTTTCCTCCCGCTCGCCATGATGCTGTCATCTTATTCACCAGCGGATCTGAGAGCATGCCCAAGGCCGTCCCTCTCTCGCATCGCAATATCTTGAGCAATTTGAGAGATCTCAACCCGTTGCTCGACTTAAGCGCGCAAGATGTCTTGCTCAGCTTTTTGCCCCCCTTCCATTCCTTTGGCTTTTCAGTGACCACCCTCTTCCCTCTCTTAGTGGGTGTGCGCACGGTCTTCTCGCCCAACCCCAACGAAAGCAAGCAGCTCGTCTTCCAAGCGGAGAAGTGGCAGGCAACGCTCCTTTGCGGCGCCCCCACCTTTTTAAAGAATATCTTGCGCGCCTCCAATCAAAATCTATCTAAAGTGCGCTACCTCATCTCGGGCGCCGAGAAAGCTTCTAAAGAGCTCAAAGACCTCTGGGCAAAAGAAAACCCCAACGGTGCGCTGATCGAAGGGTACGGCATCACCGAGTGCTCGCCCATCTTGAGCTTTACCCGCCCAAATACAGATGATAAAGGAGTTGGCCGCCATTTAGAGAGCGTGGAGCTCCTCATCGTCCATCCCGAGACTCTAGAGCCTGCTAAAGAGGCGGAAGAGGGACTGATCTTGGCCCGCGGCCCTAACATCTTCTCCGGCTATCTCAAGTCAGAGAAGAACCCTTTCCTTTCTGTAGAAGGGGAGCAATGGTATAATACAGGCGATATCGGCTACCTCGATCACAAGCGCTGCCTGCACCTCGTCGGCCGCCTCAAGCGCTTCATCAAAATTGCCGGCGAAATGGTCAGCTTAGCTGCCATCGAAGATGCCCTTGCAAGCGCCCTCCTCGCTCGCGGGCTGGCTTTGCCAGTCGATGGACCTTTGATTGCCATCATCGCCAAAGAGTTGGAGGAAGACCGCCCCAGGATCATCGCCGTATCTCCTTTCGAATTGGGCTTAGAAGACCTCAACCAGGTGCTGCGCGAGGCCGGCTTTAGCTCCTTGATCCGCATCTCTGAAGTGCGCCGAGAAGAAACCATTCCTTTGATGGGAACGGGCAAGGTCGACTACCGCAATTTAGAATCGGCATACTTTGTCTAACAAAAAAAAGAGACCTAATGGAAACCACTGCAAAGCTCCACCTCTACAATACCGCCTCGCGCGAGCTTGAGCTGCTCGACCAAAAGACGCCTGTGCGCATTTACACCTGTGGCCCGACAGTCTATAACTACGCCCACATCGGCAACTTTAGAACCTACGTCTTTGAAGATATCTTGCGCCGGGCCATCAAATTCTTCGGCATGCAAGTCAACCAAGCCATGAATTTGACCGACGTCGACGACAAGACCATCCGCGGCGCCATCCAAGAAAAAGTCTCTTTAAACGACTACACCAAGAAGTATAAGGAAGCGTTCTTTGCCGATATCGAGACGCTCGGCATTGAAAAGGTGGAGCATTACCCCCAGGCGACCGACTACATCGGCCATATGGTGCAGCTGATTGAAACGCTCCTGGCAAAAGAGATCGCCTACAGGGGCAAAGACCATTCCATCTACTACAACATCGAAAAATTCCCCAGCTACGGCAAGCTCTCTGGCCTGAAAGTCGACGAGCTCAAAGCCGGCGCCTCCGAGCGAGTGGCCAGCGATGAGTATGAAAAAGAGCACGTCTCTGACTTCGTCCTCTGGAAAGCCTATGACCCAGAGCGCGATGGCGCCATCTTCTGGGAGAGCCCCTTTGGCCCAGGCCGCCCCGGTTGGCATATCGAATGCTCGGCCATGGCCATGTCGCTGCTCGGCGAGTCGCTCGATATCCATGTCGGCGGCGTCGACAACATCTTTCCGCACCATGAAAATGAGATTGCCCAGTCAGAAGGATGCACCGGCAAATGCTTTGCCAAGCTTTGGCTGCACGCCGAGCACCTCCTGTTTGACCAGCGCAAGATGTCCAAGAGCGCGGGCAATTTCTACACCCTCCGCGACCTGCTGGAAAAAGGGTTCAGCGGCTTAGAAGTGCGCTATCTGCTGTTGCAATCCCATTACCGCATGCAGCTGAATTTCACCTTCGCCGGGCTAGAGGCCTCTAAGAATGCCTTAACCCGTCTGCATACCTTCATCGGCCGCTTAAAAGAACAGGCGCACCCTTCCTCTTTTGATGAAAAGCCCCTCTCCGAGGCTTTCTTCAACCAGTTTGCCAAAGCCCTCGCCGATGATCTGAACACGCCCCAAGCCTTGGCTGCCCTCTTCGACTTTGTGCGAGAAGTGAATACGCTCATCGACCAAGGGCTGATTGGGCAAGAGAGCAGCCAACGCCTATTGGAAACTCTCAGCCAGGTCGATTCCGTGCTCAACGTCCTCTTCAAAGAAGAGGAGACAATTCCTGCGGCTATAGAGGCCCTGTTTGAAGAGCGCTTACAAGCGCGCCAGACCAAGCAGTGGGCTCTTGCCGATCAGCTGAGAGACCAAATACTCGCTCTCGGCTTTCTCATCGAAGATAGTCCGTCGGGTTCCCGACTGAAGAAAATGTAGAGGTGTCATGTCTTTAAAAGCTAAAACAAAAGAAGAGCGCTTCTTAACCCAACTCTCCCATCTGCAAGTGGACAAAGAGTCTGTGAGCTGCTTTGAAGTGGGTCGCTGGGTTGGCATGAACGAGCGCTCGGTGAAAAACGCCGTCAACATCCTCGCCCAGTGCAACTTCGTCAAGAAGAGGGGAGGGGATCTCATCACCTTGACCGCCCTCGGCCAAGAGCACGTCGACACCCTCGTTTAAAAGAGGGGAAACCTCTTTTCGCCTCCTCTTAAGACTCTCCTTAAGCCCAAAGGGTCAGTCCTTTGGAACTCCGAATCTTTTAAAAGCTTGAAGGGGAAATCCTTTGCCGCAGGCAATGAGTTTTCTCTTCAAGCTTTCTAAATGCCTCTACATTTCAGCGCTTTCTTTTTGCAATAAGACCCGAGCCCCAAGCCTCGATGCCGGCGCAGGGTAGCTTTTGCAAGGGACAAACCAGTTCTCAGCCCTGCGGTATTTGCAAACTGTAAAATCTCCAGTTAACTCGGCAGTAGCTCCTTCGAGATGCCTTAAATAGTCGAGCGCATCTTTGCAAGATAATTGGACAAGCTCGGGGCGCTCCCCATTTTTAGAGACATAAAACGAAGTTTTGCACTGATGGCCAAATAATTGGTCCGGTAGGCTATCCATTGCTTCCTCTTCTGCTATGATTAGATGGATGGGTCGAAGGAAATATAGGAGATTAAGTTCATATACCTCAAGAGAGAAAAAAACGGCTCTTTTAACAAAATGTTGGCTTTTGACAAGGCCTCTAAAGAAGCGCTGAAGCGCCAAGCTTTTTGTTCAAAGTCTCTGCAATCCGACTCATAGGATTTAAGTATTTTGGAGCTGTACTTTTCTTTGTAGAGATGATGGAAAGAGCTTGCAAGATAAGGGCGTTTCAGCTATTTTTTTGACGCTTTTAAAACTTGACTCTTTTCTAGACTCGGCCTTTCCGACAAAGAAGCTTTTTTAGACGTAAAGCAATTTTTTTTGGCTTTTTCCCTCAAACAGAAAGACATCCATTTTTCTTGAAGTTGCTGCTAATCTGCAGTTTATATTCCTTTCTCTAAATATAGCATTCCATTGACGATTGCAACCTGATAAAAATTACACAATCTTAATGTGATCTTAACAAATCGTTAACAAGGTTGCGCTATGCTTATTGGTAATGAAGAACGCAATGAATGATAATAAAATAGAATAAATTCAGGTCAAGGTAATAATAATAGAATGTAGTTTAGCTAATATAGTAAAAATCTAATACCCTTCAATTAGCTAATAATAATAAAAGGCTTCTCCATCTGAGAAGCCTTTTCTCCTTTCTAGACCCTTTTCAAAATTACCCCTTCCCTATAAGCGCTGGCTCTAAGAAATGATCTAGCAAGCTATATTGCATCCCCTGATAAAAGCAACACATCCCTCCTCAGCATCTCCCGCTGAGGCAAAAAACCATCCCGCGATAGAAGATAAGTCTACCAAGGCAAAACGCCTTTTATCTTTGATTGCAATTTCACTAAAAAATCGGAACGGACACGTGCGTATCCTAAGCTACAAAATTTCACTGAGTTTGGTAGAAAAGGCCAGTTAAAGGGGAGGTGCTTGGCTTTTAGCATCGATTGTGCCCCAAAGGTCTGCTTCGAAATTTCTCTAATTCCTCATCCAAAACTTTTGATAGCCTCGACACCTGTGTAGAGCTGACATCTAATCCACAAAGCTCTTCTGTAATACGCTTGACCCGTCTTGTCGAAACGCCATTTTTATACATTTCAGCTACAGCTAATCTTAGAGCTTTTTCGGACCTTTCTACTTTCTCTAAACAGCTAGGATAAAACGGGATATCTCTTGTTTGAGGCACCTTTAATTCTAGCTTGCCAAAACGAGTTTGAAGACTTTTATCTTTGAATCCGTTAGCATATCCTTTACGGCTTTCGCTTCGCTCATAAGAAGCGGCCTGTAAAGCCTGCTCCCGTTCTATTTTCATCAGCTTGTTGAATAAGCGCTGTAAAGTGGGGCTTAGATCGCATATCCCTTTTTCAGCTAGCTCTCCCAAGTATCTCTGCAATGACCGGTGTATAAATTCTGTTTGAGACCATCATTTTCCTCTTTTTTGTAGTGATTAAAGAGAATGTGGTCTCAAACTTTTTTATTCAACTCTCTTCTGCTATCTCCTTCAGGAAATCGAATCTACAGAAACAATGTTACACTACCAACTTAGTTTTACACTCATCAAAATTAAGTTGGTTGGGTACTAGAGAAATCATTGGAAACGCTATGAAAGGATATTTTGAGAAAAGCCTGCTTCCTCTATATCGGCAGCACCTCAATTTGCAAAATGCGATCTTTGCACCCATCGTCCATGATGATGCAATGGTTGCTATTGTCTATCAGGTGACGCAGCCTAATGGCCGCAAATTTATTTTAAAAATATGCGAAAGCCCAAATAACTACTCGCGCGAGGTGCATTTCCTCTGCCACTTTGCAGGCAATTTACCAGTGCCTCGCATTATCAATTTGGTAGAGCCTCAAGCAAATATGCCTGGGGCTATCTTAATGGAATACTTGCCGGGGAAATTGTTGGAGGCCGGTGATTTGACAGATGCAGTCGCCTATGAGATGGGTTCACTGCTTGCTTGCATCCATAATAACTGCACCTCTGGCTATGGAGATGTTACACAGCCAAAAGGGCTTAATTCCAATCCGCGCTATCACTTCAATTTGAAATTTGAAGAAGGGTTAGAGGAATGTGAAGGTCATTTGCCTCCAGCTTTGCTTGAGCGATCTCGCCAGTATTATGAGTCCCATATTCAATTATTGGACTCTGTGGACGGCCCTTGTATGATCCATCGCGATTTTCGGCCAGGCAATATCATGATATCTGACGGGAAGATTAGGGGGATTATTGACTGGTCTTCTGGGCGAGCAAGTTTTGCAGAAGATGATTTTTGCCCTCTAGAACATGGGGAATGGCCTCTGAATCAAAAAAGTAAAAGCTCATTTCTATCCGGTTACGCAAATATTCGCCCTGTCCCCCAATATCATACTATCATGCCGCTTTTACGCTTGAATCGAGCCGTTGCTGTCGTTGGCTTTACTGTCAAGCGCGGAACTTGGGCCAGCCAGAATGCAGGTCATTACCAATTAAATCGCCAATTTTTGGAGGCTTTCTTTTCTTAAAAGCCCAACTTGCCACCTACATCACGCTTGCCAAGTTCGGCTCAGTTCAAGCGTGATGTAGGTGGCAAGTTGGGTTTAAAGAGCGGTTTAAAAAAATCAAGTGGATGGGGTACTAGTTTTAAAGCCGGCAGAGGTTTAAATCCTGATGCGTTAGCATATGGATTTAAACCTTTGCTTTGTTAAAAAATGGGGTTCAAAGGGGGCCCACGGCTCCCTTTGCCCTGTGTTTAAAGATGGATTATACGCCTTCAGGCTTCATCCAAGGGAAGTAGAGGACGTCGCGGATGGAGTTTTGGTTGGTGAGGATCATCGTCAAACGGTCGAGTCCGATGCCGAGTCCGCCGGTGGGAGGCATGCCTTGGCAGACCGCTTCGATGAATTCCTCATCGAGAGGGGAGGCCTCCAAGTCGCCCGCTTCTCTTTTTTCCGCCTGCCCTTCCAAAAGGGAGCGCTGTAAGAGGGGGTCGTTGAGCTCGCTGTAGGCGTTGCAGATCTCTCGGCCAAGGATGAAGCTCTCAAATCGCTCGATGATGCCCGCTTTGCGCTCCTCAGGGTCGCGGTGGGGCTTGCAAAGGGGCGTGGTCTCAATCGGGTGGTCGGTGATGTGGTGGGGCTGAATGAGGTGGTGCTCCACTTTCAGAGCAAAGAGCTCGGCAATCAGCAGCCCGCGCGGCAGCTTTTCCGGCGCTTCCACTTCTCCTTTTAGCAGATCAGCCAATTCTTTATCGCTCAGGCTATCCACATCGAGCTGGCCATAGGTCAGCAAAGATTCTTTCATCGTCATCCGCTTCCAAGGCGCTTTTAAGTCGAGCATCAAGGGCTCTTCTTGCCCTTCCACCGTCGTGGGGATGACGGTTTTGCCATAGAGGCTGATCGCTAAGCTTTCAAAGAGCTCTTCGACAAAGCACATCATATCTTGATAGTCCCAATAGGCGGCATAAGCC
>JARBTN010000108.1 GCA_029240195.1 Chlamydiales bacterium
AGGGGTATTGGGAGCTAAGGGCTAATAGAGTGTCTTTGCTCGAAGTTTCTTGGGTTAGGCGGAATTTTTTTCTGGCGTACTTGCTGACTTTTTGGGTCTCGACGCGCTTATTCTTTTTATCGATCAATCCAGCTTGGGAAGCTTCCCTTTTAGAAGTTTTTCCCTTTTCTGCCAATTCATCTGCGATAGCATTTTTGCGTTGTTTTTTATTGAAATGATCCCCTGCCCCTCCCTTTTCTTCAAAAACGCTTTTCCTTTTAAAGTTAGGGTCTGAAGGAAGAGCTTGCTGTTCATTGAGAGTCGTTTGAGCGATTAGAGGGATTGGGCTAGATGGTCGATGAGTGGGTTGGTTGGGAGCTTCCGAAATTCTAGAAGGCCTAGGAGGCGAATTTTCAGGAATCATGATAGTTATCCTAGTTTATTTAATTGAATTGATTTTAGCTAAATAAAATTTTAATTTAAGTTGATAACTATAACCTATTAAATAATGCCTGATTTTTTATTTTATGATAAGTGCCGAGTGTTAATTTTTTAGATAAGAGGAAAATTCTTATTTAAAATAGAGAAAATGGATTAAAGAAAGGGATTTGGCAAGAAGGCGCATTGCGTGCTTAGGCTTTAAATATCCCAGCGAGTGGTTTGGAGCAATTCCTTGGGGATTTCAAAGAGGAAGCGCGACGGCCGGCTGGGCATTTCTTTGCCGAGCCGTTTTCTTTGCCGCGCCATGCTGATGGTGAGGATTGATTTAGCGCGAGTGAGGGCGACGTACATGAGGCGTCGCTCTTCTTCCAACGCTTCTTTTGTGGTGCTCCTCTCATGGGGGAGGAGATGGTCTTCCATGGCCACTAAAAAGCAGGCTGGAAATTCAAGCCCTTTGGCGCTATGGAATGTCATCAAGCTGACTGTATTGCCCATTTGACTTTGCTTATCGAATGTGTGCTCATTTAAAGAAATGGAAGAGACGAAGTCGCGCAGTCTAGAGAGCGGATCTGTCTGCTGGCTCGGATAGCGCTCGAGGGCGTCGACGAGTTTTTGCACATTGTCCCATTTCAAATCGCGCATCTTATCGCTCTTCACTTCCTCGTGAATGGCCCGCTCATAGTTGATCTCCTGGATGAGCAGCTCGAGGGCTTGAGCCGGCGCCTCCTTTTGAAAATTGAATAAGGAGCGCTCGCGCGTCTTTAAAAAAGCGCGGATGCCCTCTTTGGCCTTTGCCGGCAAGGGGAGGGAATCGGCTTCTTCAAGCAGGTCGATGAGCGGCCGATTGTGCGTTCGGCTGAGGGAGGTCAAGAGATCAAGGCTCGTTTCGCCGATGCCGCGCCTAGGGAAATTGATGATGCGCAACAGCGCCTCTTGATCTTTGGGATTGAGCCAGACTTTCAAATAGGCAGCAATATCTTTGACCTCTTTTTTATCAAAGAACTCCGTGCCGCCAAAAACTTGGAAGGGGATGCCCTGCCGGTAGCGCCCCTCATCGAGCCACTGATATTTGAGCAGGGCAATTTCAATCAGGCTAGAGATGCTGTTAGAGCGATACAAGATGGCAATGTCGCTCCAGCGGAGGTTCTTTTCATTTTTTAAGGTGGCCACGCGGTGGGCGATGGCGTCAGCCTCTAACTCATCAGAGGGGGCGACAAAGACGTTAATCGGCAAGCCATCCCCTTTATTGCTCCACAGGCTCTTTTCATGTCGGGCGGTGTTGTTTTTAATGACGGCGTTGGCTGATCGCAAGATGGTATTGGTGGAGCGGTAATTTTGCTCGAGCTTGATCACTTCGGCATTTTGGAAGTTTTGAATGAGCGAGACGTCGGCGCCGCGAAAGCCATAGATGGACTGGTCGTCATCGCCGACGACGGTGAGTGAGTTTTCTGTTCCCGTGAGCAGCTCGGTCAGGCGGTATTGCACCGGATTTGTATCTTGATACTCATCGATCAATAGATGGCGATAGCGCTCTTGATACCGTTTTAAGATGAAGGGGTGTTTTTCAAAGAGCTCGACGGTGAGGGAGAGGAGGTGGTCGAAGTCGAGAGCGTTATAGGCGCGCATGCCCACTTGCATCTTTTCTAAGAGAGTTTGGGTGAACTCGGGCGATGAGGCGCATCATCCGGTTCATGTCCTGTTCGTCGTAGAGGGTGAAATGAGAAGTGAAGCCGAGGTGGTGAATCTCCTGGCGCAAGATCTTCATGCAGAAGCTATGAAAAGTGGAGAGGGTGAGGGATTCTGCTGTTTTGGCGTCGACAAATTGAGCAATGCGGTGGCGCATCTCGCCGGCGGCTTTATTAGTGAAGGTCAGGCCGACAATCGACTCGGGGGAGGCTTTCCTCTCCAAGAGAAGGTAGGCGATGCGAGAAGTGAGCACTTTTGTTTTGCCAGAGCCTGCTCCTGCTAAGATGAGCAGCCGTTGGCTTTTGGACATGACTGCCGCTCTTTGCTCTTTGTTCAGTTCGCTCAGATCTAATTTGGCGGTCACAAAGAAAGCTCCAGTTTTAGGGGAGGGTGCTTAAGCGCATGAACTCTTGCTGTAGGGCTTGAAAGGATGCCTTTTTGGCATAAAAGCGGGGGCGAATATTGACTTCTAGGCCGGGGGGCAAGCGCTCTTTCAGATGGCGAAAGATTTCTCTCATCTGCCTTTTAAAGCGGTTGCGCTCATGTGCTTTGCCGTAACGCCTGCTAACTGTCAAGCCGAGCTTGGCTTGGGAGTGCTCAGGGTCAATTCTTTTTTGCAGAGCCATGAAAGCTCCTCCGGCGGAAATTCCCTCGAGAGAGATTTTTTTAAATTCCCGCTTCTGGAGGAGTCGGCAAGACTTAGGGAAGCGGTGGTTTAAACCGTTAATGACTTACGACCCTTGCGTCTGCGATTGCGCAAAACTCGGCGGCCGCCCGGTGTTTCCATCCGCTGGCGAAAGCCATGAACGCGCTTACGTTTAATTTTGCTTGGCTGATAGGTGCGTTTCACTGGAAAATCCTTTTCTCAAAATTTTGGAAAGAGGCTTGAAAAACTAGGAATGCCCATTGGGTCTGGGAGCGCTTAGGCCCTCTCAAGACAGGCGCGCTAGTGATCAAGCGGAGTTTTTGCTGCGTAGTTTAGCAATAAACTTAATTATAGGGCAATAAAATTAAGCGCTCTCCTGATGATCTCTTGCCATGGCAAAAGGTTGCCCTTTTTTCATCTTTTCAGTAGTATTGTCTGCAATTTGATGGAATGGGGGGAATTCGTGACAAGGATCGAGTGGAAAAACAGCCAGGGCTGTCCCCGCCTTTTTTTAGCGCCGATGGAGGGAGTGGGCGATCGCTACTTTCGCCGGGCCATGGCCTCTATCGGCGGCTTTGATGAGGCGAGCACGGAGTTTTTGCGCGTGCCCTCCAATGCTTGTCACAAAACGATCCGTCATATCGCAAGCCTGTATGACCCTTTGGAAACGGCTCCCATTCCTCAAACTGCCCAAGTGATGGGCGGCGATCCGGAGCTGCTTGCGGCCGTCACCGAAAAACTCGCCTTGCGGGGGGCGCATCGCATCGATCTCAACTGCGGCTGCCCCTCCAATAAAGTGGTGGGGCGCGGCGCCGGCTCGAGCCTATTAAAAGATCCCTCTCTTGTCTATAATGCTTTAAAAGCGATGCGGCAGGCGACGGATCGTTTAGTGACGGCCAAGATTCGCTCCGGCTATCAAGACACCTCCCTTTTTTTAGAGATTTTAAAAGCGGCTGAAGAGAGCGGGATCGATTTTTTGGTCATCCACCCGCGCACAAAAGAGCAAGGCTATCAGGGAATGGCCGATTGGCAGCTGATTGCCGAGGCCAAGAGGCGCTTGAAAATCCCGGTCGTCGCCTCAGGCGATGTCAAAACAGTCTCTGATGCGCTCCGCTTAAGAGAAGAGACCGCTTGCGATGGAGTGATGATTGGCCGCGGGGCCCTCATCAATCCGCTTCTCTTTTTAGAAATAAAGGCGCACTATGCCCGGCAAGAATTTGTGCCCTCTATTGAGTTGATCCTTGCCTATTTAAGGCGCTTTAAAGAGCTCACCCCTTTAGATATCAGCGGCAGGGGACAGCTCAATCGGCTCAAGCAAATTTTTTCTCACCTTTTTTTAGGGAGTGAGCGCTTGCTTGCCGTGCGCAGCGAGCTGCTCTCTCTTAGGGATGAAGCGGATCTCTTCTTTGAAAAAGGGATCCAGCTTCTCCAGCAAAATTGGGAAAGGATTTAAAAAGGATTGAAAGAAAATCTCTTATTGAGATATAAGGGATGTAACTTAAGATTAATTACTGAAAAAACTTAGGCATGATCCATGAAAGTTAGATCTTCCGTTAAGGCTGACCCATCCAAAGGCGATCAGATCGTCCGCAGAAGAGGTCGCCTCTATGTCATCAATAGAAAAGACCCGACCCGCAAGCAACGGCAAAAAGGGCCCGCAAGGAAAAAGTAGAAGGAAACTATGGCTAGAAAGTCGATTATCGCAAGACAAAAGAAACGAGAATATCTCGTTAAGCTGAAATGGGACAAGCGTCAAGAGCTGAAAAAACGCTCTTTAGATATGAGCTTGACCGAAGATGAGAGAGCGGATGCGCGTATCGCTTTGAACAAAATGCCTCGTGACACAAGCCCTGTGCGCCTACGTAACCGTTGCCAATTCACTGGCAGAGGTCGTGGTTGCCTGCGCAAGTTTAAAATGTCGCGCTTGGTATTCAGAGAGTATGCCTCCAATGGAATGATTCCTGGCGTGACTAAGTCGAGCTGGTAATCTTCTTACCCTGCAAAAATTACACTCCAATCCTTGCCTAGTTGCAGAGCATGTTTTTCATGTTCTGCAACTTTTTTTTGCCTCAAAATCAGGGGCTCTATCCCTTATCTCTGTCTCAAGCGTTCTCCCGCTCCCAAGCGTTCTCCCGTTCTCAAGCTTTCATGCTAAAAATGGCATGCGCCTCATCAGTTTCACCTGAATTCATTGCCCTGTCATTTAGCGCGAATCCAATTTTTTGCCCTTTTGATACAAGAGAATACTGGCAAATAGGGGGAAGGATAGTCCTGATAGGAGTGCTGCTTTGGCGCTGAGCGCAGCCACAATCAGCCCACCGAGAGGGGGGGCGAGGCTCCCGCGGATGGCGATGGCCATGATGTTGATGCTGCTAAAGAGCGAGCTATCTTCATCTTTGGCAAACAATGTGCCTGATAAGCTCCAGCAAAGGTGGCTGCCGGCAATCGCGATGCCATAGATTAGATAGGCTCCAAGGAGAAAAGCAAAGTGCCCTTCTGCCAAGATTAGGCAGGCAATGTAGAGCCCTCTAAAGAAAAAGATGAGCGCTGTCGAAGGAAAAAGCGACTCTCGAGAGAGGGTGCGTGCCCAAAAGAAGGAGGCGGCGATAAAGCCGATGTTTTTGCAAAAAGAGATGGCCAGCGCCACTTCCGCGTGGGAGAGGTGGAGCACATCGGCAAAAAAGAGGGGGAGCGCTGGCTGGATGAGCATCATGCCAAATGCTTCGATCATGTACCCCCATTGAAACAGGCGAAAGTCAGGTCGCTTTTTTAAGAGGGCAATGGCCTCTTGCCAAGGCTTTGTCAACTTGTTCCAGTGCAAGCGTTCCCTTTTTGTCTCTTCTCTTTTTTCTGCCAAGGTAGCCAAAGGCGGGGGAGAGAGCTCCTCTTGTAGGGGAAGCTTAGTTTGCAATAGCACTGATAACAGACCGATCAGGGCCGCTATCGGGTAGAGGGTGTGCCAAAAGAGGGGGTTGGCATCGAGGAGTTTGCCGATGAAGACGCCGAGCAGCGCTCCTTCGAGATGGGCGATCGTCTGACCGAGAGCGTATGTCTTGGTGCGCGCCTCTTCAGGCAGGTTGAGGCGGAGCAGTTCGGCAAAAGGGGGGTGGCTCCCTCTTGCGAAGATGAGGTGAAACAGCTCTAAGACAATAATCCAGGAGGCGCTCTCTACCCAAGGATAGAAAAAATAGGGCACGCGCGCTAGAAAATGGCCCAGCAAGACATTTCTCTTGAGTTGGGCTGTATTTTTGTAGGGCAGATGGCTCCAGTACAAGGAGAAGACCGAGACAATGGGCTTTAGCGTGGTCAAAATGGCAATTTGCAGCGGGGTGGCCCCGAGGTCTTTGCGCAAGATAAAGCTTAAGAGGCCGGCCGAGGTGTAGAGAGGTTCGGTGAGAATGAAGGTCCAAAGGAGAATGAGCCGCGTCTTTTTTTCGATCATGGATGGCAGGAGTCTTGAAAGAAATCAAAATCGAAGGCGCGGTGCCAGTTTTTCATCCCCTTTTCCCAGACAAAGGTAGTGCCTTCAATGCGAC
>JARBTN010000109.1 GCA_029240195.1 Chlamydiales bacterium
TCTAAAATTCCAGGAGACTTTTGTGCAGGCGAGAAGAGTTTGTGCGTCGTTAAAGTTGAGGCAATGGGCGAATATTTCAGGTGGCACATAGGCAGTCAAATCTGTCGGATTTTGATAGGGAAGGCTGCTGGCATTGAAATCCACGAAAAGTTTTCCTCTAATTTTTGAGTTTTAGATCTTAAAAAAGTGTAAAAGGCTAGCGAACAGCCCTTTTAATGGCCTCAAGGGCCGCCGCTTTTAAATTTCCCTCATCCATCAACTCTAAGATCTCGGTCGCTTTCAAGCAGTCCTCCATCTCAATGACTTTGAGACAAATCGTATAAAAACATAAATTTTGGGAAAATGGAGAGACTTCATGCGCAAGCCAGATTGCCTCATCAATCCAGGCATCTGAGACAAGCGCCCTTATCAATTTTTTCAAGAACATGTCTTTTTTGAGACCTGTGAACTGCTCGGCCATTTGAGAGGCTAAATCGTAGCTTTTACATTGAATGAGCTTGTTGCCGATTGCCCCTTGCAGCTGCTGTTTCTCATAATAAAAGAGGGCGCCAAACATTCCCGCATTCAACCCATTCCATCGGGCCCCCAATTGATCCTGAGCCAAATAAGCTGTGGCAAATTTCTCAATGGCTTTGTTTGTCTGAAGTTTTTGAGTCGCTTCGATCAAAGAGCCAAGTCTTGCCTTCATCGCGATCACAGGCATGCTTATGGCATTTTTGATCACTTCGAGCTCTCGTTGAATGGCCAAAAGTTGAATCTCCTCGGCTGCAAAAAAAGGGTTTTTTGCTCCATCGATGAGAGCTGCTGGCGCGGCCATTTGTTCAAGAGAGAGGTTTGCAAACACATCTAAGAATTTTTTTCTAATCCGCAGAAAATGGCTTTTAATGCTCCCTAGATTCTGAGCACATAAGAGGGCCTGGTATGCAAAACTGAGGGCCTCTTCATCTAGCGTATAGCCTAAGCCTTTAAGGCCCTGCCAAATTTCTTTGGTGGCAGAGCCAATGCGATTAGAGAGGACATAAAGAGCTGAGCTGTTGAGAGAGTGCGAAACTCGGCTGCTATTGATGAGCGATTGAGTATCGCTAAGTTTAAGACAGTATTCAAGGATTTCAACAGGGAGAAGGGCAGTCAGGTCGGTCGGGTTTTGATAGAGAGGGCTAACATTGGCATCCATAATAATCCTCAAGTATAAACCTTAATTAAAAACATAAATTCATTGAAAATTTATTATGGCAATAATTGAATTAAATTAAATAAAAAGGCATCAATAAAAAAAGGCTTGCTTGCCGCTTGTTGAGCGCAAGAACCTGAATGATCCGGCCCTGACACCTCATTTTTATTTGAAAAATATGCTCCCTCTCCCCTATGGTTCCCGATACCCAAGAAGAGGAGTCCTCCCCATGAATTATCTAGAAAAACATGAGAATCCGCATTGGCTAGCTTGCCCTTTTCAAGAGACATTTAAGAAGGACCAAATGCCCTATATTCTACGCTGCCAAAATTTAATCGGCGACAGCCTCTTTAAAGAAAGGAGTGGGCTTTCCAAATACCCACAGCAGCCGATAACCTATCCCATTGCCAGCAAGCAAAAGGCTTCATTTCAATCCTTTCAAGATCAAACAGACGCTGTTCAAGGGAATGTGCCAGAAGAGGTTGAAACTAGAAAAGGGTCTTTCTTCTCCACTCTATGGAAGACATTTCAAATCTTTAGCGACACTTTAGTCGAAGACGTGCCGCTTTAAGCTATAAGCGGTAAGCGCTTTTAAAAAGGGCCCATAGCTGGTGGCGATCTAAAGAGCTCTGCCAGTACTGATTGGCGGTCATCCCACCTGGAAGTGAAAGGCGCCAGGGCTCGATGCCTGCCGCCAATAGCCTCTTTCCCGCTTGAGATGCTGCAAAGTCGCCAAAGCGTTGATAGGCGATGTAGACGCGCCGAACTCCCCGCTCTTTAAACGCTTGGATGTGCTCCTCGCTCAATCCTTGCCTTTCATCGACTGATGTAACATGGCGCAGGCCGCCTACCCAAAAAGTCATGGCCTCGAGGATGGTCTCAGCTAAGATGACCTCTTTTGCATACAATCCGTGTTCATTGAATACACCTCGTTGCAGGCTTGGCACATGAAGGGCAGAAAAGGCATTTTCTGGCAGATGGCTTTGGATGCGCTGGCCATAGACAGCGCTGACAAAGCCTTTGCGATCAAAGACTGGGATCACCAAAGAGCCGTTAAAGTGCTCGTGCCCGGTCTTTCGCAAGATGCCGATGCGCTGCAACTGCTTTCTTAAGGATAGCTTTTCAAGACGGCTTTGATCGGGAATATGGTAGCCAAGCGTGCGATTGGCATACCCGATTTTAAATTCTCTAAGCAAATCGCAATCGCTCAATCCCTTCTCTTCTAAAAAGTGAAGGGCTTCTGGACTTTCTTTCAAAGTGGCATGGTAGTAATCCATCACATCGGCAAGTAGATGGGCATCATCCAAGCCGAAATGGATATCGGAGGCTAGCACTTTCTCGCTCGACGGCGCAGGCTGCTCCTCTTCTGAAGAGAGGATGCGATTTAAAAAAGCGATGGCTTGAGTGGATGTAAAGCCTTTTTGCAGCAGCCAATGGATCGCTTGCTGCTCGCTCTGACATGTCTTCAAACAGTGCCAAAGAGTTTGCTCTTCAGAAAATAAACTTTCCCTCGCATGGCTTTCCCTCTCGGAAAAAGGGTCTTCAGGCCAAATTGGCGGCAATTTTTCGACTTTGACAAGGGCTGAGGTGAAAGTTTCTATGGAGACTTTTTTCGCTTTCAATCGCATAGGTAACCTCATAAGGCTTTTCAAGTACTTATAAGCACATTTATTAGGCTATAAAATTACATATTTGGACTCCATAAACTTATACGTCAAGTCATTTATTGCAAAAAGGAGGTTAAATCCCTAAAGAGCTTGAATTTTTCTAATAACACATGTTAAAAGATAGAAAAAACAGCCTATCAGTCTAGAGGGGTCGATGAAAGAGTTCTCCTGCATAGAAGCTTTTGCAGAACAGCTGACAAAATTAAGAAAGGGCAAAGGATGGTCTCAACCCGAGCTTGGAGAGAAGATCGGCACTTCGGGGCAGGTGATCAGCCGCTATGAGCGGGGCAAAATTCACCCCTCTATCGATGTTGTGTATCGCATGGCCAAGCTCTTTCAAGTCTCGGTCGATTTTTTGCTCGGCAAAGAAGGGGCGGCGTCCTCAACTCCTCAAGATGCGCGCATGCTAAATCGCTGGAAAGCGCTAGAGCAGCTGCCAGAGCCGGAAAAAGAGCACTTTCTTTTTGTCTTCGACGCCTTCATTCGCGATGCTGCCATGAGACAAGCTTACCAATCTTTGCCGCGAGAGGAGCCCAAATGACAGGCGCGATCTATCATGCAATAATTGCCTGAGCCACCGCTCAAAAGAAGAGGATTTATACTGATAAGTACAAAAGAAAAGGGAAAGGGGTCGATGAGGCGCTCTCTCCTCAATGACGTTCTGAAAAGAGCGCCTTGAGCAGAAATTACTCAGCGCTAAATCTGTCCGCAAGGGAGGCCATGCGCGCGCCAAACAAGCGCCCGGTCTCTAAATCGCCGGGGAGGGGCCCCTCTTCAGGCGTCGAATCAGAAGGAGACTGCGCCATTAGCCCTATCGATGATCCCATGTAGTTGACATCATTGCGCTCTGCCACCTTACTATTGGAGGGAAGCATGCCGGTTCCGGCCCAAATCATGCCATGCTGCATGGCAAAGGTCATGAGATACTGCAAAGAGGAGTGCTTATCGCCATTCATGCTGGCCGAGTTGGTGAAGCCTGCAGCAATCTTATCTTTCCACTGCTGCGCAAACCAAATTTTAGAGGTGGAGTCGGCAAATTTTTTAAAGTCAGCAGAGACGCCTCCCATATAAGTCGGCGCGCCAAAGATGATGGCATGGGCGCCTCTCAACTCAACCCAGGCTGCCTCGTCGATTTGATCGACGGCCAAAAGGGTCACTTGAGCGCCGGCCTCTAAAGCTCCGGCTTCTACAGACTGTGCTAATTTTTTTGTATGTCCATATCCGCTATGATAGACGATGACGATGCGCGCCATGAAGGAGCCTCCTATAAGGTTTGGTTCTAGTACCCCATCCACTTAATTTTGATGCATGTCAAACTGTGCCAAAGCCTCGCGGTTAGACTCTCGCAAGCGACTCCATATTAACAATATGAAGAAGCTTGCGAGAGTCTAACCACGAGAGCTTTCGCATCAGCTTTAC
>JARBTN010000049.1 GCA_029240195.1 Chlamydiales bacterium
TAGAGACGTTCGCTTAACTTTAGATCAGATTTGAGCTGATGACAACAGGAACATATTTTAGAGCTAGGGTAGAACCGATTGACTTCAATCACACTCTTCCCAGACCATTCAGCCTTATATTTAAGGCAATTTACAAACAAGTTCCATCCACAATCGGCTATTTCCCTTGATAAACGCTTATTTTTCATGAGCCCTTTAACATTCAAGTCCTCTACGGCAAAAAGTACATCTTGGTTTTTGTATGCAAGTTTTGCTGAAACTTGGTGGGCTTGATTTTTTCTTTGATTCGCTACTTTTTCATGAGCTAGACTTAAAGCTCGGCGAACTTTAGCATAGTTTGCCGAGCGTTTTTTCTTCTTCGAAAGCTTTCTTTGTAGAGTCTTGAGCCTTCTTAGCTGTTTCTTATGGTAGCGAGAGTTTTCGATCTTCTCTCCTGTGTCCAGAGTGGCAAAAGACGCAATTCCTAAATCAATGCCAACTGTTGTTGAAGGGGTTGGCTGAAGCTGAGAAACCTTCACCCTCTCTTCTTCAACAAGGATGCTAATATAATACTTGTCAGCTGCTGTTTTGCTGATCGTACAGGTCTTGATTCGGCCTGAAAAAGGACGATGCAGGTTGATTTTTACGTTTTTAATCTTGGGTAGATGCAAAAGACGCTTGTCGAAATCAACTGCAACATGTTGAGGGCATTGGTAACTCTGCTTAGAGGCATATTTTTTCTTGAAATTGGGATAGGAAGCCCTTTTGGCAAAGAAGTTGTTGAAGGCGGAGTCGAGATGCGATAGAGAAGCTAAAAGTGTTTGGCTATTCACTTGTGTTAGCCAGTCTTTTCCTTCTTTTTTCTTCAACGCTACAAGAGCATCTTGCAAAGACCTTTTAGATAAGCTTTTTCCTGTCTCTTCATAATGCTTTTTCTTCTGGTCCAAAGCCCAATTGTAAATCCATCTAGAGCATCCAAAATGCCAACTAAAGCAAGTTTGTTGCTCTTTATTTGGATAAATACGGTACTGATATGCCTTAAGGACCTTTTGAATCATCTCTTGCACCCTATTCAATTTCTTTATATTATCGTCGATCTTAAGTATGGGGTCAACATGATATTTCCCTCTGGAGCATTTACAGAAGTTTTATTGGAAAAATGTTTTGTGGACAAGGGGCTGTTGCTTACTTACAACTGCTGGAGCTCCCCTGGAGGTTATTCGAAAGTATATTGAGAAGCAAGGAGCGGAAAAAGAATAGTGTTGCTATCCATCCTCATTCAAATAGCTTGCGGCTATTCTGGATGGAGAATTCCGCGGAAACAGGTTAAAAATTAGATCGCTATACTCTTTAGTTCTTTGAAAATAGGCAGGGGATTTTTCATGGCCGTATATCAGGTGGCTGCGCGGCGCTACCGTCCGCAGAAGTTTTCAGAAGTGATCGGGCAAGATGTCATTGTGGCCACTTTAAAAAATGCCATTAAGTCAGGGCAGGTGGCTCAAGGGTATCTATTTGCCGGCAGCCGAGGCACAGGAAAGACGACGCTTGCCCGCGTGCTGGCCAAAGCGCTGAATTGCACGCAGCTCACCGAGCAATTTGAGCCGTGTGGCCTTTGTTCAGCCTGTCGAGAAATTGCCAGCGGCCATTCGCTAGACGTCTTAGAGATCGATGGCGCCTCAAACCGCGGCATCGACGATATCCGCAAAATCAGCGAAAATGTCGGCTATGCGGCCTCTTCTGGCAAATATAAGATCTATATCATCGACGAAGTGCACATGCTGACGAAAGAGGCATTTAATGCCCTTTTAAAGACGCTGGAGGAGCCGCCGCCACAAGCGAAGTTTTTCTTTGCCACGACAGAAGTGCACAAAGTGCCGGCTACGATATTGAGCCGCTGCCAGCGCTTTCAGCTGAAGCGCATCTCTGAAGAGGATATCCGCAAAAAATTGCAGCGCATCGCCCAAGAGATGCAGGTGCCTTTTGAAGAGGAAGCGCTTTTGGTCTTGGCTAAAGCTGCAGAAGGGGGCTTGCGCGATGCCGAATCGCTCTTTGAACAGGTCATCGCTTTCACTGCAGGCCACTTGAGCGCCGAGCGGGTCGTCGAAGCGCTCGGCCTTTTGCCCAAAGAGCGCTATTTTGCCCTTGACTTAGCTTATGAAAAGGGGGATTTGCAATTTCCATTTCACTTAGCAGAAGAGCTATTTCGGGAGGGGCGTGATTTTCAGGCCTTTTTAGAGGGGTTGATTGAGCACTTCCGCACTTTGCTGCTCTTTAAGACCTTCCCAGTGCCCCCTTATATCACCCTTTTAGAAAAGGAGCGGCTTATCTATCAAAAAAATGCCGCGCATTATCAAAAAGATACCTTGCTAAGCATCATTGAAGATTTGCTGCATGCCGAGGAGGCTTTTCGCCATCACCTCTTTAAAAAAGCGCGCATTGAGTTTTTGTTGCTGAAGGTCATTCGCAAGCGGTATCGCGTTCCCATCGAGGAGATGGTGGAGCGCTTAGGGCTATTAGAGGAGCAGCTTCTCCATGCCTTAGAAGGCAAAGGGGAAGAGGTGCCGGCTGCCCAGGCCATGGCTTTGCCAGCGGTGCAGGCAAGCGATTCGATAACCATGATTGAATCGGTCAAAACTGTAGAGATGGCAGTCGATATCAGTTATAGCCAGCCCGATCTTCTTGTTTCCCCAGCTGCAAAGCGAGAGCGAGAGCGAGAGATGGCTCCTGCCCCTAGAAGAGAGATGGCTCCTGGCGCGCCGCTGCCCCCGTCGGTCGCACCGGCAGCTGCCGCTGAAAAGCCGGCAGCCTCTTTTAGCGCGATGACTGCAGAAGAGCGGATCGAGTCTGTTAAAAAACAGAGCCGCTATGATACACTATTGCAGTTTACTGCCGTCGAGTTTGAGGGCAAAGTGCATAAAAAAAGGCCGCGCTAAGTCGCATGTGGGCGATTGAAGGTTTTCGCCTGTTTTGATTGACAGCACTTGAGCGGCATTACCACCGAGGAGATCATGGGATCTGGTTTTGCAAAGAAAAAGAAACAAGCGAAGATGCTGCAAGAGCAGCTGAGCCAGATGCAGCAACAGATGAGTGCTGCCGAGGTGACAGGGCAGGCGGGAGGCGGACTTGTAGAGATCACTCTCAATGGCGATTTTGAGATGAAGGGCATCCGCATTCAGCCGGAGTGCATCGATCCAGAAGATAAAGAGGGATTGGAGCTGCTCATCAAGACAGCTTACCAAGAAGCAATGGAAAAAATTAAAGAGCAGTCGATGAGCAACGGCATGCCCGACTTAAATAGTTTAGGCGGCATGGGAGGCTTAGGTTCTCTAGGGGGCCTCGGCGGCGGATTTCCCTTTCATTGATTTCATCTCTCTTGTGCATTTGGGAGCAGGTCTTAAGCCTCCTCCCAATCCTTTCTTCTTGCCTATTTGGCCTTTTCCTCGGCGAGGTGTTATTCTTTTAAATAGCCGTCATGAATCTGCAACAGCCTTTCCGCTTCAATTCTCTCAAAGGGAACGAGGGGGCTCGAGCTGCAGATGCCTTCGCAATAGCCGCTCTCATCTTGCCAGTTCTTTTCCGACTCGAGAATGGTTGGCCAAAAAGGGTATGTGCCGCATTGCACAGGACGCACAGGGTAAATGGAGCAGCGGTTTTCTTTTAAAAAGATGCAGTCATAGGTGACGGGGAGCTCTTTTAAAGAGAGCTTATTGCCGATCGATCTCAAATACTTGCTGGCAAACTCTTCTAAGGAGATTTTCAAGAAGGTGGCGATCTTTTCAATTTCCTCTTTGGAGACCCAGATGTAGCCCGGCGTCTTGGTGCAGCAGGCTCCACAGCCGGTGCATTTAAAATTGAGCCCCTTCTTATACCAAGGATGATTGTCTGATTCGACAATGGGAAGTGATGCCATAGATCTCCTTAACTTCTGTTTGCAAACAAGATAGCAAGAAAATGCTTTTTTCTCTTCTCTTTTATTGAACCCTCTTTTTAAAAAGAAGAAAAAGGGAAAGAGAGGAGGACTTGGTGGATATCTATGATGAGACGTTAAAAAAAGAGCCGCGCCCTTTCATCAGCATCTACTGGCGCTGCTGCCATGTCTACACGCGCGTTTACCGCCACCGCCAGCAGCCGGTCTACGAAGGGTGCTGTCCTCGTTGCCGCAGGCGATTGCGCGTGCCGATTGGCTCTCAAGGGACCAGCCAGCGCATGTTCATTGCTGAGTGACTTTTTTTCTCTTTTGCTCACTATTGATTGACTAAAAAATGATCTATCCTATAAATTATCATCTTTCATCGCTCGGATGGTGAAATGGTAGACACTGGGGACTTAAAATCCCCTGGGAGCAATCCCGTGCTGGTTCGAGTCCAGTTCCGAGCACACTTTCTTAAGGGGTTACGTGTTAAGCGTAATCCCTTTTTTCATTTCTGCCTTTCATCTTTTACTCCTTAAAAAGCTTAGGAATAAAATTAAATGCATGATCAAAGTACATCCATATTGGTGATTGGAGCAGGCCTCGGTGGGTTGGCTCTGGCCCAAGGCCTTGTTAGGGCGGGATTCAATGTTACGGTCTTTGAAAGAGACCAAAGTCCGACAAGTCGAGCGCAAGGATATCGCATTTCTATTCGATCGCTGGGAATGGATGCATTGACTGCACTACTGACACCTGAAAAAATGAGCCGCCTATCTCTGGCCAAGGTTGCTGATGTGGGCGATGGATTTACCTGTGCCAATGAAAAAATGGAGCCTCTTCTCAGAATCCCACAGGGACAAGATGCTGCAGTCCAACTACTTCGCTCAGAGCTGAGGAGCCTTTTGCAAGAAGGGATCAATATTCAGTGGAACAAGCGCCTCGTCATGTTCGAAGACAAGGGCGATCGAGTGATTGCTCATTTTGAAGATGGCTCGTATGCCGCAGGGGACTTCTTAGTTGGATGCGACGGGGGAGCCTCAACTGTCAGAGAAGTCTTGCCGTCAGTGTACGGAAATGGCCTTGGATCGATTCCAAAAGTGATTGATAGCGCCCGCGCTGCCTTGGGAGGACAGATTGACCGTACACCAGAGTGGGATATGCTTCTTCCTCTAAACAAAACGGGACTAGTCCGTTTTGTGGGGCCTAATTCCCATTCCATGGGTGTATGCTTTTCAGAACGGGCTGATAGAAGCCCGACGGTTTTCTGGGCGCTTTCAGAAGAAATAGAAGACCCCAGTGCTCCTTGGTATCAGTTTGATCAAGGATTGGATTGTCGTCAGCGAATACTGGACCACTGTAAGCAGTTGATGAGCAATGAACCTTGGCATGAGAATTTGAAAAAGCTGGTGTGCGATACCCCGGCGGAAGCTGTGATGGCGCCTTGGCTCTTACTCACGACCCAATTTTCTGATTCTAACCAATTTCCGATGGTTCCTTCAGGTCGAGTGACTCTCGTTGGCGATTCAGCTCATGCTATGCCTCCAGACCGAGGGCTAGGTGGGAATAACGTGCTTGAAGATGCCAGATTGTTATCGGCTCTATTAACTTCTTCCCCAAAGCCTATCGACTGGCCAAGATTGACAGAGGAATATGAAAGGCAGATGTTTGCCAGAGCTAAAAAAGCGGTTCAGGAATCTGATAGCGCAGCTGAAGCCTTTCGCAATATTCGCTCAGAATCCTCTTCTCAAGCTCCTTGACTGTGCTTAATGGCGCGACTTCTTCTCCGCTGCCAATGCCTCTTAAAAGGGGCCACTAATGACAGTAGCCCATAGAATATTGCACATCGATTCGAATGGCAATTGTGTGCGCTCTGAAGGAATCGCAGAAGGAGTTTTAAAGCCGTAATGGGTGTCACTATAACCTGTTGAACTTTAGAAATTTGAAAGCACGTTAGATAGGCTAGAAAAAGAGGAGTTGCCGCTTAAAATGGTCGGTTAAAGCCAGGTTTGACCGCATAGTTCAAGCTCTGTTTCCAACATGAAGCACTGGTCTAAAGTTGTCATCTACAATCCGGTGGCCCCTACATCTCTTGCCTGATAATGGAAGAACTGGGCTCTTGAATCACTATGATTTTAAATTGTAATAAGAAAGCCGGCTACTGGAGCAAATCCGCGCGTCCGGTTTGAGGAAGGGGAGTAATAATCTCCTTTGCTCTACCTTGTCCTTTAGGGGGAAGATAAAAAAATAGATCTTGATTTTTTATAAAAAATATTCTAAAATTAAACTAAATTAAATTTTAAGGATAGGTGTCAATGAACTATTTAAATTCAATTAAATTCAAACAAGATAATTTGAATTTTTTAACAAGGTCTTTAAACAAAGTTGGAAACCTCTTCTTAACCCCAGTGAGATATACTTTAGGTGGTAGGACAGGAACTTGCTTTCTTATCCCTAATGATAGACATTTCATACCATGCCGGGGCTCGTTTTATACCAGTAAGGATTTTTATGCGAATATTGCAGAAAAAAAACATAATTTAGTAAAAACAGCTCTTTCCCTTAGCTTATTTGTTCCTTCTCTGATTCTTGGAGCGGCTATCAAAGCTCCCGCGCTTATATTTTCAGAAAGATTAAGGAGGCGTCACAATACTTTCGGAAATATAAAGAGCCTTGAAAGCAAAGCTTATAATGAACTAAGGATTGGAATCATTTCAAGAAAAGAAAAGAGGATCAATAACTTTTTAAAATATGTCGATCAAATAAATGAGCCAGAAAAATTCTTTAATGAGCTTCAAAGCGGGAAAGCTATTTTTACTGGTTCTGTTTTTCAATCTATTAGTGCCGAAGATTTAATCAAACTAATGAATGAAGAAATAACCCCTAAAGAATTTCTTAATCTATATCAGTAAACCCTATCTCGAGCCCCTATATTACCTATTCCTCACAAGCTAAGGGGAGAGGCCCTGCCTTATCCCCTTAGACCCATCTCCTGCAAAGGGCTAAGACCATCTTATTATCCCCATCGTCTTCCCTAATAAGAACAACTATATCGTAAGATCTAAGCTCTATGTGTACATGCTCACGGGGGGTAGTTGAGAAGCTATAGTCAAAACTCTATCATATGCAAGCATGGAGCCCCTCTCTTATGAGCAACTTGAGACCGAACCCAAAGAGACTAAATCTAAGCTGAGATGGCCCTGTTCCATTTGTTTATGTAATGTGGATTTTTTTATAAAATTAAGGAAGGTAATTTATTAAATTTGCTTGTAATCAATTTTCTTAAATAAACTTTTATTGTAGGATTAAGTATTGTTGATAGGGTTTAAAGCTGACAGATTTTTTAACCAAGGTTTGACTATGAATGGACTTAATTCTAATGATCTTTATACTCCCTCCACATCTTTGCAAGATGCAGCAGAGGCTAGAAGTTTCCTTGGTGCCAAAGTTCCTCAACCCTCACCAGAAGACCTTAAGTGCAAGAAAGTGGTTGGTGAGGTGATGGAAGCTAAGGGTAAAGTAACGGCTCTTAATTTAGAAAGCCCTTTAAGACATCGCCGGTTATCTCAAATTTTTCCCCTTCCGACAGGTTCTCATACAGTTGGCTGCTGCTCAACTGTCCTCAAGGTTCCGGCAGATTATTGCTCAAAAAACGGAACCAATGAAAAAATTGGAGTTGAAATATTTTCGCCTATGGCTGCCAAGCTGAGTGGAAATAAACTTCTTATGAAGATGGGGCGGAACTTTCCTTATATAGATAAATTGAAAGATAAAGAAATTGAATCCCTCCAAACCCATGCTTTGATGTTAGAACATTTAGATCCGGTAGCGGTAAAAAGTAAGCCGATCTTGATCTTTTCTCATGGAATGGTGTGCAGTTCGACTGTCTATCGCCCTTTAATTGAAGAATTGGCAAGTCATGGCTTTGTGGTATTGAACCTCAATCACCCGGCAAGTTCCGATACCTTTAAAGACGACGAGGAAGCCGCCAAGGACCCTTCCCCTTGTAAAGATGCCCTTGACCTCGATGATTTTCACAGTGCAGGTGGATTTGGGAATCCTAAAATCGATGACATCGCTGAGACAATGGCTGTAACCGGAGCTGCTAATATTCGATTTGTAGTTGAACAAATCCGAAATGGAAAAATAAAAGATCTGGCCGGCCACTCATTGGGAGGAGCATCCTCTGTCATATCCTCAAGAGACAACCCTGAGATAGCCGGTTGTATCAATTTAGATGGCCTTTTAGAGGGGCCTGCAGAGACAAAGTTCAAAGCATTAGAGGTCCCTGTTCTCGTTCTCTATTCTATTGATGGCGACGAAGCGAAAGATAGAAAGATCCAGGGGTTTAATGAGCTTAGCAAAAATTCTTTGCCTTTACTTTATACTCAAGAAAAGCTTGAGGGGATAGATCATTTGGATTTTTCCATTTACCCCATTATTAAATCGTTTGTTGAAGACACAGCTGACTCGAGCGAAGGAGTAAATCCTCATAACCGGGTAACTCAAAAAATGCTGGGTTTCATGAAGGCTATTGATGAGAAATGACATGGCCTAAAATGATCGGGATCGAAAAAGCAATCCTTCCAATCCTTATCACTACCACACAGCTTGAATTTTATTTATATAAAAATTAATTAAAATAGATGTAAAATAAATCTAATGTTAGAGTATTGCATTTATTTTAGATTGGTAGGGATTGAAACTTGCTTGAATCAAATTTATAAAAGTTTCCTTGAAAAGAGAAGGCCTTAAGCAAGTTGCCAGCGATATTGATAAATGCTGAAGAGGCGGTTCAAAGCCGGATGAA
This sequence comes from Chlamydiales bacterium, assembly GCA_029240195.1. Taxonomy (GTDB): domain Bacteria; phylum Chlamydiota; class Chlamydiia; order Chlamydiales; family JARBTN01; genus JARBTN01. The sequence goes on from JARBTN010000049.1 coordinate 8,697, forward strand.
AAAAGTTATTGCAAAAGACTGATTAAAGCGGCCTTTTATTTATAACTTAATCAAATTTAAAAATGGGTTAACATGGATTTTATCAGCCAACTTTTGGATAGCGGATTGAGTAAACAAGACCCTAATCGGACTGTTTACACTCATAAAAGACATCCGGTTTTTCACTATGGCGAGCCTGCTGAGGGAAAAGAAGATTATCGCCCAGCCAAGTTAAGCGAAATGATTAAAGGCTTTCAAGAACTTTTCCCCGCCGATAAAGTACCTGTTCGTAAGACACGCCTTCGCGCTATTAAGGTGCTCAATCAAAAAATCGATAGCCATAACCAAAAATTAAGCTTTTTACAAAAAATGATCGAGAAATTATCTCTCGGTATTTTTTCTTTTAAATATCGTCCGCTTCAATTAAGCGCTGAGGAAAAAATACTTTTATCCTCTTTAGAGAAAAGAAAATCATTAAAAGCAGAGGCCCTAGCCCAAGGAAAAGAACTGAGCGAACAAGAGCTAATCGCCGGCTCCTCTTTAGATCATCTCCTTTGCCAAGGGGACAAAAAATGCATCCTCTATGCTGTTCCAAATAATGGCCTTGGTGATATTGCCTGCGCTCTTAAATTTGCCAATCAACTTGTCGATCGGTTGGGGGTTAAGCCAGAAAATATTGTGATCGCTTCTGACGATCCTCAATTAGTCGCTATCTTTAACGTAAAGAATTTTTCCGTCTCTTCTATCGATCAGGCAGCTCAGGTGAAAGATGCTGTCATCCAGCTAAGCTTACCAGATACGACCAAATCTCCTCGAATGAAGATAGCTGAATCTAAGTTGCCGACGCTCTGTTTGAGCGAATATAACTGTAGTGTCAATAAAGATTGGTCCGGTGAAGTTAGAGACGATGAGATAGAGCAAAGAGGAGCTTTTGGGTTGGGCTCTAGCCATGTTGGAATTTTAATCGATCATAGCTTGGCTGGTTTTGCCTATTCCGCAGAAGCTACTGAACCGACGGAAAGGCTCAAAAAGCTTAAGCTGGCCTCACCTCTGATTCAGGAGGCGGTTTTAGGCCATTCTTTTGAGGAGGAAAAAGAAGAACAGCTAATTCAAGACTTTGCTAAAAATAGCAAACTCTATTTTGGCTATGCCTTTGGTATCATGACGAAATATGCTTTTACTGAAGCTATATTAGAAATGGAAAAAGAGCAAAGCGAAGATTGCGTCTTCTTTTTCCCCGGCAAAGGGGGCGGATTTGAAGAGCTAAGAGACATCTATCAAAAAAACGGCGTCGGTAAATTAGAAATTGTCTCTTATGATAAAGAAAAAGGAACGATTGAAGAAAAAACCTATCAATTAGAAGGTGAGGGTACAAAAAAAGTGCGCATTATTTGTGGCCCAGTCGCTCACCAAGATATCTTCCCCCTTTTACTGGCATCTGAAAAGGAGTCGCTAGCTACCGGAGACCAGTCTTTTAGCGAAGCGATATCGGCGAATAAAAATTTTGTCTATGAAACGCTCAGCCATAAGAGAAGCCTTGGCGAGTCGATCGATCAGCTTTACGCTTCAAAACAGGGCAAGCGCGCTTTTTTTGAGGGGATTTTTGATTCTACTTCTACTTCTCCCTTAATAGTTACGGCAAGAAATTTTGCCAAGGCTTTGCAAAAAGGAAAAGAAAATGGCTATCAGTCGATCCATGCCATCAATCTGGCCATTTGCCAGGAAAAAGACTGCTTGCTCAATATTGCTGACGTGATGAATGAACTTTTATTGAAGAACGGGGCTAAATAAATTTTGCAGAACCTTGAGTCGGGCAGTTTTAGCGCCGCCTGATCCTCGTTAAAACTTTTGATTCACTGTTCTAGGGCTATTGGAGGCGCTTTTTCTATGAAATAGGCTATTCTTTTAGCAAATGCGCTCTAGCATCCTCTTATTGCACCTGGTTTGAAAAATTGCAGTTAGAGAGAGACAAAAAAAACGGCTTACTCCCTTATAACCTAATCAATTTTGAATATTTTTTTGTCATCGCTTAGGCTGAGCCAAGGCTGACTTGAAGCTGTTCTAGCTTAATTTTCAAATGCCAAGAGCCTGTTTCCTTCCTAATAATCTTCTTGCAATTTTATGCCAATGACTCAACTGGCCAGCGTTCATCTTTTTAGAAAAAAGCTTGAGACATGCTTGTGAACCGCTGCTTATAAAGGAATTGTCTGGTTTATAGTCTGGAGCCTTTGGATTTTGAGCATTTCTCAGCTATAGTATTGATCGCTCAAATTCGATCTTTTTTTAAAAGCAAAAGATGGCCTTTTATCTATTTTTAGCCTAAAATTTAGAAGCAAATACTTATACAATATAAAATAATATCTTAAACGTAAAAATTAGGATTAGAGATGCTCTCTTTAGCCTCTGGAATCAAAGAAAGGCTTCAACAAGCTTTTATTGACAACGGTATCTCAATTGACGTGAGATCAGACCATATCGTCGTAGAAAGCTCTTTAAATCAAACCGAAGAAAAAATTAGGCAAATTGTTGAGTCATCTGGATTTTGCCCCTTAATATTTAAAAACAAAAGCAATAGAAATTTTGTTTTTACCATCACGCCTTATAAGATCCCGGAATTTTTCCATAGAGGCGGTATTTCTACCATTAACTGTAAAGGGACGCTTTCTCCCGATGTGGAATTATCTTCAGCTTTGCAAGCAATTGATATCGAGCATGAAGCGCGTTATTTTAGCGTGTATGAAGTTTCGTCTTTATTGAGGCCTGCAGCTTTTTTAACTGGCCCTGAAGATTCTGTGGTACATGACAGATGGTCAGCAGTGAACCATTTTAGAGCGTTCATTTCGCCGGCGCTCAATCAGGGGCTAGCTGAGATCCTCTCACCCCATGTCAAGGATGCATATCCTATTTTAGAAATCGGAAGCGGCATCGGTTACACTCTCCCTGAAAATATCTCCTCTCAGACAATCAGAATCCAACCCGCCCTTTCAGAATGCCAAATATTTAGGAAAATGCATCCAAACCCCCTCTATCAAATGAGTGTCGAAGGGCTCTACAATTCCCTGATAGGGAATGGAAAAAAAATCCCCCTTTTTTTTGCTTTAAATGTCTTTGATACAATGCCTGCTGATGAAAGGAAAAAAAGTATCTGGCAAATTTCTCAGCTCCAAAGTGCGGGCGACCGTCTTTTAGTGATGCTCGATACAAATCCTTGTTTAGATGTCGCTGTGAGGCAGCTTGAAATACAATATCCTGGGCACGCTGCATTGCCTTATTTTCCAAAGGGAAATGCATGTCATAAGTTGTCTCTCATTCTGATTCCTTTAGAATTCATCCCCATTCACCCCTCCGGAATTGATTTGGTGGATCTGATACAAAGCCAGTCTATTGCCTGTATGAGAGGACATACATCGCAAATGCAGCTGGAATTTGAACGTCTACACAGAGAACATCATCTTAAAGTGATCGCTCTTGAAGACTTTTTTATTGGACAGATAAAAGATGACTTACAACAGGCAGGTTACAGCGCGGATATTTATTATCATGCCTCATTTACAACAGGTGAAGTTTCAAAAGAACTATCGGCAGTCAAACAGGATCTGATCTATAAGTCAGTATCAGATACGGCGACTGTTCGACAATGGTCATTAGACGACAAAAACTTGCTAAATGGGCTCAATGAAAAAGCCCTTAAAGTGCCGACTCTCTTTAATGAGGCTTTCCTTGAAGGTCTTAGAAAAAAGGGGCAGAAAATATTTGGCGCTGAGATTCTAGTCATTCAAGCGGCTAAAGGGTGACCTCTCTTTCCTTCACTTCATAGTGAGGGAGTGCCTAGACTATTTTTTTAATGTGAGAGATGATGAATTCCTTAATCTTAAAAGATTTTTATTTTGTCAGGCATGGGCAGACCGATTGGAATGTGCGCCAGCTTTGCCAAGGACAGACCGACATCGAGCTAAACTCGCAAGGCATGAAAGAGGCGCAAGCTGTCGCTCAAAAGTTGCAATCCCTTCACTTTGATGCCATCTACTCGAGCCATTTGAAGCGGGCTGAGCAGACGGCTCAAATCATTCGAGAGCATTTAGGGGCGAGAAGCTATTCTCTAGAGCTCGTTGAAGATTTGCAAGAGCGGTATTGGGGCTCATTGGAAGGGGATAGCAGCGAAAAGATGTATGCCTTTGAAAGGGAGGAATCGGCATTCACCCCATCAGATTATCAAAAAACGCAGGTGGAGAGCCTCTCTCAGTTTAAAGAGCGGATTGTGGCCGGTATCAACGCGTGCCTGAAAAAAAGTGCTTTCCCTCTCATCGTCTCTCATGGCCGCGTCTTTTACACTCTATGCCAGCTCTTAGGGATCGGGCAAGTGAAGCAACTGCCAAATGCCTGGGTCACCCATTGCCAGCCTCATCAGTCAGGGTGGCGCATTCTGGATGCCAATGGCCATTGCTTATAATTTTTTTAAGGAATCATCATGAATAAAAAGATCTACCTCACCGTTGACGACGGGCCTTCTTCCCATACCGTTAAAAAACTTCAGTTGCTCCTCTCTTTAAAGATTCCGGCCATTTGGTTTTGTCGAGGGGAGTGTTTAGAAAAGCATTTAGAGAGCATTGTCTTTGCTATTCAAAATGGTTTTTTGATTGGCAATCACTCCTATAGCCACCCCTATTTTTCAAAAATTTCGTTTGAAAAAGCCCGAGAAGAAATTCTTCAGACAGAGTCTTTGATTGAAAGAGCGTATCAACTGTCGGGGGTTGCAAGAGAAAAGAAACTCTTTCGCTTTCCTTATTTAGATAAGGGGGGAGAAGTGGCTTCAGAAAAGCGCCTCTTCTTGCAAGCGTTTTTAAAGGAGCAAGGGTTTGAAAGGCTTGCGCTCTCTCAAGTCAACTATCGCTACTACCTGGAGAATCACTGGGATCAGGAAATCGATGTGCCTTGGACCTTTGATGCAAGGGAATACGCCCTTTTCAGCGAGCGCTACATGCAAAAATATGGATTATTTGAAGTCGATGATTTTTTAAAGCTCCTTAGAGCGGCAAGACCCGGAAAAAGGATTTGGCCTCACAACTGCCGGCTCTAACGATATCGTCTTGTTGCACGACTTTGAAGAGACACATCACCTTTTCGAGCCGATGGTTCGCCATTTGATTGCTTTGGGGACTGCATGTCTGGAATTTTAAATGGGCGTTTTTCCCTTATTTTTGGGAAGAGTTAGCTTGTGTTTGGCAAATTAGATGTTTAAGTAATTTTTTAAAACAAATAGAATCATACCACTATAAAGAGGACGCGATGACACCGACCATTCAAGTAGACTATCAAACTTGCTGCGCCCAATTCAGCTGGCCTGAGCTGACGACAAACGAAGAATTGGCTTTTAAAGAGGTTTACTCAAATGTAAGGGATGAGTCGATAGCTATGGCCACGTCGCGAGCCTTGAGCTCCATTCAAGCTGTAGATGCCCTAATTCCCAATTTATCTGCCATCTATAATCGTGAATGGAGCCGCATCGAAGCGATGCAGGTGATAGCAGAAGAAATAGATCGTAAACATCAGCGGCAGACACCCACTTTGGTGAGAAATGCCTCTGCTGCCGAAAAAATTGTTTTAGCAATCTTTAAAAGGTCCATCGAAGCCGCAAGAAATGATTTAAATGCAGAAGAGCTGGATACGGGCACTCTTTTATTTGGCATGCCAGAGGCAAAAAGTCTGCTGGCAGGGCAAATTCAGGGGGATGCCTTTCGAGAGAAAGAAAATATTTTGCAAAAGCTCAAGCAGATGAGAGATAATTATCCCACCGATACTAGCAGCATGCCTTTGCAGCAGCAACAGCTGCTTTTACAAGTTGATCGGCAAATCGCCCATCTGGAATCGACACTTCCTCTGATGGCTCAATTGAGAGAGCAATCTGCCATCTCTGAACCTTCTGAAGAGATAGGTTCAGCAGACTAGACGCAATAGGGAAATCCATGAAAATGCCCCAACTCATCTATATCAATGGCCCGTCGAGCAGTGGTAAGACGACGCTTGCCAAAGCGTTGCAGCAAGAGCTCCATCCCCCATTTTTACATATCGGCATCGACCGCCTGATCGGCATGATGCCTGATAAGCTCAATGACTGGGAGGGGGGAGCTGCACCTCTTGGCTTTAGTTGGAAGGAATCTTTCGATGAAGCAGGGCACGCTGTGCAGGAGCTCTGCTTGGGCCCATTCGCTGAAAAAATTGTGGAGACACTCAAGCAAGTGGTCTTGACGATGGCTAAGATGGGGCATTTCATCATCATCGACGACATCTCTTTTGGCGCCAGCCAAGTAGATCTTTGGAGAGAGGCGTTAAAAGACTACTCTGTCCTTTGGGTTGGGTTAAATCTGCCTTTAAAGACCTTAGAAGAGCGGGAAAAGGCGCGGGGCAATCGCATCTTGGGATCCGCTCGGGCGCAATTCTCTCAGGTGCATCGAGATGTGTCCTATGACCTGAGATTCAATACTGAGAAAGAGTCCTTGGAGATGATATTGCATGCCATTAAGGCCGCTATTATGAGTCCGGACTATCAGCCGCCAGATTTTTGGTGAAAAATCAAAACACTAACCTTCCCTCCTATTCCTTCTATCATATCCTTTAAAAACATTTAATGCAGAGTTTGAGATGCAACATTGTGGGCCAGACCCAAAATCAATTTATCCCCTTCCTGGCGATGACAAGCTCATCTTTTTAAAGCCTTTTGTCCAGGCAGAAAATATCTTTGTCGGCGATTACACCTATTTCGATGACCGGCAGCATGGCCCGGAGCAGTTTGAACAGCGCAATGTCATCTATAATTATGAGCCGAGCCGGGTGAAACTGGTGATTGGGAAATTTTGCGCCATCGCCGCTGAGACGCGCTTCATGATGACGGGCAACCATAAGCTTGCGGCTATCAGCACCTATCCTTTTCCAATCTTTCGGCAGGGGTGGGAGAGTGCTTTTGACTTCTCTGAATTTCCGATGAAGGGCGATATCATCGTCGGCAACGATGTGTGGTTTGGCTATGACTCCTTCATCTTGCCAGGGGTCAAAATTGGCCATGGATCGATCATTGCAGCGCGCGCTGTGGTCACGAAAGATGTGCCGCCTTACTCGGTTGTCGCTGGAAATCCTGGGCGGGTGGTGAAAAAGCGTTTTGATGACGAGACGATTGCTCGCCTGTTATCGGTTGCCTGGTGGGATTGGGAGATAGAGAAGATCAACTCACACCTATCTCTCATCTGCAGCCTGGATATCGATCGCTTAGAGTCTGTGGGCAAGCTTTGAGGAGAAGAGCCTTCTATAAATGGGGTGCTCCACAAAAGTTATCTCTTTTTAATTTTGAATGATAGCCGGCAGAAAAGTTAAAAAATAAAAGGGTTTAAACCTTGGGGCGTCAGCCACATGGTTTAAACCCTTTTTTTTAAATCCCTAGGGATTCCAAAGGGCGAGCCCTTTGGTGGGAGAGGGGATGGGGGAGAGGGTGAAATCCTCTCCCAGCTCATCAGGTATGGGGCATGCGCTTTGCAACTGAAAGGCATGGCCGGGGATCAATGGCAGAGTTACTTAGCATTTAATAATTTATTGCGCTATGAATCTAATTAAAAAGTATTTTATTTTAAATAATTATCTTAAATTTAATTTTAGGTTTATAATTAAATTTAATTATTAAATTGCATAGAGAGGCCTCATGTCTAATCTTTCCATCCCTTCCAGTTATAGCCCGCTGCCTGCCCACAGTGAGGAACCTTCGCGCTATAAACGCCTTTCGGTATTTTTAGGGATTCGGAAAGGGGCTCATTTAGAGGCTCATAAAAGCATGCCCGTGGCCGACCAGAAAGCGCAGGTGGTAGCTAAAAAAATACTTGAGGCCTCTCACCTGACAAAAAAGGACCTTGCTGAGCACGGCATTGCTCTTTCCTTAAAAGGGGGGAAAACAGCCGTTTTGCGCAAAAACTATGTGCCGCTTCATCTAGCCGAAGATGGAAAGCTAATCAAGCAGAGCGTGAAGACAAAAGAAGTTGCCATGATATTCAACCTTCCGAGAAGCCAAATTAAAAAATTTGAGCCGACGCAGCTATCTGAAAAGATGAAGGAAATTTTGCACGAAACAAACGACTTAGCAGACCAAATCATCTTAGCGCAAGAGTCTTCGCTGCCGGCATCCTTGTCCTTAGCCCCTGAGCAAAAAAGGGCTCTTTTAAAAACTCTTTCAGAAGCGATGCGTTCTCCAACAAAGGAGCCCCGCCTATTGCAGGTGGCTGACATCTCCTTTATTTTAGCTGGCAAGACGGCCTATGTGATCTTGCCAGAAGACCCAATCGGCGTCGGTGCCGATAGCGCCATTAAAAAAGTCTATAACACCGCTTTGAAGACGCTTGAGGTGTTGAAGATGGACCGCTATGAAATGGCCGCAAGCGAAGAGTCTGCTGTCGAGCGGGAAGCAAAAGTGCTGCAAGAACTCCATGGCCCAAAAAAAGATATCGAGGGGATTGTCCATGCGCCCAAGCTTTTCTTTCGCCTCATCGACACAACAGCTGCCAAGCAATCGGCCGCTTTGATCGATCTCTATCAAGGTGACTTGGAGGGCAAAGAGGGGGTTTACCCGACCCAAAAGATTGGAACCGAGGCCAAATTGCAGGGGGGGAGCAGTCTCCTCAAAGGGCTTGCATTCTTGCACAGTCAGGATGTCGCCCATCAAGATATCAAGCCTGGCAATGTGCTCTATCGCAAAGAAGGGAGAGCATTTGATTTTCGCCTGGCCGACTTTGACGGTATTTTAGACTTAAGAAAAAGCACTGAAGTTAGGCCTGTCGATATTGCTCATACCAAGCAATTTGTGCCGGTCGGCATGGAGTTGAAACTCAGGGATGTTTTAAGCGTATTGAAGGAAGAAAATTCTCAAGAGGCTAAAGATCAGCTTAAGCAGCTGCTCAAAGCCAAAGATCTCTTTTGTATGGGATGCGTCCTCTACCAAATGCTCGCCGATCGTCCCGCCTTTTCTCAAGAGTCTTTGATCAGCGAGGGCTTTTTTGGTGGCCATATCCAAGAAGAGAGCCAAGTCGATTTAACGCCGCTCAAAGAGCGCGGCTATCCTGATCAACTGATCGATCTATTGGGCGAAGTGCTCGATGTCAAAGGCAGCATTGCGATGAGCCTCGATGCCGAGACCTTTTTAAAGCAATGGGAAGAGGGGGTAGTTGCGTACCAGGCCGAACCCAAATAAACTTAAGGGCGCATCAAGAGCATTTTCTAAGGTGGGTTTGAGGCGTATAGGGGGCAGAAGGATCAAAAAAAGGGTTTAAACCTTGGGGCGTTAGCCGCATGGTTTAAACCCTTTTTCTTTTAAAGCATGCGGGATTCCAAAGGGCAGGCCCTTTGGTGGGGGAGGGTGAAACCCTCTTCCCGCCTTTTTTTCCTTAAGAGCTCTCCTTTTTATGCCTGATAGAGGCGATGATGCCGATTGTGAAGGAGGTGGCGATGATGCCGAGGGTGATGCTGGGGGGGATGTGATAGATTTGAGCGATGAGGAGCTTGACGGCGATGAAAGCGAGGATGAATGAAAGGGTATGGTGCAGGTAGTAAAAAGATTGGACTGCCTGGCTGACGACAAAGTAAAGGGAGCGGAGGCCGAGGATAGCGAAGACGTTTGCTGTGTAGATGATGAAGGGGTCTTTGGAGATGGCTAGGGCTGCTGGGATGGAGTCGATGGCAAAGAGGATATCTGTTGCTTCCACTAAGATGAGGCAGAGCAGAAGGGGTGTCACTTTCCAGCTCCCCTTTTCTTTGACGAGGAATTGACCTTCTGCTTTTTCTTCAGTGACGGGTAGCTTTCTTTTTAAGAAGTTTAAGAGGGCAAAGTCTTTCACTTCGCTGCTTGGGGGGTGGATGGCCATTTGATAGGCGGTGTAGGCAAGGAAGGCTCCAAGGATATAAGAGATAGAGGAGAAGCTCTCTAACATCGAGACGCCCACTAGGATTAAGACGGCGCGGAAAAAGAAGGCTCCCAGCACTCCCCAGATCAGGCAGCGGTGTTGCTCGCTGATGGTGAGGTTAAACATCTGAAAGAGGGTGTGAAAGATAAAGAGGTTGTCGATGCTGAGCGCTTTTTCTAAGAGGTAGGTCGACAGGAAGTTAAAGGCGGGCGCTTGGCCTTGAGTGAAGTAGATGAAGACGTTGAAGGCGAGGGCGAGCACGACCCAAAGGATGCTTTCTCGAATCGAGTCTTTTAAAGAAAAGTTTTGCCGATGTTTTTTTAAGTCAAAGGCGATGATCAATAAGATGGCGCTGGTGAACAGCAGCATATGAAGGGGGCTAGACATGTTTTTTTCTCTCTCTTTAAAAAAAGGCTATACATTTGGCTTATGAATGATTGCTCTTTTTTTGAGAAAGAAAAAAAAAGCGGGCAAGTGTCGCCACTTGCCCGCTCAAGGAACTTAGAATTCGAACTTCACGTTTGCGGAAACGGAATGCCCTTGCGATTTAGTTTTCCAAGAAGTCCCTGCGACGTCTCTGGAATCTAAACGGACATGGCCGCATCTGTAGTAGCTATAGGTGACACCGGCGCGCGTGCTGTCATTGAGTCTGCCGTCGATACCGACCATCAGCTGGTACATGCCTACGTCTTTATTCTTGCTGTGCGTTGTCAAACCGAGCGTTGTGCCTCGGGTGTTGATGCGGGCAGCGCCGATACCAGCTCCAACGAATGGGATGACAGGGCTGTTTTCAACAGGAATGTCGTAGTAGACGTTTGCCATCAGCGATTGCATCTGTTGGCGGGCTTTATCCGCTGGTACGCTTACAACCAATGTGCCGGCATCTGTGTATTCTTTGATTTTGTTTTGACGGTAAGCGTATTCGGCCTCGAGTCTTAAGCCTGAGGACCAGCGAGCTCCTGCAAAGGCACCACCAAAACCATGGTCTTTGAGTTTTGTGATATACTCTGTTGGGACACCTGCAACGTCTTTTGTGCCTTTATGGGAGATGATCGAGTTAAGACCGCCCATTAAGCCGGCGTAGCCGCGCACTTCTTCAGCTGAGATTGAGGCAGCGCTCAAAGACAAGATAGTGGCAGCGAAAGTTGTGAGTAATTTCTTCATGGATAGTCTCCTTTTTTAGTATAGAAAGGCTTTTTATGTATTGATTTGGGAACAAAAAAGTTTTTGAAAGACTTTGGCCCGCTAAAAACGCTGAATCGGTCGCTTTCTGGCATCAAGTTCTTTTTTTAGGGGCGCCTAAAACTAAATTATTCTAGTGGTTTTTTAGGTTGTTGTCGTTAAAGGTAAAAATAATGACGTACATTAAACAATTTACAAAACAATGTCGATTTAGTCAAAGCAATATCTCTAGTCCACTGTTGAAAAAAATGGAAAAGGCTGCTCAAAACTACTCCTGAGCGGTCTGGATTTTTTCATCTCCCATCAAGATTGAGCCGCTGCTGCCCTTTTTTCCTTATCTCAGGGGCCGCTCTTGGCTACCGTGGAGAAAAACTCTATTTCCTTAATTGCCAAAATTATCTATCTAAGCTATGATAGCTTGGATATTTATGCGGGGGAGGGGCTGCTCTCCAGTTTTTTTGCCGCTTTCATCGAGGGCCTGAAAAGGTATAGCTGACGCGCTCGATTTGCTTTAAGTTTGCAAGCTAAAGGCTTTATAACTAGAACGGCTTTGAATCAATTTCGGTTGAAGAGGCAAAGGCAAAAGCTTAGCACGTGCGTATTCTCCCAAGTTTTACTGGATGAACGCTTTTCTGCACGGAAAAGCAAATTGCTTAAAACGAGGGCAAAGAGACATTTTCAATGGGAATGCTCTTTTCTTTGCTCACCCCACAATCAGGTCTTATTACTTTAGGTAGAGGGTATGTTAAAGTCGCTTAAGGTTATTTTAGAAATTCAAGAGCTCGACATCAAAATGATTCGCTTGATGCGTCTTAAAAGAGATAGGCAAAAAGAGCTTGCCCATATCAAGTCGATTAAGGAAGACCTGAAAAAACAGGTTTTATTCAAAGAGTCCGAGCTTGTCGATTTGAGAAAGGGTGTGCGCCTTTTTGAAAATGAAATCGGCGATATTGGCGCCCGTCTGAAGAAATTGGAATCGCAGCAAAATAGCATCAAAAAAATTGACGAGTTCAATGCGCTGACACAAGAGATTTCTGCCGCTGAACGGGAAAAATCGGCCAAAGAACAACGCCTTGGCGACCTCATGGATAAAGTGGCTGCCGAAGAGGATCTCTTAAAGAATTTGCAAGATACGATGACGGCAACAGAGCAAAATAGTCGCCTAGTCGAGACAGAGATTCAAGAGAGCATTGTCAATATCAATCGTGAAGGCAAGAGCCTTTTGCAGGAAAAAGAAGAGCTGGTGGCTGAAGCTGACGCAGAAATTCTCAGCGTCTACGACCGCTTGCTGAGAAACAAGCGCGATCGCGTCATTGTGCCCATTGAAAGCCGCGCTTGCAGTGGATGCCATATTGTCGTGACAGCGCAGCACGAAAACTTAGTGCGCAAGGGCGAGCGCTTGGTGTTTTGCGAACATTGCTCCCGCATTCATTACTGGCAAGACAGCGAAATCTTCGAAGTGAGCGAACGTCAAGCGACGCGCCGCCGCCGCAAGGTTGCCGCAAGCTAAGGCTTGGAGCTTCAGAAAAGATGAAGCATCTTCTTTTAAGGTTTTCATTTGGGACGGCGGGCAATCGCTTTCGCTTTTGGATTCATCCAAAGCGGAAGAGGAAAGTCTGGACTTCAGGGGAAAGGATACCAGTTAACGGCTGGGGGCCGTAAGGCTACGGAAAGTGTAACAGAAAACAGACCGCTTGAGAGGGGATTTCCCCTCTCAAGACAGGGTGAAAAGGCTCTCTTTGGGAGAGAGCTGCTTTTAAGGCAACTTAAAAGTTGACAAACCCTATCCGAAGCAAGAGAGAAGAAGAGGTTTTCCCCCCAATCTTCTTCAAGGATCGCTTGAGGATCTCGGCGACGGGATCCCTAGAGGAATGATTGCCCTTCCCTTCTTTTTAGAGGGGTTGACAGAATCCGGCTTACAGCTGTCCCAACTTTTTTATTTTTTTTAGGGGCTATCTTCAAGCCCCTTTTTCTTTTTTTCCCTCCTTTATTCTCCGCTTTGCTGCTGGCAAAAGCTTTCGCCCTTTAAAAAAATTGGAAAATTTTTTTGCTTATTTCCCCAAAAGTCGCTAGTTTGCCAAAAAGAGCTTTAACTCAAGGTTTGGCGCGCTATGGCGATCAAGGAAGTGACAGTTAGTGGACCGACTCTAGACTATGCGATCAAAAAGGGATTGGACCAGATTGGTTTAAGTCAGACATCGACCTATATCCGCATTTTGCAAAAAGATTCGCAGTCTGTCTTTGGGCATAAAGAGGCAATTGTGACCATTGCTTTCGATGAAGATGAGTCGAAAGTGGCCCTTGCCCACAAAACTCGCTCTGAGTTTAAGACCAAGTTTAAATTCCTTCTCAAAGAGGGCAAGGCCTTTGTGCAGGTCCCGAGCTCCTTTTATGAACCGTTTTATTTGCCGTCTAAAGAAGATCGCGAAAAGTACTTGCGCGAGTTTTTAAAAGAGCAGCGGGTGGAGACCCCTGATGAAGAGGCTGTCCAGCGCCTCATCACTGATTTTCATTGCCAGTATGAGCTGGTGGCGGTTAAGACATTTGACTGCGACCCTTTAGATGAAAAGGGGGGCTTGATCTATTTGAGCGTCAGCGCAGATGCGCTTTTGGCGGAAGCGATTATCTTCCCCGGAAGTGAGGAATTGGAAGAGGGGGCGATTTTCAAAGCGCTGAAAAAACGCTCGATCATCAAAGGGGTAATGCTCAATCACATTCGCCAGGCGTTGAAGACGCGCTTTATCGGCTATTTTGAAGTGGCCCGAGGCAAGGCGCCCGTCGATGATGCCATCGGCCGCATCGAGAAATTTTTCCAAGAAGACGAGCACAAAGAATTCACAAAGATGATGGAGCTTTTGACCATCGATACGCGCAATATCAAAGAGATCAACATCGCCGACCGCAACCAGCTTTTGTTGCAAGTGGGAGATGTCGTGATTGGCGAAGATGGCTACACTGTCGATGGACGGATTCTCAAGAAAAAAGAGCTTGGTGCGAATGAGAAGGGCGTTAAGCTTGGCGGCAACGTGCAGATTTCCGATGATGGCCGCTCTGTCTATGCCACAGAATCGGGCCACATTGTGTGGAAGCCGGATGAGAAATTTATCGACATCGAGCCGATGTATATCGTCGAAGGCAATGTGGACTTTAGCGAAGGCAATATCGTAGGCTTTGTCGGGAAGGTGTTGATTAAAGGGGATGTCAAACCCAAATTTACAGTCTCTGCCGAAGGCGATGTCGAGATTCGCGGCTCTGTCGAGGATGCGACGGTGGAGAGTTTGAGGGGCAATGTATTCATTGCCGGCTCTGTGGTGCATAAGCGGCAGGGCATGATCAAAGCAAAAGAGACTGTCCATTGCGCGCTTGCGACAAATGCCGACTTGCGCGCCAAAAGGATTGTGATTGAAAAAGAGTGTCTAAATAGCCATGTCGAAGCGGAAGAGAGCATTGAAATTGTCGGCAATCCCGGAGCTGTCATCGGCGGCGAGCTGATTGCAAAGCAGCTGATTCGGGTCAATATTTTAGGCTCTGAGAATGGTGTCAAGACAAAGGTTCACGTTGGCGATGTGACGGAACTAAAGAAAAGGCTTCGGACGCTCATGCAAAAGCTCAACCTCCTTGCCAACCAGCTCAAAGAGACGCAGCAGATTTTGGCTATTTTAGAGACGAAAAAGCAGCGCTCGAAGTTGAGCGCCGGCCAAGAGGAGCAGCTGCAGAAGGTATTGCAAGAGATTCCGGGCCTTGAAGATGCCATTCAATTTGGGCAGCAGGATGAAAACTTAGTGAGAGCAGAGATTCAAAAGCAGAAAAGCGCGCGCCTAGAGATACTCAAGACGCTGCATGCCCAGGTCGATATTTACTGCTTCGAAGCTTATTACATTCCGCCGACGAAAGAGGCTTATGTCGGATTTAAGTGTCAAGATGGAGAGATTAAGCGCTATCAACTCTAGTGCGCAACAACATCTGTGGTCGGGCACTAGTACCCCATCAACTTAAGTTTGATTTGCAGTACTCGCTTTAGAGATGGGGCTGACTTTTCAAGAAATGCTACGACGAAGGGATCTGTCATGCAGTTAGAAGGGAGAAAATTTCATTGGGAATGGACGACTAAGGCGAGCATCGAAAGCGTATGGGATGCTTTGATTGGAAAGGAGTCGGGCAAGCGACAAGGATTGCCCTTTACAGAGGGCGCCTGCTTTTTAAAAGAAGATATGCAAGACATTGTGCTCAAGGCCCTGCCCGCTTGGCCTGTCAAAAGTCGGACGCGAAACTGGATCGCCGGCCGTTTCTTTTCTTCGCTGACGGCCTTTGAAAGTGGCCCCATCTCGCGGATGCTTCAAGAGATTACACTTGTCGAAGAAGCTGACGGGGTCAAAGTCACCCATGAAATTCAGGTGGAGTCGAGCGGCTTGTTTTCAGCCGTCTCTGTCCCTTATTGGATTGGCTATAAGCTGAGCAATTTTTTAAAGGCCTTTTATGGCAAGCTCTCTAGCCGAGAGATGCGGGCGATCGACTTTGGCGCGACTCTCAGCTTGGAGAAGCAGTCTCTTTTAAGGCTTCGGGCTCAAGCCCTTGTCAGCGAACATTTCCGCGCCGTATGGATCAAGCAGCTCCTCACCTTTTTATTGGAGGCCTCTGATCGGCAGGTGCGGCGCATGAGCCCATTTTATCTGGCGCGCCTTTGGGGAGTGCCGGCTAAGCGCTTGCTCGACTTATTTTTAGCGGCAACGCGGCAGCGGCTGCTCGAGATGTCATGGCTCATTCGCTGTCCAACCTGCGGGGAGTGCAGCTTGTCTTTTAAAGAGCTCTCTTCCATCAAAAGCCAGATGAATTGCCCGCTTTGTAAGGGCGAAGTGCCTGTCGATCCGCAGAGCAATCTAGAGCTTGTCTTTGCGCCGCATCCGTCTATTCGCTCGTGCCAAAACCAGGATTTTGAGGATTGCAGTCAGATCATTTTCTTAAAAGAGCTTGACATTGGGCAATCTGTGATGTCTTTAGTGCAGATTCCTGGGGGGCGCTACCGGGCGAGCATGGTGGGGGATAAGCTGTCCTCTGCTGTGGTCTTCAGCATCGATGATGCCAAGAAGACGTCGCTCTCTTTAGAGATGGAAGAGGGGAGTGTGCACTCTTTCTTAGACCCCCTTTTAAAGGCCGGGCATGTGCGCGTCTCCAATCGCACCAAGCTCAAGAAGACGCTGAAGATCGAAAACTTAGAGCGAGAGGACTTGGCTACGCGTGGCCGAACTGTCTTCAATAGCGCCTACTTTCGCAAATATTTTCCCGAGCAAGTGCTCGCTCCGCTTGAGCATTTCAAGCTATCTCATGTAGTATTGCTCTTTTTGGAGGTGGTTGGCTTTGGCAATATTAGCTTGAAGCGCGGCGATCTTGTTTCCTATGAGCTCTTTCGCGATCTCTCCTTCTTTATGGAGGAGACCGTGGCCTCGTTTGGTGGAGCTCTCGTGCATGCTAGCCAAGGGCGGTTTTTATTCTCTTTTGAATCGGGGATTGATACGTTGAAAGGCGCTGCCACCTTGCATGAGAAACTAAAATCTTTTAATGTCAGCCGTGGGGAGAGCGACCAGGTTGGGTTGAAGATGAGCCTGCATAATGGCTCATGCATCATCGCCTCTTTGAGTCGCGACTTTGATTATTGCGGTCAAGCTCCCAGCATTGTGCGGGGCTTGCTCGACCATTGCCAGGAAAACCAACTGGTATTTTCCGCGCCCTTTTTAAAATTGGCAAAAGTTGCTTCTTATTTAGAGGCGATGAAGTGGCCGCAAGAGGCGTTGCAGGTCAAGCTTTATGGCCGCTCTGAAGCTTTATCGGCCTATTTGATCCATCTAGAGGCTGCGCCTTTAGCCGCTGTTTCAAGCCTGGCTTAAAAGCTAAAGCCTGTATTTCAACGTTTTTGGCGCAAGAAAGGAAGGCGGGGGCTAAGAGAGGCTGGAGTGGCCGGGCTCTTTTTCCCGTGCTTTAAGAGCATCTCATAAGGTTCGGGAAGGCTCTTATGATGCAAGTAGAGCCGCCTTAGCAATTGATCTTCGTCAAATTCTAGGGAAAATTCGAGCCAGCTGTCATTAAAATAGTAGGAAAAGAGAGAGGTGTGTAAAAAGATCTCTTTTTTTGCCGCCCGTTCAAAGGCCAATTCTGCGGCTTTGCGCTCCATCATTTTAAAGAGGGTGGTCGGCCGGCCTGCACCGCTCATGAGATAGGCGCACATCTCGCCAAATGAGAAAAAATTGGAGATGGGGATGCCGATGGCCTCTGCCACTTCTTCTGGCAAGGAGACGGGGTACCTGAATCGGAGAAGAAAAGATAAACTACGTTTGAAGACGTCCATTTTAGTGCTTTAAATTTTGTTTACAAGTTTACTATTATAGTTTAACTTTTTCTTTTAGGCAACTTGAAAATTAAGGATCAGCCACTTGCATAATACTGGGAAACTTGAGAAGCTGGAGCAGGCCCCCGCCCCTTTTCAGTTGGCAAAGTAGCTTTAAGATATACGCTTAAGAAGATAAACGCTCAAGATTTTGGTGATACGGTGTTTGGCATATTTATTGATTTAGAGACGACAGGACTTGATTGGCATCGCCACCGGGTGCTGGAAATGGCAATTAAGATATTGGACTTAAATAGCGGAGCGGTGCTCGATTCCCTGACAGAGAGCCTCCTCCATCCGCCGGAAGTGTTTCAAGCGGCCGATCCGGTCAGCTTAAAAGTCAATGGATGGACACAGGAAGAGAGCCTTTTTGGCAAGTCAGAGCAAGAAGTGGGCGAAAAGGTCCAAGCTCTCTTTGCTCAATATCAAATTCATCGCAACAACGCCTTCTTCATCGGGCAAAACCCCTCCTTTGACCGCCCGTTCTTTTCGCAGCTCGTTCCAGTCTATCGCCAAGAAAAATTGCAGTGGCCTTATCATTGGCTCGATTTAGCGTCCATGTATTGGGGGGAAAAGATCAAACAGCTGGCTAAAGAGCAGAGCTCGATACCTGAGATGACCCGCTTATCCAAAGATGTGATTGCTTTTGAATTGGGGCTGGCCCCGGAAATGAAGCCGCACCGGGCCATGAATGGCGTCGAGCACTTGATCGCCTGTTATGACGTCCTCATTGGGTTTCCCGTCAAAAGGTCGCTCTGTCGGGCGTCTGAATAGAGCGTAAGAAAAGAGGACTTATGAAACGACCAACGATACTCATTACCAACGATGATGGCGTGGAGGCCCAAGGCCTGTACCATCTTTGGAATTCTTTAGAGGGCTTGGGCAATCTAATTGTGGTGGCCCCCTCTAGAGAGCAGTCGGCTATGGGTCTGGCTTTAACGACCAGGTCCCCTTTGCTGATTGAAGAGATCCGCTGGCCCAGCGAGGCGGAGGTCTATAGCGTCAGCGGAACCCCTGCCGATACAGTCAAACTCGCGCTCGGCGTGCTCTTAAAAGAGCCTCCCGATTTGGTCGTCTCTGGCATCAATCGCGGCAGCAACGAGGGGCGCAATGTCCTCTATAGCGGCACTGTAGCCTGCGTCATCGAGGCCGCTTTAAGAGGTATTCCCGGTATTGCCTTTTCCTGCCGCGACTTTAAAGAGGTCGACTTTGCCCGATTTGAGCCCTATATCGCTCCGATTGTGCGCTTTGTTTTAGAGCATCCTCTGCCCAAGGGCTCTTTTTTAAATGTCAACTTTCCCCGAGCTTCGGAAAAGATCAGTGGTTTTCGCCTTTCGCGTCAAGGGAAGGGGTACTGGACTGATGCACCGGAAGAGCGGCTCCATCCGCACGGCTCTAAGTATTACTGGCTTGGCGTGAGAGAGGCGCAGTTCATTGAAGAGGCTGAAAGCGATGTGCAGCTGCTCAATGAGGGGTTCATCACGGCAGTGCCCATTCAAATCGATGAATTCACCGATTTTAGCTATTTCCAACAAAAGCAAGGTTCTTTTTCTTCCCTTTTTCAATCTGAAAATTTGTAAAATATTTTGCAAAGCCCTATTTTTAAAAACCTTAAAAATGAGCGCTAAAAAAATAAACAAATTCCATTGTGAAAAAATCGCTTCTTTTATAAGATAATACATGTTTTAAGCAGCATAAGAGATTAAAGCCTTCGGGCGCATAGCTCAGTTGGTAGAGCGCCTGTCTTACAAACAGGTGGTCATAGGTTCGAGTCCTGTTGCGCCCAACTTATGCGGGAGTAGTTCAATCGGTTAGAGCACCGGCCTGTCAAGCCGGAAGTTGCGGGTTCAAGTCCCGTCTCTCGCGTTTTTTTTATCAGTTTCCCGGTCTTGCCGCCTTATCCAAGGCCTTTCGTCAGGCAAGATCACCCGAATCATTCTTTGAATGAATCCATTCCTTCGCTTCATATACATCCGCCTTTAACAATATTTCTAACCTCTTACGTCAACCGCTTGAGGTCAAGCATGCACTTAGAAAGGCAGTCTTCTAAATCCTGGCAATCTTTATTGATCTCTTTCTTAGGAATGGCGATCGGCGCTTTTTTAGCGGCTCTATCGGTGGAGTTTGTCCTCGTTCCCAATTCTTTGATCGACGGCGGCGTCGTCGGCATGGCCATGATTGCCGGCAATCTCTTTGGCCAACACTTGACCCCGCTCTTTCTCATCTCATTTAACATTCCCTTTCTATTCTTGGCGTATCGCTGCATCGGCAAGACGTTTGTCTTTCATATGCTGCTGGCTAGTTTTTGCTTTGCTCTGTCTATGATGTGGATCCATCGCTATTTGCCCCATAGCTTTTCAGGGGATACCATCGAGATCGTCGTCTTTGGCGGATCTCTCCTCGGCGCCGGCATCGGCCTCATCATCCGCTATGGCGGGTGCTTAGATGGCACAGAGATATTGGGCCTGATCTTAAACCGCGCCATCGGCCTCACCGTCGGCCAAGTGGTCTTTGTCTGCAACGTATTCGTTTTTACCCTTGCCGGCATCATCTTTCAAGACTGGCATCCGCCTTTGCTTTCTTTGATCACCTATGTTGTCGCCGTCAAAGTGATGGATGCGGTCATTTTAGGCTTGCATGAAAGTAAGTCGATGCTCATCGTGTCTAAAGAGTCGCGCAAAGTAAAGCGCGCGATCATCCGCGAGCTGCAGCTTGGCGTGACGGTCATGTATGGCCGAGGGGGATACTCCGACAGCGAAAAAGAAATTTTATATGTCATCGCCGAAAGGCTGCAGCTCTCTGAGCTCAAAGAATTGGTGCATAGCATCGACCCGACAGCGTTTATTGCCATTGAAAATTTGCATGAATTGTCCACCGGACGGCAAGACATGAGGCCCAAACGCAAGGTGTCTATGGAAACTCTCTTCCAACGCATCTTCCGCAGGTCTAAGTCTAGCAGCGCCGAGGCGAAAAAAACGATAGGAACGGCATATGACTCCACTCCAGCTGCCCAACCAGCTGCCCAGCCTGCTCCCCAACCAGCTTCCAGCTCTAGGCTCCTACCCAATCCAGAAGAAGATTGAAGAAGGCCCCTTTGGAACGGTCTACGAAAGTGAGGGCTCTTTAGCCCTCACCGTCATCCCGCCTCATTTCTCCAATGGCGATAATTTCATCGTCCGCTTTGAGCTCATCCGCTCTATCCTTCCCCTTTTTCAAAGAAAGGGATTGATCCCTTTAAAAGCCCTTGCCAACCAAGATAATATCTACTATAGCGTCAAAAGCTACCCCGAGGGTCTGCAGCCGCTTTCCTCTTTTGAATGGCAAAAAGCCTCAAATCCAGAGCGCGCCCTGCTGCAAATCGCCCAAGGTGTGCTTCAAGGGTTGCTTGCCTTTAGGGAAGCTGCCCGCTCCATTTATTTAGAGCGCGCCCTCCCTCAAACCCTCTCTTTAAAAGACTTTTTTGTCTCTCAAGGAACCCAACTCGCTGTCTATCTCGATTGCTACATCGAAAGCTTTCTCTATTTTGGCGACGATTTAGAGTCGGCCCTAGAGGCGCGGTTCTACCCAGCTCTCCATGATGCTAAAAGTCCTCTCTTTCAAGATGAATGCCTCTTTCAAGCTGAAGAGCGCTTGGGGCGCTTGGGCCGCTTTGATCCCATCTCTTATGCTTTCACTGCTTTGATGTACCAGCTGATTGGTCAAAAAAAGCCCCTCGGCTATTTTGCCTCTTTGGCTGAGCTTGCTCCGGAGCGAGACCCGTTTTGGTCCCATTTAGTTGAAGAGAGCTTCTCATTCCCTAAATCTCCGGAAGAGCTCTTAAAAAGTTTAAGCGCTTATGAGCAAAAGCTCTCCACTCCCAAATTGACAGCCATCAGGCGAGAGCCAACTCCAGAGGGGATGAGCCTGATCGAATTTTCAGATAAAGTGCTGCTCGGCGCCGATGATGGAGCTGAAAATGAGCGCCCGCGCTTTCGCGCCAAAATAGCGCCCTTCTTCCTAGACCAAAGGCCGATCACCAACCGCCAATTCCAAGCGTTCTTTCCCGCCTACCAAAGAAGTATCTACTCCAAAGGGGACGATCAACCGGCAACGCTCATCTCCTGGCATATGGCTAGAGCCTATTGCCAATGGCGCAGTGAAAGAGAGGGCTTGCCTCCCGGCACCTATCGCCTGCCCTCCGAATATGAATGGGAGGCGGCAGCGCTTGGCCAAAGCTCGCTAGATCCTTCTCTCATCTGCTGCGCCCAAGATAAGATGAGCGGCGCTCGCCCCGTCTCCTCTTTTGCCAAAGATTCCTTTCAGCTGCAAGGGATGCTTGGCAATGTCTTTGAATGGACGGCCTCGCCCTACCAATCGCACCCCTTTGCCAAAACTCCCAAGAAGAACCCCTCCCTTTATATCGTCAAAGGGGGATGCTGGTTCACTCCCGCTCAAGAGTGCCGCCCGTCTTTAAGAAATGCCCACTCTCCAAGCGTTCAGCTTGGCCATATTGGCTTTCGCTGCGCCCGCTCTCTAGTACCTTATCCATTTAATGGTGAGCTGCCAAACTGATGCGAAAGCTTTCGCACAGTTTGATATGCATCAAAATTAAGTGGATGAGGTACTAGCTTATTCCCGATAATTGGCCAAGTTCTTTTAAGTCGGGTGCGCTTTCTTCTAAAAAATGGGGCAAATAGAGATGCCCCCTACATGGGGAAAACACCTACAGAAATATTAAGGGATAAACAAAAGATTCTATCTAGCTTTGCAACGACAATAGAGAGTCCAGAGAATTTGCTCTTTATCGATAAGGTTTTAAAGTTGTTAGAGGGGACAGACTAGCGTCCCTTTAAAAAGACAATAGGCTTCAGGCCAAGGTCTATCGACCATGGCCTGAAGCCTATTGAATTAGCTAAAAGAGATGCTAAAGCTTTAAGAGATGCTAAAGCTTTTGCTAGTAGCTTGTCTTATCGAGCTTGACTTTGCCTCGGAACACCCAGTAGATGCCGATGGTGTAGGAGATGATCATCGGAAATCCGATGCCGGCAATGATCAGCAACGTCTTCAATGTCAAGTAAGAACTTGAAGCATTGTAGATGGTCAAGCTGAGGTGCTCTGGATCATTGGACGCTCTTAAGACCGTGGGGAATGTGCCGACGGCAAAGAGTAGCATCAAAAAGATGATGCTCAGCGAAGAGCAGAGGAAAGCGCGCCCATCTTTGCCGCGGCTAATTTCGCGGGGGATGTTGGCGATGGCCAGCATATTAAATACAGCCAGGAGGAAGAAAATGGGGCGGTCGCGGAGTGCCTCAGTCATATGAGGCAGGTAGATCAACGTCACCATGGTCAGCAGGGCGTAGCAAATGATAAAGAAGATGATCGTCGGGTTGACCCAAACGCGCAGGCGGTCGTGTGTCTCGCCTTCTGTCTTCATCACAGCATAGATGCAGCCGTGCATAGTAAATAGCGCCGTTGCCGTCACCGCCATCAAGAGAGAGTAGGGATCAAATAGATCGCCCAAAGACCCGTTGAACTCTTGCTGCGCATCGAGAGGGATGCCGGTCACCAGCTTGCCGAGCGCCACACCCATACAAAGGGTGATGACTAGGCTAGAGAGGGAAAACATCCAATCCCAGCAAGAGCGCCACCACTTCATCGGCTTTTTGCTGCGGAATTCAATGGCTACAGCGCGAAAGATCAGCGCCGCTAGCAGCACCATAAATGGCGTGTAGAGGGCGGAGAAGAACGTCGCGTAGACAGCGGGAAAGCCGGCAAATAAGGCTCCGCCTGCCGTGACTAGCCACACTTCGTTGCCGTCCCAGACCGGGCCGATGGTGTTGAGCATGACGCGGCGGTCATAATCGTCTTTGCTGAACAAAGGCTGTAAAATGCCGACGCCGAGATCGAATCCATCCAATACGGCATAGCCAGTCACTAAAATGGCAAAGATGCCAAACCACAACATCTGTAAATGCTCGAGTTCCATGGAGCTATCCTCCCACCTGGTCTTTAATTAAATGATAAGTATTTGTTGGATCATCGTCTTCTGGCCCATGGCTGACTTTTTCATGCAACAGGTAGAGGAACAAGATAAAGAGCAAGCTATAGATCAAGGTGAACATGATGATCGAGCCTAAGATCTGGTTGGCCGTGACGGCTTTTGAAAGGCCATCTGAGATTCTGAGCAGCTCATGGACAAGCCAAGGGTAGCGCCCCATCTCAGCTGAAACCCAACCGGCTTGGTTGGCCAGCTGTGGGAAGAGGGCCGAGAAGGTGAGGGCGCGTAGCAGCCAGCGCTGATGCGATAGGGTGCCTTTATAGATGAAGTAAGCGGTGAGCAGAGCGCAAGAGAGCATGGCTCCCCACATGCTGAGCATCAGTCGGTAGGTGTAGAAGATGACTTGCACTTTGGGCCAGTCTTTTTCTGGAAAGCGATCGAGGCCTTGCACTTCGGCGTTCATATCGTCAAAGCAGACGAAGCTGAGCAGCTTGGGCACTTGGATGGCGTAGTCCACCCTTTTCTCTTTGGTGTTGACGATGCCAAATAAAGTCAAAGGAGCGCCTTTTTCTGTCTCGTAGAGGGCTTCTAAAGCAGCCAGCTTCATAGGTTGGTGGCGCGCGACCACTTGTCCGCTGGAATGGCCGGAGGCCGCTTGAGCAAAGCAGGAGAAGAGAGCCAGGCTGAGGGCAATTTTTAGTGAGCTCAGGGCAAATTGCTCGTGCTTTTTCTTGAGCAAGTAGTAAGCGGAGATGGCAATGACGAAGAAAGCTCCGGCCAGCCAGGCGCCGATGACGACGTGAGTCAAGCGATCCACAGAGGAGGGGTTGAACACCATCTGCCAAAAGTCGGTGATCTCTGCCCGTGCATTGAGTCCTTCGCCGACAATCTTGTATCCTTGAGGCGTATGCATCCAGGAGTTGGCAACGACAATCCACACAGCGCTGAAGTGCGAGCCGAGGCAGACCATCAATGTGGAGAAAAAGTGCATCTTTGGTCCCAGCCGATCCCAGCCGAAGAGGAGGAGCGCTAAGAATCCCGACTCTAAGAAGAAGGCAAAGACTCCTTCGGCTGCCAGAGCGCTGCCAAAGACATCACCGACATATTTAGAGTAAGTGGCCCAGTTGGTGCCAAATTCAAACTCCATGACAATCCCTGTGGCTACGCCGATGGCGAAGGTGAGGGCGAAGACCTTGGTCCAGAATTTGCACATCTTCTGGTAAAAAGGGTCTTTGGTGAACAAAAATGCCGACTCCATGATGACCAAGATGATGCCAAGGCCAATGCTAAGAGGCGGGTAAATATAGTGAAACATAATCGTTAGAGCAAATTGTACTCTAGCAAGGATTTCTACATCCATAAGAGGCACCGCTTAAAACAGTTGATAGGATAAAGCCTTATAAAAACATAAGGCGTTGATGGTGAAGCATTTCTAAAAAGACCAGGCGTTCTT